>JBDTJI010000308.1:0-4333 GCA_039935935.1 Ginsengibacter sp. | reverse complement strand
GATTACGATCAGCAAACTGTACGTCTTCTTCACTAAAGTCAAGTTCAAGCTCTATCAGAGATGAAAATTTAATTAACTCTTCGCGTAGTTCATGAAGCACATTTGAAAATCCTCCGCGCATGTTGCTCAACGCAGCTCTCTGAGAAGCCTTTGTATTGCTTGCTATCAGGTCACCTACAGCTTCTGCCTGAACGAGATCTAATTTTCTATTGAGAAAGGATCGCTGGGTAAATTCACCCGCTTTAGCCAGCCGTGCACCATTTCGTATCAGCGCTTCCAGCACCTGCTGCTGCACATAAGGCGAACCATGACAACTTATTTCGATCACATCTTCACCGGTGTAAGAAGCGGGCTTTTTAAAAAATGACAATACTACTTCATCCAGCAATTGATCATCCTCCCGCAAAAAGCCTACCAGCAGGGTGTTTGCCGGTTGTAATTTTAAATTTTTTGAAGGAAAAACAGATTGAACAATATCGTATGCTTTGTCACCGCTGAGGCGTATAACTCCAATAGCTCCAATGCCCGGCGGCGTTGCAATCGCGGCGATGGTATCGTCCCAACCTGAAAATTTACTATACATGTGGTAAAGTTAGCATTGATGACCCCATTTAACTTTTAAAAAAATCAAACCCATGAAAAGATGGTATGGATTCGCGCTTCGCCTCAATATTTTTTAACTGTGCCTGTCCTCTTTGAATTAAGTCTTTCCTCAGTCTTTCATCTTTAAATAAAAGCATCATTTTTTCAGCAATGGTTCTAAAATCACCAGGATCGGAATACAATGCTGCATCGCCACATGCTTCCGGTAATGCGCCAATTTCAGAGACAATCAGGGGCACTTCACCTATCAACGCCTGCATGGGCGTGTTGTAGGTGGTTTGATAAAAAGGAGTATAAACCATTGCATAAGCTCCGGCAACAATCTTTCCTGTTTCATTCTTTGATAAATTGTCCAATACTTTTACTTCTGCCTGAAATCTATAGTGTTTTAACGTGGTCAGCCATTCTTCGTATTCTGCTCCCGGCTTACCCGTAATAAGCAGTTGCATACTACTTTTCTGTCGTTTTTTAAAAGCAGAGAATGCCTTCAGCAAACTTTTTAAATTTTGTCGTGGAGTGATACTACCATTGTATATAAAGTATTCATTCCCGTCTGCATATTTTTCTTTTATCTTTTCTCTTTCTTCATAATTCATGGGCATGGAGTCTTTAGCCACATCCGGGAAAAATACCGATATCTTACTTTCCTCTATGTGATAATGATGGATCAGTTCTTTTTTAGAAAACATAGAATTGACCATGATCGCCTCACATTTGTTCAGAAAGCGGAGAGTATATTTTTTATAGAAATGAAGATGCCTTTTATTCAAAATTGAAGGTTGATGAATAAAATGGAGATCAGGATCTACCAGCAACTGAGGCACGCCGGTTCTCAAAGAACAAAATTTAGCTGTTATAAAAATATCGGCTTTGTACCTTTTTAAGGTTAAAGGAATTTTTAAATTATACCAGATCCGCCATGTAAGAGGATTTTTGGCTTCCGGGCCAATGAACACGGGAATGACATTGTTGGGAAAAACCAAAGAAGGTGGATAATGCGTGTCGGATATTAAAATAAAAGTATGTTCCGGATTACTAAGAGGTAAATTCAAAAAAAAGTCGAACAGAGAATCGTGTTCATCACCGGGATAACCCTTTGTAAATAAATGGATGCTAAGTGCAATTCGCATAGGATAAACTTGTAAAATACCTGTCAGGAACGATTTTGAATGAGGCTCTTATCGAATTTTAATGAGTCGTAAAAACAATTGAGCTATCTCAGTACTTTCAGTTTTACTGTTTCGATTCTCGTCTCACTCACTTTCAAAATATCAAATTGATAATCGTCCATGATAATGCGGTCTCTCTCTCGCGGTATGGATTCATGTAGATTAATAATGTATCCCGACAGCGTTTCAGTTTCTTCTGTTTTTCTGAAAGTAAGCTTATATTTTTCTGCCAGGTAATCCAGTTCAAGCCTTCCACTGAAAAGGAATTCATTAGCCGCCACTTGTTTATCTACGAATTCTTCCTGTATATCATATTCGTCATAGATATCGCCAAAAATTTCCTCAAGAAGGTCTTCCATGGTAACAATACCTGCTGTGCCACCAAATTCATCAATTACCCATGCGATACTCTTTCTCTCTTTGGTAAATTTATGCAAGAGGTCGGTTGCCTTCATGCTATCCGGAATTACAGGAATAGGCAACAGGGTGTTGGGAATATTTTTTGGATTCCTGAACATAGCTAATTGATGAACATACCCGAGAATATTATCAACATCGCCCTCATACACAATCAGCTTAGTCAATTTGGTTTCTACAAAACGAGCTTTAAGTGCTTCCATGGTCGTGTTCACACTTACGGAAACAATTTCCATCCGGGGCACCAGGCATTCCCTGATCCTGGTCTCCGATAGCGACAGTACGTTTTCAAAAATTTCATTGTTGATTTCTGATTTTTCATCACTATCATTCATTTTTAATTGCTGCACATAATGCTCAAGATCTATCCTGGAAAAGGATTCGGTTTTATTTTTCAATTTCACATTCAGAAGATATTTAAGCGACCAATCCGCCACACTTACGAAGTACCGGGCAATAAGAGGAAAAAGAGAATAAAGTGAGTTTATAGTAAATGTGATAAATCCGTTATCGGTGATAGCATTGGCTTTTGCTCTAAAAAAAGCTCTGAAAATAAACTCTACAATAATAAGCAGCAATGTAGCCACAAAGGTTTCGCCGGCGAGAATGATGTAAGGGTTATCGATGTGCCAATAAGCCCAAACGCCGGAAAATGCATTACTCCATAGCAACCCATAGGCCACTAAAAGAATATTACAAATCAGAAGCGTTGTAACAGTGAAGCGTGCAGGAGCTTCTAAAAAAGTAGCCCATATCTTTCCGCTATAGTTGCCTTGCTTTTTTCTAAGTTCGATAGAAAGTTTACCTATCGAAATAAAAACCGTTTCTATGCCTGAAAAAAATCCAATTAAAAGCAATACAACTACTATTAATATGATAGTCATCCACTCCATCCAGCAAATTTAAAGTATTGTGTAAATATCAGTTAGTTATTAAGAAAATCTCCGACAATCTTTTCCGCATCGTCACAAGCTAAATCAAATTTTTCGTTGATGATGATGTTTTCAAAATGATTCTTAAAGGTCATCTCATACGTAGATTTGCTCAGCCTCGATTTTATGGTTTCTTCTGTTTCAGACCCTCTCTGCAGTAGTCTTCTCTTCAATTCTGCAATAGAAGGAGCTTGCACAAAGATGGCAATGGTATTTATGGGATACTGCTGCTGGACGTGAATAGCTCCCTGCACATCGATATCAAGCACTGGTACTTTATTTTTCTCCCATATACGCGAAATGTCAGATTTTAAAGTACCATAATATTTCCCTTCGTATACCATTTCCCATTCTAAAAATTCTTTGTTGTGTATTTTTTCTTTAAATGCTTCTTCTGAAATAAAATAATAGTCTTTGCCTTCCCTTTCATTTTTTCGTGGCGGCCGTGTGGTGGCAGAGACTGAAAAGGCGAGTGAGGGAAACTTTTTCATCAGGTAATTTACAATAGAAGTTTTTCCTGATCCCGATGGAGCAGTGATTAAAATAATCTTGTTGTATTTTTTTTTCATGCTTGCCTAATATCTGTTAGATTCTATCAGAACACTTATATCCACAAACCATTCTTACCTGTTTATTTTCTTTCGATCAGGGCACCTAATTTTTTTAATCTCTCATCAATATTTTGATACCCCCTGTCAATCTGTTCTATATTCTGAATCACACTTTTACCTTCAGCGCTCAATGCAGCTATCAGTAACGCCACCCCCGCCCTTATATCCGGGCTGCTCATGGTGATACCCCTTAACGGATATTTCCTTTCAAGGCCTACTACTACAGCCCTATGGGGGTCACATAATACGATCCGGGCTCCCATCTCAATGACTTTATCTACAAAAAACAGCCTGCTTTCAAACATTTTCTGATGAATTAATACGCTTCCTTTTGCCTGGGTGGCAACTACCAATATGATACTCAACAAATCAGGAGTAAGCCCCGGCCAAGGATGATCAGCAATAGTAAGCATAGAGCTGTCGAGAAAGGTCTCTATCTCATATATCTCCTGCTCAGGAATATGAATGTCATCACCGGAAAAATTCATTTTAATTCCTAACTGCCGAAATCGTTCAGGAATGATTCCAAGATGATCGATCCCCGCATTTTTGATGACGAGGTCACTTTGTGTCATAGCAGCCAGTCCGATAAAAGAACCTA
>JBDTJI010000307.1:0-9470 GCA_039935935.1 Ginsengibacter sp. | reverse complement strand
ACCTCCCAGGTGCGCAGCCAAACCGTGTGACCCGCTAAAGATATTTTCAGTCTTAACCATTCGCCGTTAGGTAAACGAAGTGGTGTAACGGGAAGCTGTCCCGGATCAGTAAATGGAAACATAGCTTGCTGATTGCCATCCTTATCTATTTTCTGCCGAAAATATCCCTGCTGGTAAAGTAATCCAACAGCAACAACCGGTACTCCAAGATCACTGGCAGATTTTAACTGATCGCCTGCAACATTTCCCAAACCGCCCACATAAATGGGAAGCGCTTCGCTAAGCATAAATTCCATACTGAAATAAGCAATACATTTCAACGATGTACCTGGATGGTTTTGTTGAAACCATGCAGAGCTTGTATATTCCAATTCTTTTTCTTTTAGTAAAGTATTTACTTTGCCGAGGAAAACAGTATCGGCTAAATTTTTCTTCAACTGGTCGCGGGATACTGTTTGCAAAATGATCCAGGGATTATGTGTAAGCTCCCAAAGTTGCGGATCAAGCTGGTTCCATATTTCATCTGCAGCATGGTTCCATGACCATTGCAGGTCAAGAGCAAGTTGCGCAAGGGAATTAACTCCTTCTGCATTGGATGGTAGAAAACTATACAATTGATTTGTATTATATTCTTCTTTGTTCATGATAATTTCAGCACGATTGTTAAACCCGTGCCAATGGCTTTAATTTTACTATTCAACGATCCATTTCCTTGCCTCCTCCAACTCCGTATTGCGAAATACCCTGACCTCACCCGGTAACAGGTAACCGAAGAATTTTGCGAAAGCATTTATCAGGTGATGGTCGGAAACAAGGGCAACACGATCCCACGCTGAGAAATTTTTCATTCCCACTCCCGCATCATCTATCATCGCCCTCAGGCTGAATCCCGTAAAGCCGGGTCCTAAATAATAGAGAAAACGTATTTTCTTATTAGGTTTTAATTTTTCATCAACTGCGGGAATTAAAACATTTTCGTAATCTGCGTCTGTTACTTCTCCCTCGGCTTCAATGCCTAAAACATTGCCCGGCAAACCGTTTATTATTTTTAACATGATTTTTTTATTTTAAAGAGATTATTAATTATAGACATTTTCGTTATCCTGCCGCCGGAAATCAGCTTTATGTAAAAGGCTTCACGGAAACATATTTTTGTGGGACGCCATTAAAACTCAAATGAAATATCATTTCATTTTTTTATTCCCGATAGATATTTCAAGACATTTCTAACTTTCCCGATTGTTTGGATTACTTTCTGAATACCATAACGTTTCATTAAAGTGCTTGACACTAACCGGGTAATTTACCGGGCTAAACTCTTCGACTAATCCGCTAACATAGTATGTACTATCCGTTTCTTTTTTTACATCCGGCCTTCCCTCAATACGTAAAGTAGTACCAGATTGAATATTTTCAGTAATAAAAACACCTGCAAAATGGATTGCAGCGGTATTTATTATATCGTTACCGGTTCTTTCCTTACATCCCACTATCATGATTACCGTAAACGAAAAATTAATTAAATTCTTCATCTTCAAATAATGAAAGAAATAAACAGCGGCATCTTTAATTAAGCTCATATTTAAAAAAATTTTTGTTATGATCTCCGGTGTTCCCGGATCAGCCAATCCATAATTGTGCGACACTAATTTTTCATTCTTGTTTTTATATTTCATACTATTCTATACTTGAAGAATCGCCATTAATGGTAAAAAAGCAAACCTTTATCGCTTTCATAACTCTCTTGGTTTCTTTCCTGTTCGCCAGTGCTCTTCGATTTGTTCAAGGGTCTTTCCCTTTGTTTCAGGAACGAGCTTGTAAAAAAAGATCCACGCACCAATAGCTATCAATCCATACAGCCAAAAAGTGAAAGCTTGACCTATCACTGAAACCAAACTCAGAAAGGAAACAGCCACTATAAGATTTATAACCCAATTAGTAACCGTTACTGCGCTCATGGCCGCACCACAAACCTTCAGGGGATATATCTCAGAAATTAGTAGCCAAAAGATAGGGCCAAGCCCGAAAGCAAAACAGGCGACATAAATACTCAGGCCCCCAATGGCAACATAGCTTTTGAAAGTTGCCAACTGCGGAAATTGAAAAGCAGCGCCAAGGATCGCTAGGCCAACAACCTGGCCGACAACTCCGGTTAATAGCAAAGGCCTTCTTCCAACACGGTCTATCAGGAAAATGGCCAGTATATGAAAACACCACATTAAGCCTGTCAACCCGGCCCCAGCCAGTATTGCCGGGCCTGCTCCACTAATACCGGCAAACTTGAAAATGGTCGGCGAGTAATAGATAACGGTATTGATACCTGTTATCTGTTGAAAAATTGCCAATCCCAAACCTACGACCAGGGGCATCTTTAGTGAATGTTGGAATAATCCCCTGATACCGCCTTCACCTTGCTTTTCCATACTTTTTTGGATGTCTGTAATTTCCGGTGTTACATCAGAGTCAGTTCTTACGCGCTGTAAAATCCGCTTTGCCTCTTTTGTTTTCGATTTACTGATTAGCCAGCGTGGACTATCCGGTAGTATCCACATGCCAATAACAAGGCCGATAGAGGGTATAGCCGCAAGGCCGAACATATACCGCCACTGCCCGCTACCGGAGAATGCGTAGTCAACCAGGTAGGCAACAACAATCCCGGTAGTAATTGCAAGCATGTTGACCGCCACCAGCGATCCGCGAACCTTTGCCGGCACTAATTCGCCTATATACATCGGAGAGATAAACGAAGCAATACCAATACCGATTCCGCTTACTGCCCTCCCGGCAATCAACCAGCTAACTGACGGGGAAAAGGCGGTACTGATGGCGCTGATGGTGAAAATGATGCCAGCGAGTATTATCATTTTGCGTCGTCCGTAGCGATTGGTTAGCGCACCACCAATAACAGCACCGATGATTGCACCCACTAAAACGGAACTAACCACCACCTCTTCCATCGTGGACGATAGCCCATATTGCTTTTGGATAAACAGTATAGCTCCGGAAATCACGCCAGTATCATAGCCGAAAAGCAGCCCACCGACTGCCGCAACTCCTACAGCAACATAGACAAAGCCTTTCAAGCTCTTTTTGTCATTTTCTTTATTCTTCATTCGTATCAGATTTATTTTGAAGAAATAAATTGAATTTCGAAATCTGTTCCTTCCCTATTGCCTGCCACTCCCGTTCCTGGAAGTCAGTAGGCTTACCAAAGCCACTACTATTATTTACCCCGGGCTTAAGTGTTTGGTGATCCTTTTTATCGTTCCGGCCTTTACCTGCTGCATCTCTTCCTTCGAGTATCACAAAAAGTTTAAGACCAAAAGCAATTACTTCATTTTGCAACTTCTCCAGCTCAATAAAGAGTTCATGCAATATTTCTGTCTTTTTCCTTCTAATTTTTTTTCTTTTTTAATGGTGATGTCCGATGTCGTTTGCTTGTCTCTCAGACCGTTGACTCCAGGTTCCAAAGAATTTCCGTTTCTGTTTTCATTTTTTTTAATTTTAATTTTGATTTTTAATTTTATATCATCATATCATAGTGCCTTCGCGTTGCTGCAAAATCATCAACTATTTACCAAAGGAGTGTCGGCGCTTCCGAAATGTCTAAATTGCAATTCATCAAATAAGTGACAGCCTTTTATAACATTTATTGAGATGTTCAAAATAACTTTGGAATTTTCCCATTGTATTTCTTTTATTGTTCGGGTTTCAATCAGAAATTGTTTACCACCAAACCATTTATGTGAATCATCCACCAGGTACATAATTTGCCAGTTGGCATCGTTGAAAATAAAATCACTTACGTGGCCAAAATCTCCGTCAGATGCGTGAATATGATACCCTATAATTGTTTTTGTACTTCTTAAATGGAGATCATCATCACTTCTCTTATCGTTAGTATCAGCCTCCTTTATTATCTTTTCATCTATAATGGGATCGTCATCCATAATTGCTGAACCAACGGCATAAAAACCGCTTCCACCATATCTTTGCCAGGCATAGTGCCCATATAGTTGCATAACCTGCTGTCGCGATACTGGTTTATCCGTATCAATAACCGGGCTAGTCCTTATTTGTTCCTTGCTAAGATTTACGGGAAATATTCCGGGCGCTATATCTCTTTTTATTATGGCTTCTGGTGAGATGAGAATCTTACGGTAGAGGAACCAATTGCCTGTTTTTAAAATAAGGTAACGGATTACCCATGTGGTATCTTCAAAGTAAAATTCTTCTATTTTTCCTATACCGCCATCCGTGGCTTCCATACTATAGCCTAATGCCAGTACCAGGAACCCACCGGCAATGATAGCGCTTACTGCATAATTAGCCGGATTAAACGCTGCACGTGCCGACACTAACCCGATGATGAGGATTATGATAAATCTGAATCCTGAAAATAAACTTTTACTTTTCATATTTTATCTCCTTATTAATTTGAGATTTTAAATATTTTAAATTTAGGACCGAAATGACGAAGAAAAAATTGCCAATCGTTCAACAGGCAAAGTCAATCGGTGAGTGAGTCATTTTACCGGGCTATTAATGCACAGAGAGTAGGTTACTTCAAAATGTATCATTCATTTTATGAATAAGCTCGCTCCACTTTATTCTTATACCGATTATACATATTCTATAGTCCAATTTCGCTTATGCTTCATTGTGCTTTGAATCTGTTATATCGGCATTATACCATATTAATTATTGGACTAAGTTTAAAATACATTTGGTATAACCACCATTTCCAATGCAAAGTTGGGTGTATTAATTCGCCGGATTGTTACACATTACCCCAGATCTGTTACATCATTCACACATTTAGATAAATAATCTACACATGGATTGTTTAGTTGTCGGAAACAATACTACGGGCACCTCTCACATCCTCTTTTTCTCTACCGTGAGGTTATACTTTCATGTTGCTGTTTTATAGTGACATTTTCTGTAAAGTTCAGGGCTTACTTTAAATAAGGTAGTAGATAAAGTAGTAAGGAAGGATAAAACAGTGGTATCAGTAAAATCATGAAAACCATCTTTTAGACAGTATCTTAATTGAGAACTAATTATGCAAACGGACAAAAATTTTCAGAAATGAGTTGCATTACAAATAGGACCACACTTTGTTCTAAAGGCATGCATGCTCAAATTGAATTTTCCTGTTGTGATGAACCAGGCAAAGATTAAATCGTCATACGAAAGAGTGTCATCAGTCACATTTAGTAATTTCTTCTTCCATAGTTTTCATTACATCCGAATTGCGGTCTTCTTTGATCGGTCGGTACTACATCCCATTCTTCGATTTCCTCTACTACAATGTTCCTTTTATCCAGATCCGAATCAGAAGTGTGTTGAATTGATTGGTGACCGGAGTCGTCAGCAGTTTGCTGAGGGTGTTGGTCAATTTTATTTTCAGGCATTTTGTTTGTATTATAGGTAATTAAAAAAATATCGTAAAGTTTCTGAAGCTATTATTTCTTAAAATTTTCCTCAGTAGATATCATCCGGTATGCTGGTTGTTCAGTATCCACTAAATGGCCGTTCTTTACTTTTTTTTGTGAGATTAATTGGACATACTTTATTGTTCCAATTGGGAATTAACAGCGCCTGTGGCGAAATAAGCCCTTTGCTGCCATTGCGCCAGTTACCTGTTTCTACAATTACATAGCGAACCGTCCAGGTGAGATTATCAAAATAAAACTCTTTAACTTTTCCTATTTCGCCATCGGTTGCCCCCATGGTGTAACCGATTAAACTTTTAATACTTCTATTCATTTTATTTGAATTTTAAAATGGTGTCCGTTCAACCGTATCCATTACCATGCCACTTACCTGGTTGGTTTCTTAGCAAGTTTTAATGAATTCTTTATCATTCGAAAGTGAACTTCTGGAAGTTTTTAGCTGACTCTAAGTCACATTCTTTACACTTGTTTAAAGTTTTATTTGAGAAAGAATATTATAAGAATGGGGCTGCGGTAATTATCTTTAAAATGCGTTTATTCGTAATAGGTATGTATTCTGTAGCTTACGTTATTCATACCCGCTTTTAATAACTGTAGTAATCATTTTAAATTTACCGTTGGGCATTATCAGTTAGATGAATGGGCTGGTATGACGATTCCCTGGCCTGTTCGAAGTAGTTTGGATACTTTCTTAATTACAATATTTGCTTTTCCCTCAATAATTTGTACGAAAGTGTCAAAAGGTGATGTCTTTTCAGATAGTCCCCCACCCGTATCAAATGACATGACACTTACATTTCCGGCTAATTTCTTAGTGATGGTTTTACTGATTACCGAATTAGTTATGTATTCGATGACTTCAACAATTATATGTGATTTACTTTTTCATTTTCTGAATTGCCTGATTTTACAGCATTTTTCGCTTTTTTATTGCAGGTATTTTTCATCTGGTAAAGGTGAGTAGTATTCCGGTGGTAGATGTTATATTAATCTATTGAAAGATTATATGATTCACACAACCTCAAGCAGGGTAAGCCTTTTAATTTTAATTCGTTTGAAATGAGAAGGGGGTGAGCACTGTCACCTTTTTAAATTGTGCGGAAAAATGCCACGCTGCTATAATGCATCTGGTATGCAATTTCAGTAACGTTCAGTTCATCGTACATCAGCAACTCTTTCGCTCAATTTTATGAATAATCATAAAATGTTCAATGGTGGTGCCTTCAACTTCTGAAAAAAGATTGGCCAGGTAAGTATAATGGTGTTGTAGTATTTGACCCAGGTATTCTGATAATTTTATGGCTAATGGCTCTTCGGAATAATGCACCAATTCTATAATAACATTTTTTATCTTTTGAATTAGAACGCTATTTTATCATCTATCAATTCCAGCCCCCATTTTAACAATGTAATTTTAAACTGATGCTGTTGGAGAGGTGAAATGTTTTCCGGGATATTTGCCTCGCCCAATTTCACAGTGGTATAGTGAAGACTCAACTTCGTCAATTCATCCTTAACAATCATTTTGCAACGGGATGCAAATCATATTTTTAATAAATAGTTTCAAAAATTTATAATAAGGTTGTTATTGCTTCGGCCTGTGTGAAGATTTAAATGGATAAGAGAAGGTTGTCACAAATATAAAGCCAGTTCTACTATACATTTTTAGGCATCAAGCTTTTTTACGTGATACATTAAATACATGCATGTTCCGGAAGTAGCCTGGGAGTTTTATATCGGCGGTTATCAACCTGCACAGAAGTGGCTTAAAGATAGAAAGGGCAGAAAACTGAATTTTGAGGATATATTACATTATCAAAAAATGATTGTAGCCTTAACCGAAATCGACCGGATCATGAAAGAACTTGATAAAATAAAAATTGGGGAATAGAAATAACTGTATTTTTCTAATCTAAATTTTCCTATTTGTTTTAAGGTGAAAAAAACCAGGCTCAGGTTGTCATGCTTTTAACCATTTATCAAACCAGTCAAATGCGTCGCTTTGCATCTTTTTATCAAACTTATGCGGTCCGGGATAATAAGAACTCTTATAATGGGTGGAAGCATTTGCTTTTGCATATATTTCCTGTAATATCTTATCTGCCTGCTTCATTTGAGGTAAAGTATATAATTGATCATCCTCATCGTTCAACACCATCGTGGGAAGCGGTGTGCGCAATCCTAAAATTTCCGGAAAATCCAATTCATTCGGTAGTAAAGGAACATAAGCCATCCATGTATGCGTAGGCGATTTGTTGAGTAGAAAATCTTGCCAGGTAGTCATGAACCCAACCGTAACAGCACACTTTATCCTGGGATCTAAACCGCCCATAAAATCCGTACGAATGCCGCCACCCGACAAGCCGCCGCAACCGACTCTGTCTGCGTCCACATCGTCCCGTGAGCATAAAATATCCAGTGCTTTCTGATCTTCAGCAAAAAATACTCCCGGCCAGGTAGTGCCAGCACAGAAAAGTGACTTTGCCATAACGTGTTCGTGCTCACTTGCCCACGTATTATATGCCTCGATACTTTTTTGTTGTTCGGGGTTATCATCTGTAACACCGTGCCTGTATTTTTCCGATACATCTTTCAACATTACCCTCCTGCTAGCGAAGGCGAAGGCGTCTGAAATCAATACAACATAACCACGTTTGGCGATTTCGTTAGCCCAGGCCGTACCCTCATAGTAATGCTCCTGGTGAGTAACCATCAGTGGATGTTGTTTATCCTGGGTTTTGGTGATTTTTCTGTTGCCGAAATACTTATTACCTCCGTGATCATGAAACGCAAGTATTCCTGGTAATTTGCCTTTTGCGTTCATGGGCTTTAGTAAGATTGCTTCAGTAGCGTTGCCATAAGGCAACTGCCAGCTCAGCTCTTCAATGTGAAGGCCATCATATTCATATTCTCTTTTCACGGTTACCTTTGGAAGTGGTCCTATGTTGGGAATATTTAGCCGGTCGGCCACCCGTTGCCTCGCTTTTCTGCGCCATGCTTCTATATCATTGTATTCATTTCCCCGGAAAGAAAGTGACGGCAAATTATGAGATATTAATGAGGCAGCCCATGCACCATAAGCGCCTATAACACTAAGATCTTTCTCTTGATACGGGCTATTGGTTGTCGCCATATTTGAATTGGATTTAGCATTTGCTTTGGTAGAAAATGGCTCGAATATATTTCCAGCTATTCCAAGGCCGGCTGCACCGGCAAACTTTATGAAATCTCTTCTTTTGTTTTTCATATTAAAATGGGGTTTTTAAAAAATTATTTTTAAAATTGTTTGTACAGGGCTAAAATAGCTACCCAACTGCTGGTAAAGAGATTGGTTGGTATAGATAAAATAGTGACCGGATTTTGAATCCAATTACCCATGCACTGCGACTCAACTTTTATTAAAATCCAGCCTTATGCAATGATCACCCGGATTCCGGCATTTTCAAGTTCATTTAAATCTTTAGGAAGTATCCCTGAATCTGTCACTACAATATCAACTTTTGAAATGGGACATATAACCGCCAGGCTTCTTTTTGTAAATTTACTAGAGTCAGTTACTACTATTACCTTTTTGGATATTTCGATCATCTTACGGTTTAGATGGGCTTCCTCTACATTCGGGGTGGACAATCCATGAGTCAGATGAAATCCGTCAACAGCAAGGAATAATTTATCACAAAAATAGTTTTGGAGATTCTCCTCAGCCGCAGAACCAACAAGGGACAGTGAATTTCTTCTTAAAATCCCCCCTGGTACTATTACATTCGTATTCTTCATATCAGCCAGGGCAATGGCAACATTGACTGCGTTACTAATAATATTCAAACTCTTAAATCCGGACAAGTGTTTGATTATTTCCATTGTCGTACTGCCTGAATCTAAAATAATGGTATCGCCTTCTTCAATTAGTTCTGAAGCTGCCTTCCCTATTCGCTTTTTTTCTTCAAAATACAGGCTGTTCTTATCAGAAATATTAAAGTCTTTGGCAACTCTGTCAGTTTTTATAGCTCC
>JBDTJI010000306.1:0-5348 GCA_039935935.1 Ginsengibacter sp. | reverse complement strand
AAAGCTATGGAAACTATTAAGGTTACAGGATCCGCTGAAAAAGATTTTAACAGCGACCTGGTGGTATGGAAAGGTAATTATTCAAGAAAATCGATGGACTTAAAAAGTGCCTATGCGCAATTGAAAGTAGATGAAAACACGATCAGAGCGTATCTCAGTGGCAAAGGAATCCAGAACAGTGAAATGGTTTTTTCGTCCATAAGTATTAATAAGGAATTTAATTATCTGACCGATGAGAATGGAAGGTCGCTGGGTCAACAGTTTTCCGGGTACAATCTTATACAAAATGTAAGATTAGAGTCACAAAACGTAGATAAGATTGACCAGTTATCAAGGGAGGCAACAGAACTGATTGAAAAAGGAATTGAATTTAATTCGTCAGCTCCTTTATTTTACTACACTAAGCTGACGGAAATAAAAATGGACCTTTTAGCACAAGCAAGCGCTGATGGGAAACAAAGGGCTGAAATAATCGCTAAAAATGCCGGTAGCACTTTAGGGAAATTGAGGAATGCGAACCTGGGAGTTTTTCAGATCACCGGAAAGAACACCGACGAAGATTACAGCTATGGAGGTACTTTCAATACTTCCAGCAGGAATAAAACCGGTTCCATCACAATCAGAATGGAGTTTGCAGTAGATTAATTTTCTAGAATGGATATGTTACAAAATAATTTGCAATTCTTTCTTCACTAACCTTAAATTGATCAGCATCGTTAATCCAAGCAATACTATTGCCGCAAGCCATACAATCCAGTTTAGCAAATAAGGCAGTCCAGTATTACTTACAAAAGAAAGTTGCAAAAATAGAAGATGAAGTATTTCTGTAGAGATTAAGGCTGCAATAATGATGAGAATATAAAAAGGTAACCATGTTTTGGCAACACTCGTGGCCAGCCATTTTGGTGAATAACCCAACGTCAGCAATAAACGTAGATTAGATTTGCTTTTTGCAATCATTAATTGCAGGTAAAATGAAAACAACATTAAGGCCAGGACAATCACTAAGATTCCAAAAACTCCCAGGGCGCTCACAATGTTTTGTAAAACACTTTTGATGCGGCTGAATTTTACTTTGTCTTTATTAAGATGGTATCCTTGCTGATCGAGGTAGGAGATAAGAGAAGGGTCATTAGCATCTTTTATTTTGATATAGATTCTTGAAGCACGAACTGCAGTATCTTCCATAAAATGCCAATTGCTCCAGCGCATAAAAGAAGATGGCACTAAAAGAGAATTAATACGATCGCTTAATGCAACAATATTGCCTTTGAAATTTTGCTTTCCGTAAGGGCCTGTGCATTCCAAAATAATATTGACAGACGAAATTGTTTTTTGAGAAAGTTGCGGCAAATCCTGTGCCGGCGCAAATACATTATAAATCTCTAAAAAGTCAGACGATAAAATAATAGGTACTACCATTTGCCCGGGTTGCCAGCTAAATGTCGGAGGAATTGTATCTATGAAATTATCGTTGATACTTTCCAGGAAAAGATCGGTACTAAAAGGAATCAAGTCACCTGCTGTGGCTTGTATTCTAAATTTATTAGAGATTAAGGCTGCAACATCTGCAATGTCTGGTTGTTTTTTAAGTTTACTTAGATCAGTTTCAGTGAAACTATTGTCCTTACCCATGTTATCGTTGGTAATTGTTTTTGATATCGAAATAAAATCATATCCGCCACTTTTGCGGGGAGTATTTTCTTTAAGCAATTGCTGGATATTGATAAACAACTGTATCGAAACCAAAAGCAGTACCACTCCAATCCATAAACCAAAATAGCCTGACCATTTTGAAAATACATTTTTGTCTGAAATGATTAAGGGCTGTATTTTTTTATAGGTTAGTAACATTTAATTTTAATAGGATGTGAAAATTTTTTTATGAGGTTGCAAATTTTATAGATGTACAATTTTGTCGCGTTTGAAAAAATCTAATGGTTTTAAATCAGCAAAGACCATCGCTGCATTTCGTTGATCACATTCTTCTCGGATAAGGGCCATTGCTTTATTCTTATTTTCTTCATCAAGATGACTGTACGGTTCATCCAATAATAAAAAATCAAATGGCTGCATAAGTGCGCGAATAATGGCAATTCGCTGTTGCTCGCCATAGCTGCATATTTTTACCTGTTGATTTAATTTATTTTCAATCCCAAGTTTTTTTGCCATCCTGTCTATTGCTTCAGGCTTATGGTAAGGATTTAGAATCCTTTTGATCTCAATATTTTCTCTTGCTGTTTGATTTTCAAATAGTCTCAAATCCTGGAAAATGACGCTTATTTTATTTTGCCTGAAAGCAGAGAAATCTTCTGTAGAAAATTCTTTGATATTAGCGGCACCGTAAAGGATGGCACCGGAATAATCTTTCCTTAACCCATAAATAAAAAGAATTAAAGATGTTTTACCGCTACCGGAGGGAGCTACAATGTGTAAATGTTCTCCTTTAATAATAGAAATGTCTTGTTGCCAAACTTTCGAGACTTCTTTATCTGATATTGTGAAATAGTCAGGCTTTACTTTTCTAAGATGAATCTCCATTTTATTTTATTTTGGCCTTACGGTATCAGATGGAGGCGGAGTCAATAAAGAGTCTAACTTTTTATTACTTTGTTGTTTTCTTGCTTCGCTTATTTTATAGATTTCGTCTAAGTAATTATTTAATAATTTTAAAGCGTTGGTTTGCTGATCAATAAAATTGATTTCGGTGTGAAACCGAAATCCATTATCCATAAACTCGCCACCCGATGTTGTAATATTTTTCCATGTTTTCAAGCTTTGTTCCAGCAAGTTTTGTTTATTTGGATCTTTCACAGCCATAGAAGATAACCCTGAAAGCAACTGATGAATATCAAGAAAAAATCCAACCGGGTGATCTGAAAATTTATTCATGAAATCAAATTCATTCTTGCTGCCGCTAAGATATTGATTAGCGAAAGAAGTTGTGTTACCAACAGCAAAAGTTTTGTTGTTCATTACGTAATTGGCCATCGGGTTGTTACCCGTTAGCGCACCTATCTTTGCAACCGCATTGATTATTTTTTGCAAACTTGATTTGTCTCCAATACCCACGGAAAAAATATAGTTAAACTCAGGCATATTATATCTATTTCCTTCAGAATCGTCTGCCATACCATTCTTATATTTCAAAGAGTCGTTGCCCATTTTAAAATCGCTAAATGCCAGTAGCCAGTCACTATTAGTCGCTTTGGAAATTTCGTCCAGATTAAATCCCATTTGTTGGGTATACGTGTTTATTAATCCATCAGTGCCGGTTAATTTGATGAGTTCTTTAAAGCCTTCGGGCTTAAAATTAAAAGCGAATATGCCAAACACAATTGTTGACGGAATGTTTTTGATCATATCCTTATTGATGGAGTTCCCCATGTATTTTTTTAGAACATCTGATAGTTCTTTGCTTACGTATATCTTTTGGCTTATATCAATTTTTCCATTATTAAAATCAATTGTATAAGTGAAGATGTTGTCACGGGTGAAGGCATCCAGCTTGATCATACTTAACATACCCATTGAAGGCGCGCTTTTAATGATCTCTTCATTATTTTGCCAAACGTGAACATCTCCTTTTTCTTTTAGGAGGCTGCTGAATTGCTCATTTTCTACAAGTGAAGCGCTTGATTTCAAAGAAAATAGCGTTTTGCATATTGCAGCAAGGTCAGCGCTTCTGTCGTCTGTTATATTACCATATTGAGAACCGGTCGAGTCATTCCACTTGTACAGTTGTGAAGAGGTGGTGGCGGGATTCATTACATAAATAAAATCTTTATCGTTCCAGCCTACTACGTTTTTATCTTTAAGAATGAGCAGGTGGATGTTTCCTGTTTTTAATACAACTTGCGATGGATCAAAATTTTTATTGAATGCCTCAAAATCATTGATGTTTTTCAATTTGCCCGCGGCTGCTATATAATAGCCGGTAGTATCCTTTGCTCCAAAAAAAATAAGTCCTTCGTCAAAGTCAATTCCACTCGCAGAAGGATTCTCAAGAATTTTCTTTCTCCATTCAGCAGCAGAAGAATCTGAATAGGCTTTTTTATACCAGGCGGTCTGTTGTAATTCAGCCCATGAGAGTTTGCTATCCATTGATTTTATGTTGACTTGTGCAACAAAAAGAGCATTTTTGGGAATCATTCTGCCAGCCTCATTAGTTTTTTTACAGGAAGAAAACAAGAAAGTAATTACACCAGAAGCAATAAATAACTTTAAAAAAGTTTTCATAAATAGATATTTTGTATTAAAGAAGTTTGAGTAAATGTCGTTTTAAGAGTAAATTTTTTAATCATCAAAGAACTCGACGAGCTCATTCATTGGCATAGTCTTTTGTACACCCTTTGCCAGATCTTTTACAATGCAATTATTCTCTTTTATTTCTTCAGAGCCGATGATGACGGCAAATGCAATATTCTTTTTAGATGCATATTTGAATTGTTTTTCCAGTTTGGAATTTTCATAACATAATTCACAGCTAATACCATTGTTTCTTAACTGTTGCATAAGTTCAAATGCCTTTTCGCTTTCTTCTTTTCCTAAATTAAAAAATAAGGCTTTGATAGATTGATTGAGAGCGTCCGGGAAGAGACTAAGCTCTTCCATTACATCATAGATTCTGTCAAGACCAAAGCTGATGCCAACCCCTGGCACGCCCGGCACACCAAATAAACCTGTTAAATTATCATATCTGCCGCCACCACCGATACTACCCATTTGAACATTTTTTGCTTTCACCTCATAAATAATACCGGTGTAATAATTAAGGCCCCTCGCCAGTGTAAATTCAATAAATACCTTTTGTTTAGATACAGAATTTTTATGTTGAGTTAGCAATAAAATTTGTTTTAATTCTTCAATGCCTTTTCTGCCGGTTTCGGAGGCTCTTAAAATATCGGAAATTTTTTCTAACTTTTCTTTATTGGATCCGTCAATATTTATACAGCCTTCTATCAATGCAATGTTTTCAATTGATAAACCTATTGTTGAAAGTTCTTCTTTAACCTTTTCAATCCCTGTTTTTTCCAACTTATCAATGGCAATGGTCATTGCGTTCATATTATCAAGGCAGCCACAAGTCTCTGCCAGGGCATATAATATCTTTCTGCTGTTGATTTTTATTTCTACATCGATATTTAATTTTTCGAAAACGTTTTTATAGATTTCGATAAACTCAGCATCACTTATTTGCGAATAAGTCCCTGCAATGTCTGCATCGCATTGAAGAAATTCACGGTATCTTCCTTTTTGTGGCCTGTCTGCCCGCCATACAAGCTGCACCTGGTAGCGTTTAAAAGGCATGGTAAGATTGCCGTAATTCATAGCCATGTATCGGGCAA
>JBDTJI010000305.1:0-13225 GCA_039935935.1 Ginsengibacter sp. | reverse complement strand
ATCTCCTATAATTGCTACATGCTGCCTGTCTTTTTCGCCTTTATAGTGCGAAGCCATCGCCATTCCCAATGCAGCAGAAATGGAAGTAGAAGAATGCCCTACTCCAAATGCATCGTACTCACTTTCTTCTCTTTTCGGAAAACCACTCAAGCCTCCCTTTTTTCTTATGGTGCTAAAATTATCCCTGCGCCCTGTAAGTATTTTGTGGCCATACGCCTGGTGGCCCACATCCCAAACCAATTGATCATAAGGGGTATTAAAAACATAATGGAGTGCAACCGTTAGTTCCACAACACCCAGGCTGGCTGCAAAATGGCCGCCATGCACACTCACCACGTCTATAATGTATTGGCGTAGTTCGGAAGACAACTGGTGTAATTGAGTCCTGGTTAGCTTTTTTAAATCTGCCGGAGAATCGATTGTTTTTAATAAGGGCCCGGGGGTAATATCCATTGAGTAAAAATTAATTGGTAAAATTACAATTTTTTGAGTGATAGATTTTTATAAAAATTGGTTCAATCGAAACGTAATAAAACGCCTTTTGGCTTTACGGTTACTGAAATTTATCAATTTTTAAGCCATAATCGTAGTAATTGCAAATTCGCGTTCTCTCTTGGATTGTTATCATAAGATAATAATTAGCTAATTGAAATAATGCCAACGTTAAAAATCGTTAATTTTATCTCTATGTTTTATCTAAAAAAGACTCCTGGTATCATAAAAAAAATATATCCTGATTGTATTTGGGATATTAAAACCGATGACAAAGTATTATACTTCACGTTCGATGATGGCCCTCATCCGGAGGCAACCCCGTTTGTGCTAGAACAATTAAAAGAATACCATGCTAAAGCAACTTTTTTTTGTATTGGAAAAAATGTAGCTGAAAATTTTTCTACTTATGAGCAAGTTATTTCCGGGGGCCATAGAGTTGGTAATCATACTTACAGTCATTTAAATGGATGGAAAACAAATGATAAAGTCTATATAAGGGATGTAGAAAAAGCAGCAAAAGTTATTGATAGTTCAATTTTTAGGCCACCATATGGGCGGATCAGTAAATTTCAAATACGCGCAATTGCCAGTGAAAAATTAAAAATGAAAACCATTATGTGGGATGTGTTGAGTGGAGACTTTGACTCATCATTGACTTCAGAGAATTGCTATTTAAACGTAGTTAATAATGCTAAACCGGGATCTATTGTTGTTTTTCATGATAGTCTGAAATCCAAAGCTATACTACAAACGACTCTTCATAAACTTCTTGAATACTATTCAGCTAAAGAATTTTTATTCAAAGTATTACCTGTGTAGCATAAAATAAAAAGGGCCTGAGTAGATACTCAAGCCCGTTTTTAATCCGTACCCTATGAAAACTGAGGTGAAGTTAATTATAATTTAACAAATCATCAACATTTTTTTTTAATGGCAATTTCTTAATGCAAAGTGATATTTATGTGTTTTACCATTGACAGTAACTGTAGCCTGGTCATCGCATGCACCATCGCCATAATTAAGCACAGCAGTCTTCGTATTTGAATTTCTGGTAAAAGTTATTTCTCCTTTACTCTCCCGGCACAGGTGAATTTTCTTATATTAAGATGAGTATTTTTGAAGCCTATGAATTTCCGTCTGATTTGCTGACCTTTGAGTTTTCTGTTGCCTGAAATACATTATCCTTGGAAAAAAAGGAGAATCATTCAATTTGATTTTTTCATGATCACGCAAAAAACTCCATCTATCTCTTTTCCACTTTGTGTGTTGATTATTTTTCCGATAATAATATTTAGCTTCCATGCAAAATGATTAGAAGTGCTTTTATTTTCAATCGTATGAGTACTTTCTATTTTAAAACTATCTACATTTTAATCTATAAAGTTACAGAGGCCTTGCGTCAGGGAACTAACATAGATTCGGTAAAAATGGTCACAATTTACCTGAAGACATCAGTCCATCGAGGATAAAAAACGAACCCATTTGGACAATCAAAAAATTTGTTTCATACTTCGAAGATTAAAGGTGATAAAAATTATAAAAACGGCAGTATCGACGCTAAATTGCAACGATAGGTTTAATAGAGTTCAAAAAAATTCTTTCTTTGTAAAATGAAACTGATAGATACCCACACGCATTTATATGTCCGGGAATTTAAAGAAGATATTGAAGAGGTAGTTGAAAGAGCTATAAGCGAAGGGGTTGAAAATTTTTACCTGCCCGCAATAGATAGCTCCGGGAATAATGCCTTGCTGGAATTAGAAAAGAAATTTCCTGGTAAGATGTATGCGATGACCGGATTGCATCCCTGCTCTGTAAAAGAAAATTATAAAGAAGAATTGAGAGCGATTGAACAACAATTATCTCAAAGAGAATTTGCAGCCATCGGAGAAACGGGGTTAGATTTTTATTGGGATACTACATTCTCCAAAGAACAATATGAAAGTTTGCATACCCAGATTGAATGTGCCATTCAATATAAAATTCCTTTAGTACTTCATACGCGTAATGCCATGCAGGAAGCAATTGATGTGGTAAAGGAATACAGAGGTAAAGAGTTAAGAGGTATTTTCCATTGCTTTAGCGGTACAATAGAGAATGCAAAAGAAATTATCGATATGGGTTTTTTATTGGGCATAGGAGGAGTAGTTACTTTTAAAAATTCGGGACTGGATGAAGTAGTGAAAAATATTGACCTTAAAAATATTGTATTAGAAACTGACTCACCTTATTTGGCACCTGTTCCATTTAGAGGTAAAAGGAATGAGAGCAGTTACCTGAAATACATTGTGCAAAGGATAGCAGAAATAAAAGGAAAGACTGTAGAAGAGGTAGCTGTTCAGACTACGAAAAATGCAAACGATATTTTTAAAAAAAATAATTTATAGCTTATATTTTTTGAGAGTATACAAAATTCCAATTTTATTTTTAAACCATATTTTCCATACATTGCATTTCATTTGTAAACAAAAGCCACTGAGAATTACATTTTTATTTTTCAATTTCGGAAACAGATATGGCATGAATACTATGAACGTATAACTTATGACTGAGCAGCTAAATTCTCATCCAAAAAAATTATCGCAGCTTGCAGCTACTGCTATTTGTGGAAATGACATTACCTCATCATGTCTTTATGTGTCTGCACTTTGTATAGTTTATGCGGGCCAGTATGCTTTTATATCCCTATTGATTGTAGGGTTAGTTTTATTTTTTTTTAGAAAAATATATGGAGAAGCGGTCGGCGCTCTTCCTCTCAATGGGGGAGCGTATAATATTCTTTTAAATACTACCAGTAAGGGGAATGCATCTTTAGCTGCCTGCCTCACCATTCTTTCTTACATGGCCACGGCTGTTCTTTCGGCATCGGAAGCAATGCAATACCTACATAGCATCTTTCCTGTCTTTTCTGTGATAATAGCTACCATGGTTTTACTCACCATTTTTTTATTCCTCACTATTGGTGGAATTGGAGAGTCGTCCGTGGTGGCGATCATTATTTTTACCATCCATCTCTTAGCGTTAGCAATATTGATCATCAGTGGAATTTATTTTTTTGCAATGAACGGTTTGGATATTGCAAAGATTAATTTTAATACGCCGCTAAAGGGGAGTTTAAGCAATGCCTTATTTCTTGGATTCAGTGTAGCTATGCTTGGTATAACAGGTTTTGAAACATCTGCAAATTTTATTGAGGAACAACAACCTGGTGTTTTTCCAAAGACATTGAGAAATATGTGGATACTGGTTATGATCATTAACCCATTGATTGCCCTTATAGCCGTTGCCATTCTTCCTCTTGAATCAATCGCAGGTCATGAAAGTGCTTTCCTTTCTTTCCTGGGTGATCAAACAGGTGGCAGGTGGCTTGCAGTCATGATTTCAATTGATGCCGCCCTGGTATTGAGTGGGGCTGTGTTGACTGCATTTATTGGTGTGAGCGGACTTATGAAACGCATGACCCTTGATCGTATTTTTCCACAAATGCTGCTCAAACTAAATAAAAAAGGGAGTTCTCCGAGAATATTAATTGTGTTTTATATTTTATGTCTTTCTATTTTATTCATCACTGCCGGTGAATTAGGCCCTCTTGCCGGCGTTTACACCATTTCATTTCTTTCAGTAATGGCTTTTTTTGGATTTGGAAATTTATTGCTTAAAATAAAACGTTCACGATTGCCAAGACCCGAATATGCGACACCATTAGTTGTTTGTCTTGGCATTTTGGGGGTATTGATTGCCTTGTATGGTAACATAAAAATTCGTCCGGCTTATCTTGTCGTTTTTCTGCAATATTTTGTTCCTGCTATTCTTATTATTTACATGTTTTTAAAAAGAAAAGTAGTTATCCATTATATGTTGTTATATGCCAATACTATTTTTGATAAAATTCAAAAGGCCTCTCTTTTCAGCAGATTTCATCTTACCAAAGAAATGCGGAGGCTTACGAGGCAACCATTTGTTTATTTTACTAAGGGGGACAACATTGCTATTCTTAATAAAGTGATACAGTATGTTCAGGAAAACGAGATTACTCAAAAATTGAAGATCGTGACTGTGTTGCAAAAAGAACAGAAATTAAATAAGATATTTGAGCGGGACTTTCAGGCATTAGATCGGGCGTACCCTGATATTAAAATTGAATACATCCAGGTACCTGGAGTTTTTGGGCCTGAAATAATTGATAAATTAAGCAGGGAATGGAATATCCCACACAATTTTATGTTCATCGGATCTCCGGGCGATCGTTTTCCGCACAGACTATCTGATTTGGGTGGCGTGAGATTGATCATATAATCACCTATCATTCGAAAGGGCAGATAATGAACACTCTGGCAATAGTGATGAAGAATAATCCGTGACTGCCATTTGAAATCTACAAATCCTATTTGCCGCTGTTCTATAAGCATTCAATCTTTCTGTCATTGACACTAAGCGATTAAAACCCGTTCAGATTCTTCTTAGTATTTCTTATCTTATCATACAGGTTTAAATTGATGATTTAATTATTGCTTAATTTATAATAAAGCCGGTTGTGCCTGGATTAAGATAGTCCTTACGTTAGGTTTAGAGCAGAAACTTCGGACAGACGATAGAATAACCTAAATAGATGACTGTCCCTTTAATGTAAGTTCGTAAAAATCAGTCCTTCTGTCTTTGAGGTTACGTACACTTCCATGAGCATGCAATTCATCGAGTAATGAAAGATCAACATCAGCAATGAGAACCATTTCTGTATTGGCGGTCGCTTCACTCTTTATTCCATTTGAAGGAAAGGCAAAATCACAAGGAGTGAATACTGCAGATTGAGAATACTGAATATCCATGTTTTCTACTTTCGGCAAATTGCCAATGCAACCAGTGATGGCTACAAAACATTCATTTTCCACAGCCCGTGCCTGGGCACAGTAACGTACACGGTTATACGCATTCTGGGTATCGGTTAAAAAAGGCACAAATAATATCTGCATCCCTTCATCAGCCATCAATCTTGACAATTCGGGAAACTCTACGTCATAACAAATGAGAACGCCAACTTTACCTGCATCAGTCTCAAAAATATTGAGCTTTTTACCTCCACGGATTCCCCAGAATTTTGCTTCATCAGGCGTGATATGAATTTTCTCGTATTGATCTATATTTCCATTTCTGTGGCACAGGTAGCCAATATTTTTTAAAGAGTCTCCTTCGACACTGGGTACGCTTCCTGCGATGATATTTACATTATAACTAATAGCCAGTTCTCTGAACCGCTTTTTAAATTCGGGCGTATATTGAGCAAGCGCACGCATGGCTTCCGCTTCCGACATGTCATTAAACTCAGCGAGCAAGGGGCCGTTAAAGAGCTCCGGCAATAATGCAAAATCACTTTTATAGGCAGAGATAGAATCTATAAAAAACTCTACCTGCGTGAACATTTCATCCATATTTTTGTAGGGGCGCATCTGCCACTGAATTAAACCTAACCTCACGTAAGTTTTCGCATTGAATAAAGATTTTGTTTCGCTGGTATAATACACATTGTCCCATTGCAACAACGTTGCGAATTCTTTGCTTTGAAAATCCTCAGGCATGTAATTCGTTAATACTTTTTTTACATGAAAATCATTGGAAAGCTGAAATGAAAGAACCGGATCATAAATTTCTTTATGCTTTACTTTTTGAATATATTCTTTAGGAGTCAGGGTGTCGTGATATTTATGAAATTCGGGAAGCCTGCCGCCAAATACAATAGCTCTTAAATTGAGTTGCTCACACAGTTCTTTTCTCGCATCGTATAGCCGTCGCCCAAGTCTTAATCCCCGGTAATCGGGATGGACAAATATTTCAATTCCATAAAGCACGTCTCCGTTTTTGGGATCATGGGTGTTAAAAGAATAATTTCCTGTTATTTGTGCGTAAGTATGCGCATCTCCATATTTGTTATAATTCACAATAATAGAAAGCGCGCAGCCAACTACAACGTCATCTACTTTAATTACAATCTGCCCCTCAGGGAATTTATTGATCAGTTTCTGAATCGTTTCTTCCCGCCAGTAAGTACCTCTCCACAGCGGATAAGCAGCCTTCATCGCTACCAAAAGTTCCTTAAAATCTTCATACCTCAAAGTACCTATTTCAACTTGCTTCATCTATATAAATGTCTTTTAAAAATTATTATAAAAATAAAAAGAGTTCCAGGTTGCACATTTTAAAGCTGCTAACCTGGAACCCTTCATGTAACATGATTAATGCCAAATTAAATTACTTGTTTTCCGTAATTACAGGACCTGGAAAATTACTTCCGCCCTTTTTTGCCGCGTCCTCCACTCCTTTAATGAACGGTTTAAAGAAGTCGAGAGGGATCGGAAAGATAGTAGTCGAATTATTTTCTGTGGCTATTTCACGTAAGGTTTGCAAATACCGCAATGTTAAAGCGCTTGGTTGCTCTTCTAAAATTTTAGCTGCGTCGCTCAATCTCTGTGAAGCCTGGAATTCACCTTCGGCAGCGATCACTTTTGCCCTACGCTCTCTTTCTGCTTCAGCTTGTTTAGCCATAGCACGTTGCATTTCCTGTGGAAGATCAATTTGTTTTACTTCTACGTGAGTCACTTTTACACCCCATGGTTCAGTCTGCTCATCAATAATATGCTGTAACCTTATATTAATTTTTTCTCTCTGGGAAAGAAGTTCGTCCAGTTCTGATTGGCCTAATACACTTCTCAAAGTAGTTTGCGAGAGTTGTGAAGTACCTACCAGGTAATTTTCAATTTCTATGATAGCCTTTTGCGGGTCAATTACTCTAAAATAGATAACTGCGTTCACTTTTATGGAGACGTTATCTTGAGTAATTACATCCTGCGGTGGGACGTCCATTACTACAATACGCAAACTCACTTTTACCATTTTATCAATTATAGGTATAAGTAAAATCAGCCCGGGACCTTTTACGCCACCATCTAATACGCGTCCTAAACGGAATATAACACCTCGTTCATATTCGCGTAAAATGCGCACAGCGCTGGCAAGGATATAAAGGACAATAACGATAATTATTACAATGGCTAAAGGAAATTGTTCCATGTTTTATTTGTTTTAATTTAAAAATGATAAATAAGATTACGATGGTTTAAAAGTTGATTGAAGCTCTACATATAAAGTAAGGTCTTTTATTTCTTTTACATTCACTTTTTCATTTGCATTAATGGCACCTGTTAGAGAAATGGCTCTCCATATTTCTCCTAATATACTCACCTGGCCTGTAGGACTTAGTGCACCGATAGTTACGGCTGTCTGACCAATTAATGTATTGACACCTGAAACGGATTTTGGTCTTTGCGCCCTCAATCCCATTGTAATAAGAAAAAGAAAAAATAATGCAGAAACAGCGGTGACAGAAATAATCGCTACCCATGATAAAGAAACAAAATTTTCAGTTGGGCTGCTTCGGAAGAGAATCATTGAGCCTAACAGTACTGAGACGGTTCCTCCTATAGCCAGCATTCCGTGACTGATAATTTTTATCTCAAGCAGATAAAGAATAATTCCAAAAACAATTAATGCTAGTCCTGCATAGTTAACCGGCATAGAACTCATGGAATAAAAAGCCAGTATTAAACATATAACGCCCACTATGCCAGGGAAAATAGCGCCGGGACTAAAAAGTTCAAACAACAATCCGAAAAATCCAAGCATCATTATAATGTAAGCAATATTAGGATCGCTGAGCCTGCTCAGCACTTTTTGAAAAAATCCCATTTCAAGGGTTTCAATCTTAACATTTTTTGTATGTAAAGTTTTAGCGCCGCTGCTCAGTTGCACTTGTTTTCCGTCTATCAGGTTCAACAGGTCTTTTTCATTGGCGGCCACTAAATTAATCACATTTTTTTCCAGCGCTTCCTGTTCGGTTATAGAAACACTATTTCTTACGGCTTCGTCTGCCCATTGTACATTTCTCCCTCTTTTTTCTGCTATAGTTCTTATAAACGCCGCTGCATCGTTTGTTACTTTTTCATTCATTACCGCATCAGTCTTCCCTTGCATAGAAACCGGGTGAGCCGCGCCGATATTGGTTCCCGGAGCCATAACTGCAATATTTGCCGACATAGTAATAAATACTCCTGCAGAACCGGCACGAGCGCCTGTAGGAGAAACATACACAATTATCGGAACTTTCGATTGCATGATATTAGTAATAATTTCTCTGGTAGAAGTTAGCAGGCCGCCCGGTGTATTTAAGTTTATTATAAGACATTCCGCATTCTCTTTTTGTGCTTTTTCAATTCCATCATGAATAAACTCGGCAGACGAAGGGTTGATACTCTCATTAATAGTAAGAGAAATTACCTTTTGCGCAAATGGTAGAGAAGGAATAAGAAACAATAAAACAGATATAAAGTAAATATGCTTCAAAAAATTTGTTTTTGGTAGCATATTTTTCAGGAAATGAACCATAGATGTAATATACGGATTGCTGCGATAACAAAAAAAATAAAAATATGAAACAGAAATTTATTGTTAATCATGTTACAATTGCTTTTAGAAACTTCAACTTGCCAATCTTCAATAAATAATGATTATTAAAAAAACGTGTCCCCCATGTCCATGGTCTTTCATGTAACTTTGTATATTAAAAATCCTGAATGCTACAGTTACCCATCTACCTTGATAACAATGCCACTACCCCGATGGACCCAAGAGTTTTAGATACAATGTTGCCGTTCTTTACTAAATATTTCGGTAATGCGGCCAGCAGTACCCATAAATTTGGCTGGGAAGCAGAAGCTGCGGTTGAATATGCAAGGGAACAGGTAGCAGCGTTGATAGGAGCTGAACCCAAAGAAATTGTTTTTACCTCAGGAGCCACAGAATCTGATAATCTGGCTCTCAATGGAATTTTTGAAGCTTACGCGGCAAAGGGAAATCATATTATTACAGTTGCCACGGAACATAAGGCCGTACTTGATACCTGTAAACATCTTGAAAAAAAAGGCGGAGAGATAACATATCTGAATGTGAAAACAGATGGTTTAATTGACATCCACGAATTAGAAGATGCCATCAGGCCTGCTACTATATTGATTTGCATCATGTACGCTAACAACGAAACAGGCGTGATACAGTCAATACAACAAATAGGAGATATTGCAAAAAAGCACGGTGTATTGTTTTTTTCTGACGCTACGCAAGCGGTAGGTAAAATTCCTGTGAAAGTGCTGGAAGATGGTATTGATGTACTCGCAATGTCAGCCCATAAAATATATGGACCTAAGGGAGTGGGTGCCATGTATGTACGTCGTAAAAATCCCAGGGTAAGGATCATAGCTCAAATTGATGGCGGAGGCCATGAAAGAGGAATGCGTAGTGGTACTTTAAACGTACCTGGAATAGTAGGATTCGGAAAAGCCTGCGAGCTTTGCAGCATAGAGATGAATAAGGATGCAGAGAGACTGAGTGTACTTCGTGACAGGCTGGAAAATGAATTATTGAGTTTAAAAGGAGTAGCCATAAATGGTAACAAAAAGAACCGAATTCCAAATACAAGTAATATGAGTTTTGGGGATATTGATAGTGCGGGCCTTATTGTCAGTCTAAGTAAAAATATTTCTTTAAGTTCCGGTTCAGCATGTACTTCTGCAACTAATAGTCCTTCTTTTGTTTTGAAAGCATTAGGGCTTAGCGATGAAATGGCGTTATCATCCTTGCGCTTCGGATTAGGAAGGTTTACTACTGATGAAGAAATAGAATACACTATAAGCCAGGTGCGGGATTCTGTGTTGGACCTAAGGGCTTTAGTAGCTGAATCTTAGAATGTTAATATATTTCTCGCAGTCTTAAAGAAATATCATGTTGCTAAAATTGGAGGTACTTTTGCATTAGTGATTAGCCACCATTAATTATCAATTTTAATTATGATTTACGTAAGTGATAAAGCAAAAACCCGGATAACCCAATTAATGGAAGAAAAGCAATTTTCTCTCAGTGATTATTTCCTGCGTGTAAGTGTTGAGAGTGGTGGCTGTTCCGGTCTGAGTTATAAAATGGATTTTGACAAAGAAAAAAAGCCAATGGACCAGGAATTTGAAGACAAAGGAATAAAAGTAGTTACTGACCTTAAAAGTTTTCTTTACCTGGTGAATACCACTCTGGAGTTTAGTGATGGATTAAACGGTAAAGGATTCTATTTTAATAATCCTAATGCAAGCCGTAGTTGTGCCTGTGGTGAAAGTTTCAGTGTATAATTTCTTTCAAAATTTTTACTGATCAGTCAATCGCCTCCGGAATTAAACCTTTTCCAAAAATATTTCCGTTAAAGAGAAACCGGCAGTGTAGCGTTAGTGAATTGTATTGCCATCCATCCTGGCCTCTTGCCAAATCATTCCGAGTATTTCGTCTATCATTTTCCTTTCATTACTTAAGCGGGGTACCTTATGCTGTCCCCCTAACTTCCCTTTGCTTTTAAGCCATCTGTTGAAAGTTCCAGGGTTTAATGAATGAACGACGGGAAGGCCTAATGCAATATTTTTATGTCTTTTGGCTTCATAGTCACTGTTTACGGATTTCAGCGCCTCATCAAGCTTCACAGAAAACACACTTAAATCCGGAGGCGAAATTTCAAACTCTATCAACCATTCATGGGCGCCATTATTTTTTTCTCCAAAGAAAATAGGCGCAGCCGTATAATCATTTACCACTGATCCCGTTTTGTCGGCTGCTTCGGCAATCGCTTTATCGGCATTATCAATAATTACCTCTTCACCAAAGGCATTCATAAAATGTTTAAGCCTCCCGGTTACTTTTATTTTAAAAGGGTTTAATGATGTAAATTGAACCGTATCGCCTAATAGATAGCGCCATAGGCCTCCGTTCGTACTTATTACCAACGCATAATTTTTATTAAGCTCTACCCGGCTTAGTCCGATCGTTTTTGCATTAGGCTTTCCATATTCTTCCACCGGCAAGAACTCGTAAAAAATACCATGATCGGTATAAAGTAATAGTCCTTCGTCGTCCGGCATATTTTGAGCGGCAAAAAAACCTTCACTTGCATTGTACATTTCAAGATAGTTGATATCTCCGCCTATCAAATTATGTATTTGCTCACGGTAAGGTGTGAACGATACGCCGCCGTGCATATACAGTTCTAAATTAGGCCACACTTCTTTTAATGTTTTTTTTCCTGAAATCTCAAGAATACGTTTTATCAGAATTATAGTCCAGGTAGGTACACCTGCCAGCGAAGTTACATTTTCACGAATCGTATTTTGAGCGAGCATTTCAATTTTACCTTCCCATTCATCAAGCAATGCGATACTTAATTCCGGTGTCCTGATCCAGTGCCCCCAAAAAGGAGTATTCTGCATTAACACTGCGCTTAGGTCACCATACTGAATATCTTCGTCAAGGCTATATACCTGGTGGCTTCCGCCCACTACAAGACTTTTGCCGGTGAGCAAATCGCTATCCGGGAAATTTTTATAGTAATGAGAAAGCACATCTTTAGAACCCTTAAAATGACTGTCTTTCAGGCTGTCTTCACTGATCGGGATAAACTTACTTTTATCAGAAGTAGTACCACTGCTTTTAGCAAACCAGTTAATAGGAGTATTCCACAATATATTTTCTTCGCCAGCCATCATGCGAACAATATAAGGCTTAAGATCATCATATTCATGAATAGGAACGCGGTTTTTAAAATCCTTTACAGTAAACAACCTTGAAAATTTATATTTGCGTCCGAACTCAGTGTATTGGGCTTGTGTAACGAGGTGTTGTAATATATTCCTTTGTGCCAATATCGGGAAGCTAGTCCATTTCTTAACGCCTATTAAGCGTAATCTTGCCAAACGTGATATTACAGGACTGAGTAGCTTCAATTTATTGGTTTATTAGTTTACAGGTTAATTGGGTGACTGTGTTATTGGTTAGGTACTTGCAATCCTCAGAATCACGAAGCATCCGGGTATAAAATAATTGCAGAGATTACAATTACTTGAATACATCTGCGTGTAAATAATCTTTTCTTTTTAATTCAAAATTCCTTCCCAAATACAACCGTCTTACCTGTTCGTCTTTTGCCAGTTCTTCAGCAGAGCCTTCAATAAAAATTTTTCCTTCTATCAGCAAATAAGCTCTATCACATATAGAAAGGGTTTCATTTACATTATGGTCAGTAATTAAGATCCCAATATTTTTATACCGTAGTTTGGTAACTATAGATTGGATATCCTCCACTGCAATCGGGTCAATGCCGGCAAAAGGCTCATCCAATAAAATAAATTTGGGATCTACTGCCAGTGCCCGCGCTATCTCTGTTCTTCTTCTCTCGCCTCCGCTTAATACATCACCATTGCTTTTGCGCACATGATTCAGGTTGAACTCAGCAATAAGAGATTCCAGCTTTTCTTTTTGCTCTTTTTTCGAAAGGTGGGTCATTTCAAGTATCGCAGATATATTATCCTCTACGGTAAGCTTTCTAAATATACTGGCTTCCTGTGGCAAATATCCCAACCCCATCTTCGCTCTTTTAAACATCGGGAGTTTGGTTATATCCAGGTCATTTAGAAACACATTGCCTTCGTCCGGTTTTACCAATCCCACCACCTGGTAAAATGAAGTAGTCTTGCCTGCGCCATTAGGTCCGAGAAGTCCTACAATTTCCCCCTGGCTTACCTGGAAAGATACTTTATCATTCACGGTTCGTTTACCATATTTCTTGGTGAGTTCTTTGGCAAAAATGGTCTGATTCAAA
>JBDTJI010000304.1:0-15002 GCA_039935935.1 Ginsengibacter sp. | reverse complement strand
AAAGATGATATGGCTGATTTATTGGAATATTTAAAAACATTAAAGTAGCAAAAATTCTTCGTAGTCTAATTTCGATTATCAGTAAATGTAAGGAGAGAATACTCTGGCTTTGGATAAGATTGTAAGCGTTTGGAAGTAGATCAGATATGTTGACCCAATCTTCTCTGAAAATCAGTAGTATATCCCTGTAATAAGAAAGGTTCTTTTCACTTTGAAGGATGTTAACATAATGGACATTTTTACGTAAAAAAGCTCCTTACTGGAGCTTTTTTGCGGACCGGATGACGGGGCATCATTCTAAATAATCGGATAATTTAAAAGATTTTTATTAGATAATATGATTGCTTCAATCCTTTCTTTTGTTGTTTTCTTTAAATTCTTTTCTCTGATTAAAGCATCTGTTTTTGTCGGCAGTTCTTCAACATACACAAGTTTCCACGGAACTTTAAAAGATGTATAATCTCGATTCCTTATTATTACGTTAATCCAATCTTCTCCGAAAATTAGTAGTATATCCCTTATAATAAGAAAGGCCTTTTTCACTTTGAAGGACGTAAACGTGATGGGACATTTTTACTCAAAGAAACTCGTTACTGGAGCTTTTTTGCGGACCGGATGACAGGGCAGCATTCTAACCAACAGAGCTTTTCGCGGACCGGACGAGACTCGAACTCGCGACCTCCGCCGTGACAGGGCGGCATTCTAACCAACTGAACTACCGATCCAACTATTTCAAAAATCTTTTAAGACCAGTCATCCGGATAGTTATCGGAACAACTGATGACCCAAAATTTATACTTTAGGAGCGCAAAAGTAATAAAATTTCTACAGTGCCAATCAACTTCTAAAATTTTTTATCGTGAATTCATTTTTTCTTTTCTATTCAACCTGCATACTTCGTTTTATTTAGCATCACATTTCGTCAAAAACGAAAAACAAAAACCTTTTGGTGGTTATTTAACTAAGGGAGCTTAACTTTATCGGCTCAAAAAAATAATACAGTCGCAGGCTGCCATTTTTTTTATAAATATTATTCACGCTATGTCATCACATGTTAGGCAATTTCTTGATTTTGAACAACCCATCAAGGATATTTATGATCAGATCGAAGAAAATAAAAAACTGGCTTTAAAAAATCCTAAAGGAGATTACCAGTCTATTATATCCCAACTGGAAGAAAATATCCTCGTAAAAAGGAAAGAGATTACTGAACATCTTACTCCCTGGCAAAAGGTACAATTAAGCCGACATCCGGACAGGCCCTATACTCTTGAGTATATTGTAAAAATGTTTACCAATTTTCTTGAACTGCATGGTGACAGGAATGTGAAGGACGATAAAGCCATGGTAGGAGGGTTTGCGCAGTTTGACGGAGAGACAATAATGGTAATCGGGCAGCAAAAAGGTACTAATACTAAGATGCGTCAAATGCGCAATTTTGGTATGGCCAACCCGGAAGGCTATCGTAAAGCGTTGAGGCTGATGAAGCTTGCTGAAAAGTTTAATAAACCGGTAATTACTTTCATTGATACACCTGGTGCGTTTCCCGGCCTGGAGGCAGAAGAACGGGGCCAGGGAGAAGCCATCGCAAGAAATATATATGAAATGATAAGGCTTAAAGTGCCGGTGATCTGTGTAATTATCGGAGAAGGAGCCAGTGGAGGCGCTTTGGGCATTGGCGTTGGCGATAAAGTTTTGATGATGGAAAATTCCTGGTACACGGTTATTTCACCTGAAAACTGTAGCTCTATATTATGGCGCAGTTGGGCACAAAAAGAAGTTGCTGCGGAGCAATTAAAACTCACGTCTGATGATATGTTGAAATTTGGTTTGGTTGATGGTGTTATTGCCGAACCTCTGGGAGGCGCTCATTGGAATTATGATGAAACGGCCTCTAACCTTAAAAGCTATATCAAGCCGATACTCAACGAACTGAAACAGATAGATGCTGATGTACGAATTTCACAGCGGATTGATAAATTCAATAAGATGGGATTTTGGGATGAATAATTACTTTCCCAACCAAAAATAAATTCAGTACCTTTTTGCGGCGTACCAACTGTTTTCCACTTTACTGAATCAATAATTTTTATATTTTTACTTAAAATAATTGTTGCTATGTATTCTATAATTTCGAACTTCATTCCTGTTACTTATATCCCAAACTTATTATGTCATTGAGAAATAAACTTAGGGGTACTGGTGTTGCTATAGTTACTCCTTTCAAAAAAAATTCGAATGTGGACTTTGATGCCTTGGCAACGTTAATAGATTATATAATAAATAAGGGGGTAGAGTATATTGTGTCATTAGGTACGACAGGTGAAACTCCTACCCTTACTAAAAAGGAAAGAGTTGAAATTACAAAATTTACTTCTCAAAAAATAGACGGGCGGGTACCTTTAATTTTAGGAATCGGGGGCAACAACACCAAAGACGTAATAGATCAGTTCTCTAATTTCTCTTTTCAAAATATTACCGCAGTCTTAAGCTCAAGCCCGAGTTACAATAAGCCGTCTCAGGAAGGTATTTTTCAACATTATAAGGCACTTGCCGACGCTTCACCATTGCCGGTGATAATTTACAATGTTCCAGGAAGAACGGGCAGCAATGTTGTCGCAGAAACTACGATACGTCTTGCAAGAGAATGTGAAAACATACAGGGAATCAAAGAGGCAAGCGGCAGTATGATCCAGGGTATGCATATTTTAAAAAACCGCCCGGATGATTTCCTGGTAGTGAGCGGTGACGATCATATTTCACTTCCATTAATTGCCTGCGGAGCCGATGGGGTAATCAGTGTGGTAGCTAATTGTTTCCCACAAGAGTTCAGCGACATGGTACGGTTTGCTTTAAAAAATGACTTCGTGGATGCACAAAGACTTCACTACAAGTTTTTACAAGCTTATGACCTGTTATTTGTCGAAAATAATCCTGCAGGTGTAAAGGCTTTCTTATATGAATTGAAGCTGATAGAAAATGAATTGCGACTTCCTCTGGTACCCCTAAGTACAATGTACCATGAGCAGGTGAAGGATTTTCTCGCCGGTCTGACGGACTCCGTCTGACCGTATTATTATATAGGTCACACAAGCTACATTCGCTGGAAACAAGTTATAAGTCAGACGGCGGCTGCCAGAATTAAAATGTACTAAACGCCCCGGTCAGACGGGGACCGGCAGACCTATATTATATAGCAAACCCCTTCTTCGGCTATTTCGCTGTTTTCAAAAATTTCACATGCTTCTTCTTTAAACTGATCCAACGTATCATACATAGAAGAAAAATGCCCCAACAATAATTTTTTGGCACCGGCATTTTTTGCTATTTGGGCAGCCTGCCTGGAGGTGGAATGAAACCTGGCCATAGCCTTCTCTTCAAGATCTGCCAGGTAAGTAGCTTCATGGTACATGAGATCTACACCTTTTATTTTTTCTCCGATAGGTTCGTGGTAGGAAGTATCAGCACAGTAGGCGTATGACCTGGGTGCTTCAGCAGGTATGGTCAGCTCACTATTTTTCACAAGTTGCTTGTTGCCGTTTAAATAATCTTTTCCACGATGCAAATTTTCAAAATAAGAAGAGGGTACCTTGTACTTATTTACCTGCTTAATGTTGATCTTTCTCGGATTCTTTTTTTCCCTGAATAGAAACCCCCAGCATTCAATGCGGTGATTCACCTTAAAACATTCTACTGAAAACTTTTTATCTTCAAAAATAATCTCTTCTCTAAAAAGGTCATGAAAATGGATGCGATAGGGAAACGTGGCGCCACTCACATTCATTTGTAAGTCAATAATTGATTTGAGTTCTGATGGTGAATAAATATGAAGTTCATTTATCCGGTTATTAAGAGCAAAGCTCGTAAGTAATCCAATTAAGCCAAAATAATGATCGCCATGCAAGTGCGAAATAAAAATATGATTAATTCTGCTTTTTTTGATTTTGTACAAACTTAGTTGCATTTGCGTGCCTTCACCACAGTCTATCAACATAAGGTGTTCTTCTGATTGCAACACCTGTGCCGTTGGATGTCTTCCATGAGCAGGAATAGCGGAATTATTTCCTAAAATAGTCAGAACAATCATAAAACGGATGAGTTTAGTTGGGGATAATAAGTTTTCGTTGAGGATATTGGGAATAATAAGACTAATCGGTTAAAGTAATTCTCTCTCTATTTCTTCCATCTGCACCATGTCCCAAGCCTCGCTTTCTGTGGGAGTTATATTTATTGTGTCTGCCAGGTGGTGATCACGAAGCATATTCTCTATACTAGTTTGAAATTCACAAAATACCATAGAGTGTCCGGCGTTATAGAAAGATTGCTGCATTGACAATAATGAATTTAAAGATTCCAGGCTAATTTTATTTACCTTGCTAAAGATTAAAATCACATTTTGAATTGGGGAATCAAGGTAAGAATGTGCTTGTTGAATCAATTGTCCTGTCATATTAGCAGTTAATTCTTCCTCTTCAATCGTAATGACGTGCATCTTTTCTTTGGTATCAATTTTGACTTTCATAATTCCGTAATTTAGAGGATAAATAATAGATCACGCATTCAAAGGTATTAAAAGAGAAAAGGAATAAAAGCAAAGCAAGAACAAAGAAGTATTAAAAATATTATAGACTCCCACTTCATCAACCTTGACGCATTAAATTTTATAATTCTTCATCTTAATGTGCCACATAGCTCTTCATTATTGTTTTTTAACAGCGTGTATTTTGTTTAAACGCTAATTAGTAAGATTAATTTATTATTATTGTACAGCATTAAATTGTTAATAAATGGACAACAATTTTTCAACACAAGTAAAAGAAATCATTTCTTACAGCCGGGAAGAAGCCTTACGCCTCGGAAATGATTTTATCGGAACGGAGCACTTGGTTCTTGGATTAATAAGAGATGGTGAGAACACTGCCATGAAAATCTTAAAATCCCTTAATGTAGATTTGTATGAACTACGCAAAGAAATAGAGCTTGCCGTAAAAGATAAAACAGGGAAGAATATCGCTAATATTAATTCTTTGCCACTCACCAAACAGGCTGAGAAGGTAATAAGAATTACAGTGCTTGAGGCTAAAACAAACAAAAGTCCACTGGTAGAAAGTGAACACCTAATGCTTTCCATTCTTAAAAATAAAGAAAACATAGCTACTCAGATATTAAATCAATTTGATGTAGATTATGATATGTTTAAGAGTGAACTGGGTTATGTAAAAACAGATCCTAAATCTGATTTCCAGGATGAGGAAAGTGAAGAATTTGAAGAAGAAAGGAAAGCCTATTCACAGCAGAGGCCCTCTAAAAGTACCGCCCAGGTAAAGACTAAGACTCCCGTATTAGACAATTTTGGCAGAGACATTACGAGACTGGCCGAAATGGGAAGTCTTGATCCGATTGTAGGACGTGAGATAGAAATCGAAAGAGTATCACAGATACTGAGCCGCCGGAAAAAAAATAATCCCATCCTAATAGGCGAACCGGGAGTTGGTAAAACTGCAATTGTAGAAGGCCTTGCCTTACGCATCATTCAGAGAAAAGTAAGTCGTGTATTATTTGACAAGAGAGTCGTATCACTTGACCTGGCTGCTTTGGTAGCAGGCACTAAGTATCGTGGGCAATTCGAGGAAAGAATGAAAGCCATCATGAACGAACTTGAAAAAAATCGTGATGTCATACTATTCATTGATGAAATTCATACTATTGTGGGAGCCGGAGGGGCTAGCGGTTCTTTGGATGCTTCCAATATTTTCAAGCCTGCGCTGGCAAGAGGAGAACTTCAATGCATTGGTGCCTCCACACTGGATGAATACCGTATGTATATTGAGAAAGATGGTGCATTAGATCGTCGTTTTCAAAAGGTAATGGTGGAACAACCGAGTGTGGATGAAACGATTGAAATACTTAAAAACATTAAAAGTAAATACGAAGATTATCATAATGTAATTTATGATGAAGAGGCTATAGATGCCTGTGTAAAATTAAGCGACAGGTATATGACAGATCGTTTATTGCCTGACAAAGCCATTGATGTTTTAGACGAGGTGGGCGCCCGTGTTCATTTAAAAAACATAAATGTTCCGCAGGAAGTGATTGAACTTGAAAAGAAGATTGACGAAATAAAACATGAAAAAAATAAAGTTGTAAAGAGCCAGCGCTTTGAGGAGGCCGCTTCACTTCGCGATACTGAAAAACGGCTGCAGGAAGAACTGGAAAAAGCAAAGTCAGATTGGGAAGAAGAAAGTAAAAATAAAAGATACCCGATCAGCGAGGAGGCCATTGCGGAAGTGGTAAGCATGATGACAGGTATTCCTGTAAAGAGAATGGTACAGGAAGAAACCGATAAGCTCAGAAGAATGGGTGAGGATCTGAAAGAGGCAGTGGTGGGGCAGGAAGATGCTATTTCAAAAGTTGTGAAAGCCATACAGAGAAATCGTGTAGGATTGAAAGATCCAAAAAAACCAATAGGTAGTTTCATTTTCCTTGGACCCACAGGCGTGGGGAAAACCGAATTGGCAAGATGTTTAGCAAGGTATATGTTTGATAGTGATGATGCATTGATCCGGCTTGACATGAGTGAATACATGGAGAAATTCACTGTTTCCAGGCTGATAGGTGCGCCTCCTGGTTATGTGGGCTATGAAGAAGGTGGGCAGCTAACTGAAAAAGTTAGACGTAAACCTTATTCAGTAATTCTGTTGGACGAAATAGAAAAAGCGCATCCGGACATTTACAATATTCTTTTGCAGGTGTTAGACGATGGATTGCTTACAGACGGGTTAGGAAGAAAGGTTGATTTTAAAAATACGATGATCATAATGACTTCCAACATCGGTGCCAGGCAGTTGAAAGATTTTGGGGCGGGAGTTGGTTTTACTACGGCGTCAAGGATTGAGAATGCCGAAGAAAACAGTAGAGCCGTTATTGAAAAAGCTTTGAAACGTACTTTTAGTCCTGAGTTTTTAAACCGCATAGATGATGTGGTAATTTTCAACCAACTCACAGAAGATAATATTTTCTCTATCATAGATATCCTGATGAAGGGAGTTACCAAAAGATTAGATAACCTGGGGTTAAAACTTGAACTCACTGAAGAAGCAAAGAAGTTTATCTCAGAAAAAGGTTATGATTCACAATTTGGAGCACGTCCATTACACAGAGCTATACAGAAATATCTTGAAGATCCTCTTGCAGAAGAAATATTGAACATGAATGTGAAGAATGGAGATACTTTGCTTGCTTCGCTAGATAAAGAGAACTCAAAAATTGTGTTCGAGATAAATGGAAGTGTGATTGAGAAAAAGCCTTCAGAAGTTTAAGATAGTTCATTTTTGTACTACAAAAGTGCCATCCTTTTACGGGGTGGCATTTTTTTTGCAGTTTTTGTTTTTTTTATCTTTTTTAAGTCACTTTTGTACTCATGTCACCAAAGATAATTATTACTATTGATGGCTTTTCATCATGCGGCAAAAGCACGCTGGCAAGGCAACTCGCTAAAAGATTGAACTATACATACATCGATAGTGGGGCCATGTACAGAGCCATCACTTTATATTTCCTGAGAAACAACGTAAATATTTCTGATGATAAAGAAATTCGTGCAGCACTAGAAAATATTCATCTTGAATTTCATGTCAATCAGAATACTGGTAACTCAGAAATATACCTTAATGCTGAAAATGTAGAATACATTATTCGTGATATCATCATTGCAGAAAAAGTAAGTGATGTGGCGGCTTTAAAAGATGTAAGAGAATTCGCGGTGGCAGCGCAGCAAAAAATGGGTAGCAATAAAGCAATCGTTATGGACGGCCGCGATATTGGAACAACCGTTTTTCCGGAAGCCGAAGTAAAAATTTTTATGGTAGCTGATGAAGCCGTGAGAGTAGAAAGAAGATTCACCGAAATGTTTGATAAGAATCCCAATATTACCCTGGATGAAATAAAATCCAATATTGCCCTGCGCGATTATATAGACTCCAACCGCAAAATAAGCCCGTTACGAAAAGCAGAAGATGCAATAGAATTGGATAACACTAATCTCACAGAAAAGGAGCAATTAGATTTTGCCCTCAAAATAGTAAAACGAGCCTGTAAAATTGCGTGATTGCATTTTGTCGGGAAATACGTTGCTTTAAATAAGGCATTTATGGCCGAAAGGCAAAAAGCAATGAAGAAAATCTTATCCACCCAATCCAAAAATTGATTGTATTCCTTTTTATTATTTTAAGTTTCATGTATATTTTTTTGTTTCTTTAGAAGTTCTATATAAATTCCTAAATTATTATTTGACCAGTACCAGATATATATGCGTTAATTATTTATCTTTTTTTATACTGAGCAGTTTTTATATCTATTCCGTCACATTCCTAAGTGGAGTTTACGAATAGAAAACTTATTTTTTCCCATTCTAACGTTTTGTCTGATGCTTACAACGCTAATTCAAATTCCACATCTCTTTAGCAAACCAGATATATTGCTGCCAGTCGTATAAAGTAATACCATGCTTTCCCTCCCTAATATGATACTGAATCGTATTGCCTACGGGATGAAATACAGGAGGCTCAACATCGGTGCCTAATCCTTTCTTATCAAATAGTTCATATACAGGTCCCGCATGGACAGCGCTTAAGAACTGTCCTTTTGGATCAGCCCAAAGATCTTCTGCGGCGCTGGCAACATACAGGGGACGAGGTGCAATCAGGGATAATAATTCATGCTGATCCACGGGCAACGAATCTGTGTTGTCGTTGTATTTCTTATAAGCAGCTACAAACCAATGGGGGAAATGATCATTGATCAATTTCACCGTTTCCCCAAACCATCGTTTAGATAAGGCTGCGCCACCTTCTCCCGATTCGTTGGAAATGACTATACTAAAACGTGTATCAGATGCGCCGGCCCATAAAGCAGTTTTACCCAGCCGGGAATGACCGATTACCGCCACTTCTTTTGAATTGATATTTTTATCTTTTTCCAGGTAATCCATAATGCGGCTTAATCCCCAGGACCATGCACCTATTGCACCCCATTCGTCCGATTGTATTTTCAGGACATCTTTCATTGTGGTACGAATGCCTGTCTTCCAACCGTCTGGTTTATCCAGCTCTATACCACCATTGTAAGCAGTGACCAGGCCAAAGCCCGCATTAATTATTTCTTTTACAGGCCAGGAGGAAGAATCACTGCCGCGTGATGCATCGTTGTTTGGTCCTGTAAATTTGGGAAAAGCTAACCGGTCAGATAAAAAAATGGCCTGATCAGGCTGCACGGTTGCATTGCCTCTAAAATTATAACCAAGGAACACAGGAACAGGCCTCTTTGGATTATTAGGCAAATACATCAACACATCTACAAAAACAGAAGTATCTCCCGGCTTCAAAAAAATTCTCACCTGCTTACGAGTAGCTGTTCCATCTAATGCATGATGGTCGGATTCCCTAATTTTATAATGAATAGCCACAGGTGTTCTAGGGTAACGTCCATATACATTTTTCTCAAACAAGTGGTATAGGTAAGGACGCTGTATTTTATTCCATTGAGCTGTAGTGGTAACTCTTTTTCCGTTAGTCATCAATAATGGATCAGGCAAAGTGTAGGGCTTTACTTTGGCTTCATCCATGTTTGCATCAGGAGCAGTTTGAGAAAATGCAGGCATTGTTTGTAGTAAAGCTACTGTTAAGCCAACTAACAGTAATGTATTTTTTTTGTTAATCATCATAGAGAATTATATGTTTAAAATTGAGAAACATCGGGTCTTTACGTCATAAGGGTTTAATAAGTATAGCAGGGTCGGAAAACGCGTAAGTGATCTAAACGAACTTTTTCACAGGCACGCTCTACGCGTCTTTTGTGCTTTACGATGGACAATAATAAAGTAGAGTTTGTTTCTGTTGTAGAGACTAAATTTATCGTTACACGTTGCCTGGCTTAGTTCAATTATTTGAACAAACTCTTAAATCTCTATCTTCCATTTATCACGCAACTTTCGTCCACATAAAGCATTGGCTCCTTCATCATTAATAAATTTTTCTGTTACCGGATTCCATTTCAACGGACGCTTTAATTCGTAAGCGATATTGCCCAGGTTACAAACGGTAGCTGAACGATGGCCTGTTTCTGCACCGCATACAGTCCCGCTTCTTTTACGAATTGCATTGAGAAAATCTTTGTAATGATCATCGCTGAAATAAACATGTTTTTCGTTAGGACTAATAACTTTATCTTTCAGCGAGGCGGGCGTTGTAACCAGTTTACGCCGTTGCACATCAATCTGTCCTTTGCTGCCTATAAACCTGATGGCATTGTCGGTTCCAAAATTTTCATGCGTCATAGTAATACCGTTCTTATAGCGATAAGTAAGGAAGGGGTGTTCCTTTCCGTCCGGAGGAATGATGTCAGTAGGGCCGCTATTGTCCATATCGAGGGACCATTGCACAATATCAAACATGTGAGCGCCCCAGTCGGTCATACCTCCACCACCGAACTCTTTATAGTCGCGCCATTTAGCCCAAAAATCTGCGTCAACAGCAGGTGCGATTTGATTATTATAATGCTGGTAAGAATTAGGGCCCAGCCAAAAATCCCAGTCCAGGCCTTGCGGAAGTTTTTCTTCAGGCAAATCATAAGGAATCGGAGGGCCGCCTACACTTACTTTAATCGTTTTTATGTCGCCGATATAGCCATTGCGAATCAATTCCGCAGTCTGGCGAAACTCAGGCCACGAGCGTTGCATGCTGCCGGTTTGGAAAGCGCGCTTGTGCTTGTGAACCGCATTGACTAACGCCCGCCCTTCTTTAATAGTGAGTGTTAAGGGTTTTTCGCAATAAATATCTTTGCCGGCTTCAGCGGCTTGTACGCCAAGCACTGTATGCCAAAAGTCAGGAGTTGCGATAACGACCGCGTCAATATCTTTGCGTGACAGAACCTCTCTAAAGTCAGAGTAGGGGGAGCAACTTTTATAATCAACCTTTCCTGCTTTACCTGCATAAAATGCGTTTGCTTTATCTGTGAAGATTTTTGTCTTGGCCGCATATACATCACAGGCTGCCACTATCTGTGCCTCCCCAGTATTTAGGAAAGACTTCTGCAGGCCAAGGCCTTGTTTTCCATTTCCAATAAATCCTAATGTGATCATGTCGCTTGGTGCAGTGTATCCTTTACCTCCTAATACATAGCGGGGAACGATGAAAAATGCAGAGAGCGTTGCTACCCTGCCCATAAACTGCCTTCTTGTAATAGCCGATTTTGTTTTTTCTTTTTGCATAAAAAATTTGATGAAGTGATTGGTGAATTATTAATTGTTTGTCATTCTAACCGTGTCTGACGGTCCCCGTCTGACCGGGTTAGAATGACTGAAATCTATCCAGGTCAGACGGAGACCGTCAGACTTTAACTCAGTCAGACGGAGACCGTCAGACTTTAATTCAGTCAGACGGAGACCGTCAGACTGAATATCAAGATACTACTTCTTCAACATCTTTCTCTTCTCTTTATTAAAGTATTCAGCGCTGGCTTTTACGGTCTGGTACATTATCCTCCCAATTATATTCGTATTCAATCGAAACGATTCCTTTAAGATGCTGCCGTTTCATTTCCTGCATAAAATAGCAGCGATATTACCAATGCCGGTTCCCCAGAGCAAGTCATAAGCACTAAGCACACCTTTTTTAATTAAATCTTTCATGTGAAATTCTATGACATAACCTTCCTTTTTTTTAGACATTCAATAGGATCAAGTCCGGAACGGATCCAATGGCCTATGTCAGCACAAGACCGTTACGTGGACTGGCCTCTTTAACGGCTGCCAATAATATATGCAGGTTCCAGTAATGTGAAGCCTTTGGATGATTGTGTATGGCTAAATTAATTTGGTACTCATTACACAGCTTTGAGATACAGGGAATCTGTTCTTCATTTGGTTCTGATACTATATTTTGAATTCCCATTTCTTTTGCAAATTTAAAAAGCAGTTCCCAGTCGATATAAGTCTTAGGAGTTATTACTCTGTAAGATAACATCTGAATTCCTTTGCTTCGCAACATGGTCAACACTTTTGGCGCGTGGCTTTATCCATATGATAATCCATTGTACCCCCAATGCCGCCACCTATTGTATGATTAGGGTAGCCCTCAGTATATTTTACTCCACAAGAGTCAATTTTATCCAACGCTTCGCTAAAAGTAAAAAGACGAAAAGTCCATGCTGCTACAGCAAGTTTCCCAGTCATCCTGGTGCAATTGTTTTTTCTGAGCCATTGCCAATTGGCTGCTTCCAAACATAGCGATTATTAATGCATATTTAAAAAGTTTTGTCAGTATAAGTTCTTTCTTATTCTTTGTATGGTCCACATTATCTCGTTTTATTTTCTATTGTTTTGTGATATTGTAAATGTTTGTCACGATTCATCTGCGGGTTACTTGTATATGCAGGACAGATGCAAAGTCAGGGAATTTTCTATCATATCCGGAGTTCTGTTCAATATCCCGGTTTGATTTTACAACCTATAAATATAAGCAGAATCAGATGCATGTTCTCTAAATAAAATATTGTTGGGCTACATTTATTGTTCCTGCAGTTTTACTTTTAATAGAACTTTTAACGCTACCTATTTCCATACTTTGCCTTTAAAATCCCCTCATCAATCAAAACCTGGAAAGATTCTTCCATAGTCTCTTTAAGCGGCCTGAATTGTATTCCCAGTTCATTTTTTATTTTTGAATTATCGGCTCTGAATGGAACATTCACATTGTTGCGAACGTATTTGCGCGTGAACATCGCGTTGGCCATCGGCCCTATAATCATCAGCAACCATTTAGGTAAAGCCTTCCGCGGCAATGGAAATTTGTCTCCATATTTCGGTAATAAAAGTTTTGCCATGTTCAGTATATCAGTATTATGGGCAGAAGCAATATACCTGCCTAGTGCTTCCGGAGTGTAACCCGCCAGAAAATGTGCTTCTGCCACGTCACGAACATCTACAACACCCATTCCCATTCTTGGAACGCCCCTTTTAAAATCGCCACCACCCATCATTTTCAAAATATTCATACTTTCTGAAGTGGTGTTCTGAGCATTAAGCGCCGGGCCGAGTACTAAACTGGGGTTGATAGTTATCAGGTCCCATTGGTTTTGACTTTTCGCAATTTCCCAAGCTTTCTTTTCCGCCAATGTTTTTGAATAAGAATAGGGTTGATAATCTAAAGACGCTGTTGTGTTCCAAACGGCTTCTGTTAATTGCCCGCCCGGTGCATTTACCGTATCAATAGCGTCGGTATATATAGCCGCACAACTACTGGTTACTACAATTCGTTTTACATCCGACACTTCTTTTGCGGTATTCAAAACATTTTCAGTTCCTTTTACTGCCGGCTCAATCAGTTCTTTTTTAGGATTTTTTACAGCAAGTGTAAATGGCGATGCAGTATGAAAAACCAATTCACAGCCTTGCATCGCTTTTTTATAAGAGCCTGTACTTAACAGGTCTGCTTTAAAAAATTGAATGGTTCCATTGGTAGTAGCGGCTGCCTTTTTTAAATGCTCCATTTTCTTTTCGTCATCAGGATCTCTAACTGCTGCGTGAACTGTTATGCCCTCTTCCAAAAGCCTCTTCACCAACCAACTCGCTACGTATCCGTTGGCTCCAGTCACCAGTACGGATTTTGTTTTATCTATTTGTGTCATTTGTTTTCTTTTTTAAATATTAGAATTACAAATATCAGTTGAAATAGGTAACAAGACCATACTTTAATCGGAACAACTTATATCAATTGCTATTTGAAAGCTTACAGGGCTGTTCGCTCTCTGGCATAGAAAATATCTTTCTACCTTTTTTGATTTCTGTTAATTGACAAATCGCAAGCAAATATCATTTAACAGAATTGGCAAATTCTGCAAAATCTTTTTTGGTGAATTTTACCAACTCGATAATATTAGCGTTATGTATTAAAAGAGGAGGAACGATCTGCAGCGCTTCTTCTTTGCTGTCAAAATCGTTGATAAACCATGATTTGTAAACACCTGATTTACAACCCCATTGCGCATTTGCCAGCAAATGCGATCCCGATTCTGCAAATAATTTGATCACCTCTCTACATTCAAAAGTATTTTTTGAATGAGGAATTTCAATTAAGTAGCTTGCCAATGTTTTTAAAATAAAATAGTTGATTGAATTATTTATAAAAGGTAAGACAGTCTATGAAATTTATCTACAACCCAAACCACCTTGCCTTTCTTCCTAAACCAAAATGTTCCTTATCTGCAGCTATAACTTCCGTCGCGTTAATGTGAGTGCCATGGGGCTTTGGTCCTGAGAAAGAATCAACCTCCACCCTGGCTACTTTACCCTCTCCAAACTCAATATAGCAGGAACCTTCACCAGTGTAAGCCGCTTCGTTTTCTTTACCTTCAAATGACGCAATGATGGAAGCCGCAACATTCTTTGCAGCGCCTTCTGCAAATACACCTGCTTTTGGTGTTCCAACACTCGTCACATCGCCGATTGCATATACATTGGCATATTTGGTCAGCAAGTCTCTTTTATTTACGGGTATCCAGCCATTTTCGGTCATGCCACTTTGTATGACTACGCCGGGCGCTACATGTTTGGGAATACCGAGAAATAAGTCGAACGGAAGTTCGGTACCATCATCAAGAATAGCTGCCTTGCGCGTTCCGTCCAGTGACTTTACTTTTCGATCAGGTATGAAGCGAATATTTCTTTCTTCAAAAGCTTTCAGTAACGCCTTGGATGAATCAGGGGAAGGAGGAACAGGCGAGCCAAAAGGAATGACAAAGCTAATGGTGCAATCGTTTCGTATGCCCTTGCGTGTCAGGTAATCGTGTAGCATTAAAGTCGCTTCACTGGGTGCAGGTGGACATTTAAACAGTGAGCCGCAGACTCCAATAATTGCATTGCCTTTAGTGAAACGAGGGATCACTTCCCTCAGTCTTTCCGCACCGGCAAAAGAATAGTATTCATTACCGTATTCAACGAGTCC
>JBDTJI010000303.1:0-3967 GCA_039935935.1 Ginsengibacter sp. | reverse complement strand
GCTGTTGGTGGGCTACTGCAAGATTATAAAATTTCTCAAAATAAGTTAATTGAATCGTTAATATCTCAAAATTGCTGAGGCCTTTCCAGTTGTCAGTTAATTTTTCAATGTGTAAATCAACTACAGAGCGTGGCGATTCCAGTTTTCCTTTTGCCTGTGAAATATTATAAAGCCTCCCATGAGTATTGGTATAATCAGGAATTACTTCTTCTATTTTATCAGGATATTTTTCAAAAAGCATAAAAGAGAAGGTAGGCTCGTTTTTTAATTTCATCTCTTCAATCTTCTGAAATAATTGTTTGGCCCTTATTTTAAAGTTGGCTTCAAGGCGTTCTGTCCTTCTCTTGTCCGGCATAGTAAGAGAAAAATCAAATTCAAATTTTGGCGAGTCATTCAGATCTTCAAACGGTATATCATGCAAATAAAAATCAGAGACAGGCAGGATGGTATTATTCAAATGGAAATCCGGCGCACCTTTAAACATTATCTGGTAAGCAAATTCAAGTGAATCATCCGTTTGATTAATCAGGTAAATTTTGAACTTTTCCACTACATCATCATCAAAAACATCTTTATCAAAAACAGGTAAAAATGAAAGCCAAACTCCGGGTACTACTTTATATTTTTGTTTCTCTTTGTCAATCTTCAGATTATCTAGATATTTCTTTTCTTTTTTAGCAACCACTACTTTCTTTTCTGAAAATCTTTTGAAATAGGGAAAGTCCACCTGGTCATTATATACCGGAAATTGCACTCCTGCCACATCAATCAGCATCATCTCGTCATTCAATATTTCAACTACCTCTCCTTCCTCCTGGGAATGTAACAATAATACTGTATCGCCTACCTGGTATTTCATGGCTCAAAGGTAGTTGGTTTGTATTTAGAGAAGGCAATGGTAACTGTTCAGGAAATTGACTTCGGCAATTTAATAATTTGAGTTTCACTTTCCTTCCCCAGCTTACTATGCTTCCTGCTATACAAAAAATAAATAAACAACCCTATCACTAACCATATCAAAAAGCGCATCCAGTTGGTGTAACCTAATTCGGTCATTAAATAGAAACAACTTGCAAGTCCAAGCACCGGAATCAGAGAAAGTTTTTTTACAAAGGATGCGATGGTCAACCCAATGGCAAGAATCACAAATAAAAAGAAAGGTAATTTATCCCGAAAGATTTCCCAGCCTTCAGTAAAATCAAAGAGACCTAAAAAATTATTCCAGAATATAACCGCTCCGGTAATAAATAAAACGGGTACAATAAATTGCGAGTTGATAAATGGAATCTGGAATTTAGGTTTGGCTTCTCCTTCTTCTCTTTTGGGTAATAACAATACGCCACCGCATACCAGCACAAAAGCAAACAAAGTTCCGATACTGGTAAGGTCAGTCACTTCAGTAAGGTTCAAAAAAAGAGCTGGTATCCCTACAAAAAGCCCGGTTACAATTGTAGCAAAAGAAGGTGTTCTATATTTAGGATGAATGCGGCTGAAAGCCTTTGGCAGCAATCCGTCCCGGCTCATGCTCATCCAGATTCGGGGCTGTCCCATCTGGAAAATAAGCATTACGCTTGCCGTAGCAATTACCGCGCTGAATGAAATGATATAGCTGATCTTATCAAGGCCCACTCTTTTAAAAACAAATGCCAAAGGATCTCCTACCTGCAATTCACTATAGGAAACCATACCCGTAAGAACCAATGCAATTAAAATATAAAGAACGGTGCAGATTATTAGCGAATAGATCATCCCCTTGGGGAGGTCACGCTGTGGATTTTCACATTCTTCTGCTGTCGTAGAGATAGCATCGAAACCAATATAAGCAAAGAATACCGCAGAGACTCCTTTCATCATTCCACTAAAACCGTTTGGCAAAAAAGGACTCCAGTTAGCTGGAGCAACAAAGAAAAATCCAATAGCAATTACGGCTAGCAATACCACGATCTTAAATGCAACCATAATATTGGTGGCTCTTCTTGTTTCTTTGATGCCTGTATATACCAGCCAGGTGATCAGGAATACAATAGCAAGCGCGGGTATGTCGGCTATCAGTTTCAGATTGCCTATTTGAGGCGCAGTGCTCCATGCTTCATAGCCTGATCGTGCGCTTTGCGATAAACTTTCTAATGTTCCCCCTTTTGACAATACACCCACTACCTCCTTAAAACTCCGTGAAGCGCTTAAATAATCTGTAGTTAAAAATGATGGAATATGTATGTGTAAACCTTCCAGTAGGTTTACAAAATATTCACTCCATGAAATGGCAACTGCGATATTGCCGATAGCATATTCCATCAATAAATCCCATCCTATTATCCATGCAACTAATTCTCCGAAAGAAGCATATGCATAAGTGTAAGCGCTGCCACTCACCGGAATTCGTGAAGCAAATTCTGCATAGCACAGTGCAGAGAATCCACAACAAATGGCGGTAAGGATAAATAAAAGTGAAACCCCCGGACCTCCGTGGTAAGAGGCATTTCCTATGGTAGAAAATATACCTGCTCCCACCACTGCTGCAATCCCCATCGCAGTCAAATCACGCACTTTCAAAACTCTGTTTAAACCGGATGCAGAGTGAGTGGCGTCAGAAAATTCTCTATTAGCATCTACTAAAATAGAGTCAATACTTTTTTTGCGAAAAAGGGGATGGGCCATACTTATCAAACTTATATGATTTAAAAATATAAAAATATTCTGAAAGATATTTTATAGAAATAATTACGCATCGAAAATGTTTCGCATCGCGCTTAACTTTTAAGAACAACAATTTAAATTCTGCAAAGAACTGACCATAGTAACCTGATTTGTTTAGGCTCGTTAAGTATAGCAGATCTGATAACAAGCTATCTCTAATAGTGTCGTACTTATAAGTAACCGGTATTTAAATGAGACCAAGGGCTTCTCATAATTGTATTAACTTAGCGAACTATCTTATTCTTATGCAACTTGTACAGCAGATACTATTCATCATCCTCACTGGGTTTGCAGTTTTTCTCTTTTCAATAAAAGTAAAAGAAATAATTGCCAACATTAATTTAGGACATGATGAAGACCTTTCAGATAACCCGAAAGAACGGTGGCGGAATTTGCTATTGTTGGCATTGGGGCAAAAAAAAATGTTCCGTAATCCTCTTGTAGCCGTCATGCACTTCGTGATCTATGCGGGTTTTATTATTATAAACATTGAAGTTTTAGAAATTGTTCTTGATGGGCTCCTGGGAACTCATCGTTTATTTGCAAATCCACTTGGAAGCTTTTATACGTTTGTAATTGATTTCTTTGAAATATTGGCACTTGGTGTTCTGTTAGCCTGTGTGATCTTCCTGATAAGAAGAAATATTTTAAAAATAAAACGTTTTATTCAGCATGACCTTGATGGCTGGCCTCATACTGATGCCAACCTTATACTCATTACTGAAATCATTTTAATGAGCTTATTCCTCACCATGAATTCGGCAGATAGGGCTTTGCAATTGCAGGGAAATCTTCATTATGCGGACCATGGAAATTTTATTTTATCAGGCCTTTTTGCTTCTTCATTGCAAAATCTAGCACCTTCAACGCTTATTGGTATTGAACGAGCCTGCTGGTGGCTACATATCACAGGTATATTTGCCTTTCTTAATTACCTGCCTTATAGCAAGCACTTACACATTATATTGGCTTTCCCCAACTCTTATTACAACCGGCTTGAACCAAAGGGTGAAATGAAAAATATGAAGAATGTAGAACAGGAAGTACAATATATGTTCAAGCCTGAACTGGCACCTGCCAACGGTACAGAACAAACGCAGGACAATGGGACTACGCACTTTGGTGCGAAAGACATTTTCGATCTTAGCTGGAAAAACTTGTTGGATGCCTACACCTGTACCGAATGCGGTAGATGCACTGCTGCCTGTCCTGCAAACATTACCGGGAAATTATTAAGTCCCAGGAAGATAATGATGGATACCCGTGACAG
>JBDTJI010000302.1:0-14163 GCA_039935935.1 Ginsengibacter sp. | reverse complement strand
TTTCATATCCGGTAAAGGAAAAAATAAGTTTGGCATTTGAAGACGCCGAAATGCTAAACTTGCCTGTTACATCAGTGGTAGTCCCCCTGGTAGTTCCCTGTACCATCACTGACACATTCTCTAAAGGGCCACCTGAATTATCTTTTACAATTCCCGATACCTCGTTCTGCGCAAAACTGGATACAGGAAGAAATGCAAATAAAATCAGACAGAGAGGAAAGATATTTTTTAAACTGAAAAATTTCTTTCTAAAAGATAACTTTTTTGCCATAGGAAGGAATTTTGGTTTTTTAAGATTTGAGGGCTATTAATTTTTTAATTCAAAAGGCGATTCAGAAATATTAACAACTGTTTAGCAAGTATAGCCATAATTGATGAAGTTGTTATAATATTCTAAAAGTATTTCTATGCAATCGTTCCCGACAACGATTGCACAATCCAAAAACAAAAATAAAATATTGACAAATACAGGCGTTTTTTCTATCTAAAAGTATCTTCATCCGTAGAATATTTGCAATCTTTTGGAAAATCAGAACTCAATAAAATGCTGTAACTTTAAACCACAAAATAATCCATTCATCATCTTTGTTCATGAGATTCGAAAATGCAACCATAAAGGACATTGCTAAAGCGTTGAATTTTTCAACTTCCACAGTTTCGAGAGCTTTAAGAGGCAGTTATGAAATTAGCACCGAGACAAAAAAAATAGTACTGGAATATGCCGAGAAAATTAACTATCGTCCTAATCCTGTCGCTCTTAGTTTAAAAGGTAGAAGAAGCCGTGCTATAGGAGTAGTAGTTAGTGAAATTGCCAACACTTTTTTCTCTGAAGCGATTAATGGAATTGAATCAATAGCCTACAACCGTGGATACCACGTTATTATAACTCAAAGTCATGAGTCTGGAGAAAGAGAAAAAGTAAATGTTCTTCACCATGTATCCAGGTCGGTGGATGGGTTGCTGATTTCATTGTCAAGTGGAACTGTGGACACCGGCTATTTAAAGGATCTGTATGACAAAGGTCTCCCTATTGTTTTCTTTGACAGAATTGCAGATGATATAGAAACGCACAAAGTAACCGCTAATAATTATCTTGGGGCTTTTCAGGCCACCGAACATTTGATCTTCCAGGGCTTCATAAGAATTGCGCATGTTACGAGTGCTCCTTATTTATCCATTACAAGGGAAAGGTTACAGGGTTATAGAGAAGCGATAGTAAAACATGATATCCCCTTCGACGAATCGCTGGTAAAAAATTGTAACAACGGCGGAATGATTGCTGGAGAAGTAGAAGATGCTATTTCAGTATTATTCAAAGGCAAATCAAAACCTGATGCTATTTTTACAGCGAGTGACCGCATTACTGTCGTTTGCTTTGCAGCATTAAAACATCTGAAACTTCGGAAAAAAGTTGGCTTTGCAGGATTCTCTAATACCAAAACAGGAGAATTATTTGACCCACCAATGACAGTAGTTCAGCAACCGGCTTTTGAAATCGGGCAGACCTCTACAGAGATGCTCATCCAAATGATAGAAAGTAAAAGGCCTATCACTGAATTTGAAACCAAAATTTTAGACACAAAACTCATCATACGGAAGTCTTCCATGAAAGAGGAACCCTGATGCAGTGATCCTCCTATTCATATAAATAAAACAGGCCGCCTCTTTTATGAGACAGCCTGTACATCTTTAGCTCGATCACTATGTTATTTTACTTCTTCAAACTCTGCGTCAGTAACATTGTCATTACCTGTATTGGCTTCTGAGCCTTCGCCACCCGGAGTAGCTCCAGTACCACCCTGTCCGTTGCCCTCAGCGCCTTGTGCTTGTGTAGCCTTATACATTTCTTCACTTGCGGCAGTCCATGCGGTGTTTAACTCAGTAGTTGCAGCATCTACATTACTTACATCCTGCAATTTATGAGCGTCTTTTAATTTTGTCAAAGCGCTTTCGATAGGAGCTTTTTTATCAGCAGATATTTTATCTCCATATTCCTTCAATTGTTTTTCTGTCTGGAAAATGAGACTATCGGCCTGGTTCATCTTATCTACTTTTTCCCTTTCTGCTTTATCAGTCGCTTCATTGGCTTTCGCTTCATTTTTCATTTTTTCGATCTCTTCTTTACTCAAACCACTACCCGCTTCTATACGAATGTTGTGCGTTTTTCCTGTACCCTTATCTTTTGCAGAAACGTTTAAAATACCATTTGCATCTATGTCAAAGGTGACTTCAACCTGGGGTACGCCACGCGGTGCCGGTGGTATTCCATCAAGATTAAATGTACCAAGGCTTTTATTCTGAGGAGCCATAGGACGCTCACCCTGCAATACATGAATTTGAACTCCCGGCTGATTGTCACTGGCAGTAGAAAATACTTCGGTCTTCTTTGTAGGGATAGTAGTATTACTGTCAATCAGTCTTGTCATCACACCACCCATAGTTTCAATACCCAGGGATAATGGGGTAACATCCAACAACAATACGTCTTTGATTTCGCCAGTAAGAACACCACCCTGAATGGCAGCGCCTATCGCTACTACTTCATCTGGATTCACTCCTTTATGTGGCTTCTTGCCAAAGAAATTTTCTACTATTTCCTGCACTTTGGGAATACGGGTAGAACCACCCACCAGGATCACCTCATTGATATCATTCTTATTTAATCCGGCATCTTTTAATGCAGCTTCACATGGTTTCAAACAACGGGAAAAAAGATCATCCGCTAATTTTTCAAAGTGAGCACGTGTCAGTTTTTTCACCAGGTGTTTTGGAACACCATCAACTGCAGTGATATAAGGAAGGTTGATTTCAGTCTCTGTAGAAGATGATAATTCAATCTTGGCCTTTTCTGAGGCCTCTTTCAAACGCTGCCAACTCATCGGATCTTTATGGAGATCAATGGCTTCATCTTTTTTAAACTCAGCAGCCAGCCAATCCATTACCACTTTATCAAAATCATCACCACCAAGATGGGTATCTCCATTCGTTGATTTCACTTCAAAAACTCCATCGCCTAATTCCAAAATGGAAATATCAAACGTACCACCACCCAGATCAAAAACAGCGATCTTCTGATCTATACTTTTCTTATCTAAACCATAAGCCAGAGCAGCCGCGGTAGGCTCATTAATAATTCTTCTAACTTTTAACCCCGCTATTTCACCGGCTTCTTTGGTAGCTTGTCTTTGTGAATCATTGAAGTAAGCAGGAACGGTGATTACTGCTTCAGTTACTTCCTGCCCAAGATAATCTTCAGCGGTTTTCTTCATCTTTTGGAGGGTCATCGCGGAAATTTCCTGAGGAGTATATTGCCTTCCTTCTATATCAATACGAATGGTATCATTATCTCCCTTAACTAACTTATAACTCTGGTGAGTTGCTTCTGTGGTTACTTCATCCCACTTATGACCCATAAATCGTTTAACACTCATTATGGTATTAGTGGGGTTAGTAATCGCCTGTCTTTTTGCCGGATCTCCTACTTTACGTTCCCCGTTCTTCAGAAACGCTACGACGGACGGTGTTGTGCGCCTGCCTTCATCATTGGCGATGACAACGGGCTCGTTACCCTCCATTACCGCAACGCAACTATTAGTAGTTCCGAGATCAATACCTATAATTTTTGCCATAACTTATAAATTTATTTTAATGATAACTTTTAATGACAAGGTTTGTGCCAAGCGGGCAAACGTGTAAAATTGGCAGAAAGAAAAATAAGTAAAATTTTTAATTAACATCACTTATGGCCTGTTATGCCGCAATTCACGATATTGACAAAGATCTTCAAGTCTTTGAACATTATGACAGAACAAATCTAAATTTCTCTTAGTAATTACTGGTGTTTTATCACCCGTAACACCAGACTGCCAAATTTTCTCATGATAAAAGAATGCTAATAAAGTATGCTAATAAAAGAAATTAAGAAAGAGGTATTAATACGCTATTTTAAATCCCAGCAAAACTAACTTTCTCAAAATTCCCTGATTTCTTCCTTTTTTTTTGAATGAGATCAGTTCTGCCTCTACGTCTTAATTGTTATTGGTTAGTTTCATCATCTAGTAATTCCGTTTCCGGTAGGCCCGCAATCTCGATGGTATCATCAACTTCTGTGGATGCCTCGATATTTTTCAACTGCCGTTGAATAGCCCTGGTACGTACACCCACCACGTCATCAAGCTGGTTCAGACCCATTTGGATATTTTTCTGAGCTTTTCCAAGCATACCGCCAAACAGGTTGAATTCCTTTTTAACACCGCCTAAAATTTGCCACACTTCGCTGCTTCTTTTTTGAATGGCCAAAGTGCGGAAGCCCATTTGCAAACTATTAAGTATCACTGCCAGTGTGGTAGGCCCTGTGATGACTACATTGCAGTCGCGTTGTATTTCTTCCAGCAGGCTTGCTTTACGCACTACCTCCGCAAACAGCCCTTCGAAAGGCAGGAACATAATGCCAAAGTTGGTGGTATTAGGTGCATCAATATATTTACTACAAATATCTTTAGCCATTTTCCTGATAACGCCATCCAGGTTCTTTTGAGCATTTTCTATTAACTGCAAATCTCCATTATCATAAGCCGTTTGTAAATTTTCATAGGCATCTTTGGGAAATTTGGCATCAATAGGCAGCCAGATAAAATCGCGCTCGCCATCTTTATTTGGAAACTTTACTGCAAACTCAACGCGTTCTGCGCTCCCGGACTTTGTAGCAACGTTGGCTTCATATTGTTCCGGTGCCAGGATATTTTCTAATAGCATGTGCAACTGAACTTCTCCAAAACCACCACGCATCTTCACATTGCTTAAGACTCTTTTTAACCCTCCCACATCCTGCGCAAGAGTCTGCATCTCGCCTAAACCTTTTTGTACTTCTATAAGTTGTTTCCCTACGGTTTCAAAACTTTGTCCGAGCCTTTCACTGAGTGTTTTCTCCAATTTTTCTTCTACAGTTATTCTTATGCTTTCCAGCTTGTTCTCTGTATTTTTTACCAGTTCATTTTGCCTGTTTTCCAGTTGGGCAAATTTTTCTCTTTGCAGGTCATTGAATGACCTGATATTATCATCAAAGGTTTTTTGAAAATCTTTGAAAGAGTTGACAAGCGCATCACGGATCAACTTGTTATCTTCTTTTGCCTGTGTATTAATTTTATCCAACCGCAGTACATTGGCAGAAGAGAAATCGGTAATATTTTTTGTAAGCTCTTCACGGTTAATTTTATTATTTTCTCCAATCTTTGTATTTAACGCACTTATTTTTTCATCAAGTGTTTGATTGATCTCTTTCAGAGCATTTTGACTCTTATCTGAAATATCTTTTAGTGAGTTGTTTAATTCAACACGATTGTCTTTGGAAATAGTGGCATTTTCTTCACGGTTGATACGGAAATCTTCTTTAAGCCCGTATTCCATTTTATTGAGTGTGGACTGAAGTTCTGCAACCTTAGTGGAAAGAGAACTAAAATCATTATTTGATTTGGGTCTGAAAACAATAACAAGTGATAATATTATGAGTAATAAAACGCAGATGATGACCAATAATATAATTTCCATTTACTTCCTGTATTTGATTTGAATGAGCCTGAAAAGCAAGTGTCAGCAATATAGAAAATAAAAGGACAAAAGAAAAAAGAATCAATTTCAGTCTTCCAATTGTTGATCAATTGCCAACGTAGTTTAGGAAGTAAGGATTAGGTAGATCTGCTATACTATGGAATAAATAAAATCCATAGAATTCCGGGTAATATTTTTAACCAATTCACCATTTTGTTTGTCAGTCCAAAGTATCTATTCCCATTTCTAATGGTTTATTTTTCAGGAACTAACCCAGTGCTCTTATAGATTTCAAAATGAATATGGTAAATAATTTCAGGAATTTCATCTTTTTTTATAACCTGTAATGAGGCCTCTTATGGTGATGATGCCAGTTTACACTTTTGGATCACGAATAACTTTCTGCTTTTTGAATTTCAGAAAAATTCTCTGTTTACAAAATTTCATTTACAACTTCTGCACACCAGGGTAATGATCAGCATAGTCATGAAAGACAATATAATCGCCGTCAATTATCCAGTCTTCAAAATGTCGAAAATGCCCGCCTGTTATAACCAGGCATAATGCAGGAAATCATTGGTGTTGTTTCTTCATTGATTTGTATCAATGATTAATTGTTTTTTCTTCTTTCCTGTATTCTCTTCTGATGCCTTCCATCAGATCGTGGAAGCGAATGAATTCGTCGTCTCTCGCGAAAGATTTTAAAGCCGCAAAGTGAACCACATTAAGAATACCTGCACCGTTCAATTCAAATTTTTCGCTTAAGGTTCTCAATTGAAAAGCCGGCTCTGCTTTGAGTGATGTGGGCATAGTCTTTTCCCAAAGGATCAATCTTTCAGCAACCGAAGGTGGAGGGAATTGTATAATACTATTCAGGCGTCGCATGAAAGCATCATCAATATTATTTTTAAAATTGGATGCAAGGATCATGAGTCCGGGATAATCTTCCACCCGCTGCAAAAGATAAGAAACTTCCTGGTTGGCATACCTGTCGTGTGCGTTCTGTACATTCGTTCTTTTACCAAATAAGGCATCGGCCTCGTCAAAAAACAAGATCCAGTCTTTGTTCTCCGCTTTTTGAAAAATTTTTTCCAGGTTCTTTTCTGTTTCACCAATATATTTTGAAACTATTTGGGAAAGATCTATCCGGTAAACCTCTTTTCCGAATTGTTTGCCCAGCAAGCTTGCCGTTAAGGTTTTGCCCGTTCCCGATGGCCCATAAAACATAGCGCGGTAACCTGGTTTGAGCTTTCGTTTTAAAACTTCATCCTTTAAGGTTTGGGCATTATGCTCTATCCAGTCTTTTATATCGTTGATCTGGCTAAGAGTGTAGGAGTTCAAAACGAGGTCATTCCAGTTCATTTCAGTAGTTATCTTTTTCGCCGGGAATTCCGTGCTGAATGCAGGAGCTTTTTCCTTGCCAAACAAAATCTTATCTAACCATTCCGTTGATAAGATCAAGCGCCCACTCATGGCCGGTTCGCCTTCTTTTACGTCTTCAAGCCATAAAATTTTTTCTTTATAAAAAAAATGCTCCTTTAAAAAAACCTGCTGCAAGTGTAAGCGCTTTTCCAGATCATTATCGGCTAAAATAAAAAGCGCTGTTTCACCCGTTGGTATCATTCCGCGGTTATTACCGGAACGTACACCGCCGAACTCCGGAAAGTCGCCACCGCCGGGCAGGTATTGCTGTATGAAAGCGTCAAGAAAGTTGGGTTGTATATGTGGCATCAACGCCAGCAGCAGTATAATATATTCTTCAATATTGAGTTGGTGGTTTATTATAAAATAACTCAGGGGTGCGTCTTCCTGTTCAATGGCTATGGCAGGGAATTCAAATTCTTTTCCCTCTTCTTTATTGAAATGATCGTCCAGCCTTCTCTTCATTGTTTCCTGAAGAAAGCTGAGCGAACGGTTTATAGTGTTGAAATGGTTCGGCAAAATGGATTTGTTTTTACTTAAATATAATCAAATAGTTGATCTTAAAATACCAATATCAATCCCAATATGATGGAGAGTGCTATCATAGTACCATAGAACATGTAGGTGTCTTTATAAAAAAGTACTTTTTTAAAATTAAGTTTGTCGTCATCAAGCAGGTATTTTGGATCGAATCTGTCCTTTGGGAAATCAGGATCGTTCGATGCCGCCTGTTTAGTATATATCCAGCCAACAGGATCATAAAAGGGAAAACTTATCTTACTTTCCGATCCTGTTTCATCGGTAGCCATTTTTTTAAATTCATCACTATTAAGAAACAGGGAGATGATCTTTATCCGCATCGAGCATTGCAGGATATGTTTACGCCATTTAAAATCCATAGCTAAGAATAACAGTGGTATAACTCCCGTTACCAATATAACATATCCTTTCTGCTGATCACTGCTGATGTTCAGATGCTGAGTAATTAAATAAAGGCTGCCACCCCAGGTGAGAAAGGCAAAATTCTTTGATTTATAGATGATATCGTCAAGGTTTTTAATGGTATCCTGGATCACATCTAATTCTTTCAGGATAAAATTGACGCAAATACCGTGAATTGGGGATGTATTTTGCATAAGAATTTTATGAGTAGTATTAAATTCCGGAAAGTAAAACTTTTAAATCAAAAAAATATACGCCAGAGCTAAATTTGTTTTGCAGATTATTCATCAACTATAACGTATAAAATTACATAGTTTGTTGCAAATATTTCACCGCATATATTTATGATCCAATCGCTACGAATGGTCTTTTCACCGTGGGGTTTTATTTAGTATATTTTCATTTGGTTTACCAATACCCCATTCGTTTATTAAAATAAGATTGTGATGTAGCCATATTTTTATATCGTTTATTTGTTATGCAGTCTTTGGCGCAATTACCAGGTCTTCCCATTCCATTTTTGTGTGAACAAGCTTTGCGGGGAAATCGGGACTGCAGGAAGGATTTGAAATAGTGCGAATAGTAAACAAATCAACATATTCCTGCTGCATAATAATTTTACCGATCAGGTCTTTTCGTTTTGAAAAAATTTTTGCAGCCGGCTGTTTATTACATGAATTAAAAAAGATAAAGAGCGGGTAATATTTTCAGGATGATTTTGCAAAGTGTTGAGGTTTTCAATGTTACCTGATATTTGAATATGGTAATTCAACCACATCAGTATCATTTAATCCAAGGTCTCTAAATTCTGTAGTTATAACCATTCGCATGGCGCCCCTTGCTTTATTGGTAATACCGGGCGTTTGGGCAATTGCTTCATCCATAATTTCTCTAAATGCCGCAACCGTTACTGTTGATACCCCGGCTTGTCTCAATTTTATTGATTCTCTCTTCCAATAATCATCAAATGCCCTGTGTGTAGCTGGTGGCAGTAAAACAGTTACCGCTCCTCTTCTGCTATACCCGGCCGAATCAGGGAGCTTATTTCCGACTGAACTTGGTACATGATGAGCAGATTGAAAATCTTTTCCTGTTTGATCAGTTGCCTGCCTTACATCACTAGCGTCCCTGTGAAACTGAACGGTCATATCAACTTTTAAAGGTTCCCCTGTTTTGGAAACGAAACCACCACCTATTGCATCGGCTACCGACTGTGACACATTAATGGTCTGCCTGGTTACCGGAGGTGATAAGCCAAGATCATCAGTAAGTTGCTGGCCCATCTCTTCAGTATCAGCCGGTCCTTTAGGAACTTCGGTATCAGCTTTCTTATTTAATTCAGATTCCAGTTCCGGATCGAGGTGGCCTATAGTGCATTTCGCACTTGAGCGACACCATGTGTTAGTACCCCTTATACGTTTCCAGGTGTGGGAATTGCCTATAGTAACAGCCCTGTCATAGTCACGTTCATGAGATCGGACGGTGGGTGATTCAAGTGCCGTTTCAACTTCTGCCTTAAGATGTATCGGATCCATTGCTCTTGCATCATCCTGCTGATAAGTATCATCTAATAATTTAGCCCTTTGGGCCTGAGGTAATTTGCCTTTACTCTTGGACTTGTCTTTAAACTTTTTTGCTGCTGCTGCTGAGAGCTTACCTAAAAGCTTACCACCTAGTTTTTGAATAAGTATTTGAAAAGTAGTTTCATAAGCCTGGGCAAGTTTGGCTGCAGATTGCTGAAGTTTGATAACACTATCTGCTGCCCGGGCTTCGTCAAGAATATCTATAAAAGATTTTATAAGGAGAGCCAATTCAATTTTATCTTTCGCATCATCAAAAAATTCCCAAATATTATAAATCAGTGAAATGGCTCTGCCCCATGGCCCCAGTAATCCCACGCCAGTCATGATTGCCTTTTTAACTGCTTTATCTTTTATAAATTCTTCTAAAATATTTAATAATATGGTATCAAGATTTTCTAAAAGCGCAGTGATGCTTTCTTCCGCAAATCCTTTAGTTATAGACCATTCAATAGCATCCATAAGCCGCAGGTTTGGTGAGAGATGCGCTATTCTGTCTCCGGCATTTGTAAGTGAGACCTGGAAGTCAGCGTATGCTTTGCCTATGACTTTATTTAAATTTTCGGGAGCAACTTTATGAGAGGCTTCGCTCAGTAAACTTAAAACCAAAAAGGGACTGGTGCCAACTGTGTTGATTCCTTTGGAAGCACCAACAAGTTTTATACCTAATCCGGAACCAACTCCTTTATAATTGAAGCTATAAAATTGTTCTATATTATGAAGCCCTGTAGGGTATTGCTGCCTGAAGGTGCTGATGGATAAAGTGTCAAAATGAATCCATCTAAACTTGCTGGCCTCAACCCATTTATTATACACATCTGATTGAAAATTAAAAGAGACATACGGCACAAAATCCCGTGTAAATTGCTTCATAACTTCGGTGTGCAGTTTATCTTCCTCCGGTAAAATAAAAGTATGGTATATCCATTCCCGTGTAGGCATTGTGGAGAGTTTTGAAACTAACGGGTTTTTCACCAGGGAATAAGAAGACAAGCTTAGTGATGGAACATAAGATACCGGCAATCCATTATATGACATATCCTGGCTTACGATTCCGGAATCGGCAAAATAATTTTTTTGGTTTTGGTAAAATCCATTATTAAGATAGTCAAACATATATCCGGGGGGAGCAACCAATGGAAAAACAATTTTCCACGCAGATTCAGGAAAAGCATCAGCCGCATTTTGATCAATAATGAACCAATTATCTATAAAGCTGTTTTCATCCAGTTTTGCTTCCCATTTAATACTTTGATCCATACTGTTAAGCGTCTCACCTTCTCCTTTTGATATAGTATTAATATTTGTTTTTACATCTTTAAGATAGAGTTCTTCCCCGTTATCATTGACAACAAAAAATTTATCAATAACGCTTTGCCGGTAACTGCTGTTATTTCCCAATTTCATAAGTTCGATCTCTACCAATAATTTTTTTCTAAGGGCCTGTGTCCCCGTACCTAACCATCCTGTTGCATCGTCCATTTCAGGATTTGCTTCAGTATCGGAGCCGAAAATACTATCTGTGTCATCATCTGCTTTTACGTCTGCATCCGAATCAACATCTATACCGGCATCCACATCGGCATCAGGATCATCTGTAACGGCATCTTCGGCAAGTTTATTAAGAAAAAGGGCTATGACATTTTCCGGATCATATTCCGCTTTCACTTCCGTGTTGGGTGTTTCTTCTTCGCTATCATCTTTTTGAATTCTCCATTGCATATTTTTCTGCTGCACTACATGTGTTAATTCATGGGCGAGTAATTGTTTGCCGGCACTGGTGTGCGGCAGGTATTGCCCGCCGCCAAATACAATGTGATTGCTATGTGTATAGGCCAATGCATTTATTTGCTTTGAAGATTGATGTGCCAGTGAATCATTATGTATTTGCACATTTCCAAAATCATAACCCAATCTTGATTCCATAAAATTTCTTGCCGCTCTATCCAAAGGTTGCCCAACAGAATTAATTACATCATGTACAATAGGCGGCGCAGCCACACCATCAATTGCAGAACTTTCGCCCTTCATTTGCAACTTTTCTTCTACTTCGCAATGGTCACATTTTCTGTGAATATCTAAATCTTTAGAAGATTTTAATTGGATATGTTGTTCTTCATCCTCGTCTTCTTTTCTTTGTAATTTTTCTTCATCTTCACAAGCTGCGCATTTTCTTTGTATGGGAGTTATTGGTAGTGAAATGGGTTTAAAGAAAGCAGGCTTTGTTTCATTGGCAGGCATTCGCATCACTTTCTCTGCTACTGCATCGGCCTCCCGTTCATAAATATCGTTGGGCTGATTTATGGTAAGCTTTGGCTGGACAAAGGGCTTGAAAAAAAAACCTTCGTGACCATAAGCATGTGAAGAAATCACTTGGCTTTTTTTCTTATTTATTGAAGACATTTCTTGCATAGACTTTTCAAATGAATACTTTCAGATAACTCTCACCATTATAGACATAAGGCAAAAGGCAAACAAGTAAAATTTATTATAATAATTTTTGCTACAAAAGATTATTAATTATTAAGGCGAATTGCTTTTACACAAAGAATAAAATCATAAGGCCTAATGCAGCCAATCATAAATATGATCACCCCACCAGACTCCGGCTTCAGCAAATATGCCGTAATCACCTTCTGCTGCTGCATTCAGATCAATATCAGGTGCATCGCCGCTAACTAAATCGCCAATCATAGAATATCCCTGCATCATTCCGCCAGAATGACCTTTAACCATTTCGTCATGTACATGTTGTAAGCCAGCAGTACCATCTGTAGCACCTGCGTAAATAAAATCGAACAAGCCTTTGGAACCGGCAAAAATTGTATTGGAGGGCGTAAGTTCAGCAGCGGCTTGTGTTACGTTCGTCACATATTTAGGGGCTCCTAACAACTGCGCCCCCATATTAAAAATATTAACTGCCAGGTCGGCAAGGCCTCCTATTCTGGAACCTCCTGCCCCTCCAAATATTTTGGAACCACTTTTATACAACCCCTGTAAAGCCACCACGTCCAAACCAACAGTTGTTGTTCTGCCTATATTCTGACCTAATGGAATTTTTTGTTTCCAGTTTGAATAAAACTCTAAAATAGGCGCTGCCACTTGCATTAGTCTGCCTAACCATGTTCCAATTTGAAGTTTCACCGGCATTTTACCTGCAACTCCCTCTCCCGTGGCATTTGGAAGTGTTGCTGGTGTAGCTCTGCCTTTTAATAGATCTTTCAGAAATCTCATTAACTGGCCCTGGCTTGATCCGCTACCTAACTCCGCTACTGAAGCTTCGCCTGAACGCCCAATTGTTCCTCCAAATTTTGATTGTAATTGTTTAATAGCCCACTTAACACAATTACTCCCTTGCCCCGACACTTCATTCAAATTATTATTGATTTGATAACGTAGTGGAGCACCAGGCACACGAGCAGGAGGCAGCTCTGCAATGAACTGTTGAGCAAACTCAGGAGTCACAGGATACTCCAGCGTTTTTGCATTTGTATTAGAAAAAAGAGCTGCATCATCCATCATTCTTGACGGAACATCAACGGGAGCTTTCCCTCTTATCGTTTGCCACAACGATGAAATTCTATTCCACATGCCCGGGCGCATCCCGCTTTTAGCAACGTCTGCAATACTATTTATTGAGAAACCCCTTACCACCACAACTCTCCCGTTAATGCGAACATATACCGCTGTGTGACCCCATACTTCTAAGCCAGGTTCCATAAATTGAAATGGTGCCTGGCCTGATTGTGATGGCACTGCAATAATACCAACAGCATTTTGGCCTGCAGAATTAAAACCGGTTGAGGCGTTATGGCCACCGACAAGTTGTGTCAGCAAACTTCCACCCTGGGCACTTGAGCTAACGTTACTGTTTGGATTTTTATTTTCGTCTCTATGGATGAAAGGAGATTGCTGCATTACATGCGTCAACTCATGTGCTAACAATTGTTTCCCGCTATTTGTACTTGGCTGAAATTGCCCTTCACCAAACACTACATGATTACCGTGCGTGTATGCTAATGCATTTATATCATTTGAGGATTTATGCGCTAAGGAATCATTATGAATTTGAACATTACTGAAATCATAATTGAATCTTGATTCCATAAAATTTCTTGCGCCTGTATCTATTGGTTGTCCCTGGGAAGTGAGCACATCTTGCACAACAGAGGGAACAGTTTTGCTGGCATCAACACTCTCTCCTTTCATTTGTAATTTTTTTTCGCTCGCTTCGCAATGCTTATATCTTCCTTGTATTGAATTTGTTGCTGGTTTGAAAAATGTATTTTCATTTGCAGGCATTCGCATTACTTTTTCAGCTACTGCATCTGCCTCTCTTTCATAAGGATCATCAACCGGGCCGATGGTTAATTTTGGTTGAATTTTTATCGGTGAAAAAAAAGGCTGCTGCTTATTTTTGTGCATACCAACACCAAAATTATTTTTGGTTTTTTCTGATGTTGCAAGAGTTTGCATATTTAATTACAATTAAATTCTAAGCCCATTCCACATGCAGTATTTCATTCATCCATGGTAATTTTATTAGACCTATTCCCCAGGGAAGATGTCCAAGTAAAACATCAATAGCCTTTTGTTCTACCTGTAACAGCCATCCGTTGTCAACTTTTGACAGTTTTGCGCTGCGTTGTAAAAAGGCTTCACGTAAACCAGC
>JBDTJI010000301.1:0-7829 GCA_039935935.1 Ginsengibacter sp. | reverse complement strand
GGAAGCTGGTTCTAAATGTCAGTTGCATTCGCTCCAATAATCATTCATTCTATTGATAATTGCAGCACAATGAACATTGCATAAGTTGCCTGTAGTTTGTATTACTAAGCCTTGGAATTAAGATAATTCAGGGTTTTTATTTAATAAGACATAAGCCATAATTTTAACCCGTTCCAATGAATCTTGTATATTTTTAGAATAAAACGGATAGGTCGTGGTGAATGAATTGCGATGAGTTTGATATGATATTTTAATGGGTTATAACACAAGCGGATAAGGCTGGCATGTGCCGTAGACAATACCTGTTTATAGAAGAATATTTTTACATTGTTATTTGCCACGTAGTGTCTACCCTTGTCACAGCAGATTCCTAATATTAACCCGTATAGGCGATTGGAACTAACCCACTATTAATAAAGCTTTCACGAGTTAAACGATTCATTCTATATTTTTTACCAATTCATTTAGTTACAAAATATTTTTAGAATTTTTTTTGATAAGATTTGCGTGGATAAATAATTAGATGGTTTAAATGGACTTCTAATATGAAATCCCTAAACATTTCTTTTTAAGAATATGAAGATATTACCGGGCTGCTTTTATATTGGTAAAAAATGTTTGAGACGTTATTAAATTGGATTGATCAAGAAGTTGTTTACTCATGTCTCAATCATAGTAAGTAAAATAAGCATGAAACCCAATAGTAATTGTAATTCCGCCTATCTGAAAACACTATAACTTTCTCTATTTATTATTTTTGAAATCGCCGCGCTTCCAGGACTTGATAAACTCAGACCATGCCATGGGATTAAAAATGTTTTGAGGAGGTAACTGTCCTGCAGAATAATATTTTCTTGCATTTTCTTTAAAATAATAACCAGTTGCTTCTCTTCCATCTTTTGGATAAGCCGCCAATAAAGCTCTTCGATTAGCTTCAGACAAATTTTGCCGCGCAATCTCCTGTTGGTCATCCGGTACTTTTATGTTCGCAAAGTCACGTTCAAATTCCTGGCGGGTAGGGTATTTTTTAATAATGGTAGCCGCGAGATATACCGTATCCTGAATCATTAATTGTATCATACTTTGCTGGTTGCCATCAAGGTTTTTGGGTATGACAACAGTCTTTGGCTTATATCCTACACTTGTAAATTCTATAGCATCTCCCTTCAATACTACAATCGAAAAAACACCCTGTTCATTTGACAACGTACCCTGGTTACGCCCCTGTACCATAATACTTACGGAAGGTAAGCCCTGTAGGCTATCTGCTGACATTACCACTCCATACAATTGAACCACAGAATCTTTATAAGTTTCAAACTGCGCCGTCAATACAAATGGGAACGCGAACAATAAAAATAAAAAATAAAGTATCGGTCTTTTCATAATTGAAGTATAAAGTTCGGAATTTATTGCGAGAAGTTCCGGTTTCGGTAAACAAAGTAAGGTTATCAATGTTTAAATTTGCGGGCAATAATTGTTTTTAACAAATAATTGAACCATGACTGAAAAAGACATTCTGAAAGCGTTAAGTACTGTGGAAGAGCCTGATCTGAAAAGAGACCTGGTAACTTTGAATATGGTTAATGATATCCGCATTAACAACAACGAAGTTTCATTTACCGTAGTTCTCACCACACCTGCATGTCCGTTAAAAGATCTTATTAAAAGCAGATGCATCAAAGCAATTCATACACTGGTGAGTGAAGATGCTCAAATCAATATTAATTTCTCTAGCAACACTACCTCATTACGAACAGATAAAAAAGATATTTTAAAAGATGTGAAAAATATTATAGCAGTTGTGAGTGGAAAGGGAGGTGTAGGTAAAAGTACCATTGCTGCCAATCTTGCGCTTTCTATTGCTGCAAGTGGAGCGAAGGTGGGCCTGATGGATGCCGACATCTACGGGCCAAGTGTTCACATAATGTTTGGCATAAGAGGCGAAAGGCCGCAGATGAGAGATGTAAATGGAAAAGGAAAAATTGTGCCTATAAATCGCTATGGTATCAAGGTGATGAGTATCGGATTGTTAGTTGATGAAAGACAGGCGGTTGTTTGGCGCGGTCCGATGGTAAGCAGCGCTATCAGGCAATTTGTTACAGATGTGGACTGGGGTGAACTGGATTATCTGATCATAGATATGCCACCAGGCACAGGAGATATTCATCTTACTATTGCCCAGACTGTTCCGGTTACAGGTGCTATTGTAGTAACCACACCGCAATTAGTAGCGCTTGCCGATGCTAAAAAAGGAATTACCATGTTTAATCAGCCTGGACTGAAAGTGCCTGTAATAGGGCTTGTAGAAAACATGAGTTACTTCACTCCTGCTGAGTTGCCTGATAATAAATATTATATTTTCGGTAAAGAAGGTGGTAAAAATCTCGCCAGTGAATTTGACATTCCCTTCCTTGGAGAAATACCTTTAGTGCAATCTATACGGGAAGGTGGCGACATAGGAATTCCAGTGATGATAGGTGATGACGAAATCTCTAAAAAAGCTTTTACCATTTTTGGAGATAATGCAATAAGAGGAATCGCAATGAGAAATGCTCAGCTATCGGTTACGCAAGTCAGTGAAGTTTTGGAAACAATTTAAATAGAAAAGGCAAAAGCCGCGTTCTAAAGACTCTGCTGCAAATGAGGCCAAACTTTAGGAACAATATTGAATATCTTAAGTGTTACTATAAAAACAGATCCGATCATTTTCAAATTCCTGTTCGTATATCATTATACCGCCTTTTAATTTGGGAGAATCAATTCCTTGTCCAAATGTCATTTTTTCGTTTGTAATAATTCGGGCTTCATCCCATAAACATGCGTCAATAAATGATTGGAGAGTGTTAGCACCACCTTCAACTAAAATACTCTGAATCTCTGATTCATAAAGCCTCATCAACATTTTTTCGAGAAAATTACCATCATCTATTTTGATGTACCGGATATGCTTTTCGGAAGAATCTTTTATCGTATTGATGACAATCGTATTGGACTCTGAATCAAACAAATTCAATGTCGAAGGCAATTTTAAATCCTTATCAATCACAATTCTCACTGGGTTCTTTCCTCTCCACAGTCTCGTGGTTAATGAGGGATTGTCTTTTATTGCTGTGTGAGTACCCACCATTATCGCGGCCTCTTCACTCCGCCATTTATGCACCAGCCTGTTACTATATTCATTACTAATCAAAACTCTTTTCTCATTTTCGGATCCGATTTTTCTGTCCGCAGTTTGCGCCCATTTCAAAAGAATATACGGACGTTTTTTTTGATGAAAAGTAAAGAATCTTTTATTTAATTCTACGCATTCTTCTTCCAAGATTCCTGAAACAACATTTACGCGTGCCTCCTGCAGCTTTTTAATACCTCGTCCAGATACTTTTTCATTAACGTCTTTGCATCCAATCACCACCCTATTTATTTTACTTTCTAAAATAAGATCTGCGCAAGGTGGGGTTTTTCCATAATGTGAACAGGGTTCAAGAGAAACATACATCGTGCTTTTCTCAATCAAAGATTTGTTTTCTGCATTTACGCTCATGATGCAATTCACTTCCGCATGTGGTTCTCCGTATTTTTTATGAAAACCTTCCCCAATAACCTTGTACCCATAAACAAGCAAAGCTCCGACCATCGGATTGGGTGCTACATAACCCATTCCTGATTTTGCCAGTTGAATACAACGGCTCATATATTTCTTATCGGTTGCTAAATGTTGTTGAAGGCTCAAAACTGAATGTTTTAGATAAACTGCTTTGCAAAATAATTAAGTTTGTGTTAATGACTACAGCACAATTTGAGGTTGACTTTAAAAACAAACTAAAAAACATCTATGATGATCGTGAAGCAAGTAATATCTCCGACTGGGTTTTTGAAAATATAACCGGATTAAAAAGATTACAAAGAAGACATGATCAAAGTACGCTATCAAACACTCAAAAAGTTCAATTAGAAAATTATTTAGAAGAATTACTTCACTCTAAACCAGTTCAATATGTTTTAAAGGAAGCATGTTTCTACAAAAGAAAATTTTTTGTAAATGAAGATACGCTTATCCCACGGCCTGAAACGGAAGAGCTGGTAGGATGGGTAATACATGATTCAAAAGAAACACAGAAAAATAAAATACAGATAATAGACATTGGAACGGGGAGTGGTTGCATTCCTGTTTCATTAAAATTGGAATTACCCGATGCTCTGATTGATGCAGTTGATATTAGTGAAAAGGCTATATTGGTTGCCCGGGAAAACTCAAAAGAATTACAAGCCGATGTCAATTTTTTACGGCTCGATTTTCTACAAGACACAGAATGGCCTTCACTCGGCAAGTATGATGTTATTATAAGCAACCCACCTTATATTCCAATAACGGAAAAGAAAACACTCTCTAAAAATGTGGCTGACTTTGAACCTGAGATAGCATTATTTGTAGAAAATAATGATCCATTTATTTTTTATAAAAAAATTGTTGAGTTTGCACAGCAACACTTAACCAAAGATGGAAAAATTTATGTTGAGATTCATGAAGAATACACAAGTGACGTAAAAAATATATTTGAAAATGCTGGTTTTATAACGACTATTAGAAAGGATATTTACGGAAAAGAAAGAATGGTAAGAGCAAGAATATAATTATTTCATATTAGCTACGGATGCTGACGTGGTGGCGCCCAATCTTTTAGCGACCTGCATCACCCGCACTATGTCTCCCCAGCTTACCAGGGAATCCGCGTTGATAACTACTGCAGGTTTGATACTGTCTCCGATCCTCAACTGACCTTTCAACAAAGACTCCAGAGAATCAAAGACAACTTTTTGTTGCCCCACATAAATATCACGGTTCTTATCAATGCTTACAATAACGCTCTGTTTGGCCTTAGCATCACTTGATGCACGTGGATTGTTCATTTTTATCACATTGGGATTAGCCATTGTGGAAATGATCAAAAAGAAAAACAAAAGAATAAACAAGATATCATTTAATGGCCCTGTATCTACTTCATTATCCTCAGTCTTAAATCTTTTTCTGATGCTCATTATTAATATGATTTCTTTATAACTGCTATCTCGTAGGTTCCTGCAATATATCTGCAAATTCAGCGCTGGCAATTTCCATTTTATTTTCAATACGGGTTATCTGAGCGGCAAGGTAGCTATGCCCAATATAAGCTAATATACCGATAATCAAGCCCGTAGCTGAAGTAATCATTTTTATATAAATACCATCGGCAATGGTGTTGGGTGTATATTCTGTACTGGCAGCGATTCCTTTAAACAACGCCAACATTCCCACAATAGTTCCCAGAAACCCAAACAAAGGTGCGATACGGGCTACAATCGAAAGAATAGAAAGGTTTTTTTCCAGCTTGTACAATTCCAGGGCACCCACATTATCCATGCTTTTTTCAATAGCATCAATTGGTTTACCTATTCGCTGGATTCCTTTATCAATAATTCTTGCCACGGGGTTTTCGTTATTTTTTGAAAAACTTCTTGCCGCAGATACATTGCCGTTGACTACATGGTCACGAATGATGCGCATAAAATTGTCATCAATTTTTGCTGCTTTTTTTATAGCGATTAGCCTTTCGAAGAAAAAATAAAGAGCGCCGACCAAAAGAACAGCCAACGGGATCATAATTACGCCACCGCTTACTAAAGTCTGCCATAGGCTTTGAGTTCCCGGCGCAGTAGTACGGACCATCGCACTGGAATCCACCTGGAGAAAAAATAAATCCATTTAAATTGGTTTAGGAACAAATGTAAAAAGTAATTTTAAAATTGTGGAAGGTATAAAATTGAAAGGATAACTTTAACTTAAATGTTACATATAATTTAATGATAAAGACCACCTTATTTTGTTCAATAAGCTGATAATCAATATCCAACTTACCTTTTTACACCCAAACCATTATTCCTCTACAAACAATATCGCTTTATAACAATAAATTTTAAGATTTTGGCTCATATTCTTCCCTAACCCGACACAAAAAAGCCTGTCACGCAAATGACAGGCTCAGAAATATTATAAAAGAATTATTTTTCAAGAGACTGAATGGACCTGGTCAATTTACTTTTTAAGTTCGCAGCTTTATTCTTATGTATAATGCCTCTCTTTGCAAGTTTATCTATTTTTGAAGAAAGAACAGGTAAACCTTCCAATGCGGCAGCCTTCGTATCCAGAACTTTAAAATCCCGTATTGAATTACGGGCAGTTTTACCCTGATATCGATTACGTTCATTACGCCTTGCATTTTTTCTTACACTTTTTCTTGTTGCTGAGTGATTGGCCATTAAATTAAATTTTTTGGGGTGCGAAGATAGTAATAATTCCCAAGAAAGAATATCTATTCCCAAATTTATTTTGGTACTTGGATATCCTACCACCTGGTGAAAAACGATCTGAATATTTATAAATTAATTGATAATGTTACATCGAAGTTTATTAATCTTTAAAAAAACTCACGATATTTGCAGTTAATAAATTCCATTCATTGTTTGAATTAACAAGAATGTCCCCTTTCCAAAAACATTTTACCGAAAAACAGTAAAATTTTTTTTTATCATGAAAGATTTCTCTTACATAACCAGTTCGCACCCTTCCTACATTGAAAATTTATACAACGATTTTAAGAAGAATCCTGATAGTGTAGATTTAGACATGCGAAAATTCTTTGAAGGATTTGATTTTGCTGTATCCAATCAAAACGGTCATACAAAAAGTACGACGGATGATATCGGGGAAATGGCAGTTACAAATCTTGATAAGGAATTTGGTGTATATCAATTGATAGATGCTTATCGCAGGAAGGGACATCTTCTTTCCAAAACAAATCCCATAAGAGAAAGAAAAGACAGGCATGCAAATCTTGCACTCTCATTTTTTGGGCTAAGCGACAATGATCTTGACACACAATTTGTCGCAGGAAAATTTGCCGGATTAAGTAATGTTACTCTGAAAGAAGTCGTTACTCATTTAAAGAAGTGCTATACCGGATCATTAGGTGTTGAATTCGATTCTCTTTATGACAATGAAAAATTGGAGTGGATAGTAAATGCAGTGGAAAATACTATGCAGGAGCCTGTACCGCTGGCTCAGAAACGAAGAATCCTGCAAAAACTGAATGAAGGAGTAATGTTTGAAAAATTTCTTCAAACAAAATATATCGGGCAGAAAAGATTTTCACTCGAAGGGGGCGAAAGTACCATAGCAGCATTAGATGCCATTATTAATACTGCGGCAGAAAATGAAGTAGAGGAAGTTGCCATTGGTATGGCGCATAGAGGAAGATTAAACATCCTCGCCAATATTTTAGGAAAGACGTATGAGCAGATATTTACTGAGTTTGAAGCCAGTGCGAAACCCGATTCTACCATGGGCAGCGGAGATGTAAAATATCACAAAGGATACAGTAGTGATATAGAGACATCATCAGGCAAAATAATCCATTTAAAGTTGGCACCTAATCCCTCACACCTGGAGGCAGTTGATCCGGTCGTTCTTGGTTTTGCAAGAAGTAAAGCGGATGTTGCTTACAATAGTGATTACGATAAGATACTCCCTATTCTTATCCATGGTGACTCCTCTCTTCCCGGACAGGGAATTGTATATGAAACCTTGCAAATGAGTGGTTTACAAGGATATAGCACCGGAGGCACTTTACATTTTATAATTAACAACCAAATTGGATTTACAACCGATTTTGATGATGCTCGTACTTCTGATTACTGTACATCTGTAGCATCTATGATAAAAGCTCCTGTCTTTCATGTAAATGGTGATGATGCAGAGGCAGTGGTGAAAGTTTCCCAGATTGCCATGATGT
>JBDTJI010000300.1:0-25909 GCA_039935935.1 Ginsengibacter sp. | reverse complement strand
TCAAAGAAGATTACCGTTACTTTTTCGGATCCCATGTAGGCATGGCAGGCAGGGGAGAAACAGTTGCCCGTAAGGACAGCTACTGCGAAATAGATCCCAAAGTGGTGGATGTTTACGGGATACCTGTTTTAAGATTTAATACCAAATATTCAGAATACGAAATCAAACAGGCAAAGCACATGAAAGAAACTTTTGCTGAAATTTTACATTCAATGGGCGCAGTGACAACATGGGGCGGTGATGATGGCCCTGAGAATAATTACGGATTACACGCGCCGGGAAATATTATCCATGAAGGCGGCACGATACGTATGGGTAATGATCCCAAAAATTCACCATTGAATAAATTTGGACAGGCGCATGAGTGTAAGAATCTTTTTAACGTAGATGGTGGTATGTTTGTATCACAAGGTGATAAAAATATTACATGGACGATCCTTGCTTTGTCCATGCGCACTTCTGAATATATTGTTGATCAGTTGAAAAAGAATAACATTTGACAGACAGAGAGGAAGTAGATGTACAAAAAAATTAACCACAAACTGCCTGAGGGTAGGCTGAGGACACAAGAATACTAAAAATTATTCCTTCGGAATTAATAAAAAATAATAGTAAGTGTTTCCCAAAGAGTTCATTTTATAAAATAAAATATTATGGATAGAAGAAAATCGTTGAAAGTAATGGTTCTCGGTTCAGTGTCTTCCGGGGTATTGTTAGATGCCTGTAAAACAGAAGATAAAAAAACCGGAGTGACAACCCAAGTAACCGGAATAGACGAAAAGCATCCCGGCCTCATGAAAGAGGAGGTTGCTGAATTAGAGAGAGTAAATTCAGAAACTTTCTTCACTCCTCATGAGATGAAAACGATTACCATACTTGGAGACATTATTATTCCAAAAGATGACGTTAGCGGAAGCGCTTCAGATGCCAGAGTTCCGGATTTCATTGAGTTCATTGTAAAAGATAAACCCGAACACAAGGTGCCCATGCGGGGAGGATTGAGATGGCTCGACATGCAATGCTTAAACCGTTATAAAAATTCTTTTGCCGAATGTGATGCAAAGCAGCAAATGGAAATGGTGGATGAAATTGCGTGGCCCAAAAAAGCAAAACCCGAAATGAATCAGGGAGTTCAGTTTTTCAATCTAATGCGCAACCTGACGGCTACCGGCTTTTATACTTCTGAAATCGGAGGAAAAGATGTAGGATATATCGGCAACACTCCTAACCAATGGAATGGAGTTCCCGACGACGTGTTAAAGCAATACAATATTGCCTATACAGAAAAGGAATTGAAGGAGTGTATTAGCTTTTAGACTATACGGAAATATAATTCCGATCGAATTAAGACAACAAGTTACCTGAATAACTTTTTTAACTATTATAAAAATCTATTAGAATGAGAAAACTAAGAATGGGAATGGTAGGCGGCGGACTGGACGCATTTATTGGAGCTATTCACAGAATTGCCGCTAATATGGACGGAAAGATTGAATTATGTTGCGGAGCTTTAAGTATAAACCCTGATATAGCCAAAGAGTCCGGTAAAGCCTTATTTCTTCCGGAAGACAGAACGTACCTGACTTTTGAAGAAATGATCAAGAAAGAAAGTGAGATGCCGGCTGATAAGCGCATTGATTTTATCACTATCGTCACACCTAATTTTGCACATTATGCACCGGCAATAATGGCGCTTGACAATGGCTTTAATATTGTGATTGAGAAGCCGATGACTTTTACCCTTGATGAAGCAAAATCGCTAAAGAAAAAAGTAGAGGAAACGGGATTACTGTTATGTCTCACTCATACTTATTCCGGTTACCCTATGGTGAAGCAGGCCCGTTCTATGATACACGATGGCACTATGGGCAAGGTGAGGAAGATTATTGTAGAATACCCACAGGGTTGGTTGAGCAGGTTAACAGAAAGAGAGGGCAATGCCCAGGCATCATGGAGAACTGATCCTAAAAAATCCGGCAAATCGGGTTCTATGGGGGACATTGGTACACATGCAGCTCATCTGGCAGAGTATATTACCGGGCTAAACATTACAAAGATTTGTGCTGATTTGAATATAGTAGTAGAAGGTAGAGGCCTGGACGATGATGGCAATGTTCTTTTAAAATTTGAGAATAATGTTAATGGCGTACTGATTGCAAGCCAGATCGCTGCAGGCGAAGAAAACGCTCTGAAAATTTATATCTATTGTGAGAAAGGAGGCCTTGAATGGCGGCAGCAGGAACCCAATAGCTTGTTGGTAAAGTGGTTAGATCAGCCTATGCAGGTTTATCGGGCTGGCGCTAATTACACTAGTATTTTAAGTAAATATGCGCTTAGTAACTGCAGAACTCCGGGCGGACATCCAGAGGGATACCTTGAAGCCTTTGGAAATATTTATAGAAATTTTGCTTTGACCCTTATGTCAAAATTAGAAGGTAAGGAACCTACACCTGAAATGCTTGATTTCCCTGGTGTTGATGAAGGAGTTCGTGGTATGGCATTTATTGAAAACGCAGTTGCGTCCGCTGCATCGAATGAAAAATGGACTGACTTTAAACTATAGAATCTATTCCTTGGAATTGCTTTTTTAAGTGGGATCCAAGATGAATAGTTTGACTTCAATTGTATCATAATAAGAAGAATTTTGAAACATTAGATTTATAAATGACAAATTTTTAAATATATTTTAAACACATAATGATCATGAAAGAAAATCGTAGAAACTTTTTAAAACTAACAGGTCTCACGAGCCTGGGAATGGCTGGTGGCATTCTGAAAACTTTTGCCGGGACGTCTCTTAATCCAAAAGCCGAAGAAGTACATGCGCAAAGCTTTAATATGTCGGGATATGCTGCACCTAAGATAGATACTGTAAGGGTGGGCTTTATCGGCCTGGGACATAGAGGGCCTAGTCATTTGAATAATATGACCAAGCTGGGCGGAGTAGAGATAAAAGCGCTTTGTGATGTGCGCCCTGAATATGCTGAACGGGCCAAAAAGCGCACTCTGGCAACTGGACACAATCCTGACCTATATACTTCTGATAGTGAAGCCTGGAAAAAATTATGTGACAGAAAAGATATTGATCTCATATATATTGCAACGCCATGGGATATGCATACCCCCATGGCGGTGTATGCAATGCAGCAGGGAAAACATGTAGCCATAGAAGTGCCCGCTGCAGTTACGTTAGAAGAATGCTGGCAATTGGTAGAGACATCCGAACGTACCCGGAAACATTGTATGATGCTTGAAAATTGTTGCTATGATTTCTTTGAATTGCTTACTTTGAATATGGCACGCCAGGGTTTCTTTGGCGATGTACTTCATGGTGAGGGAGCTTATATTCATAATCTGCTGGACTCCAATTTTAGCAAAGATGGCTACTGGAACATGTGGCGTTTGAAAGAGAATATCGGGAGAAATGGAAATTTATATCCTACACATGGCTTGGGCCCTGTATGCCAGATCATGAACATAAACCGCGGCGACAAAATGGATTCACTGGTATCTTCTTCAGGCAAAGATTTTATGATGGGAGACAAGGCAAAAGAGTTAGCGGCAAAGGATGATTTTTTTAAACAATTTGCAAATCAAACCTACCGGGGTAACATGAATACTACTACCATTCACACGCACAATGGGCGTACCATCATGTTGCAGCATGATGTAACGTCACCTAACGTTTATTCCAGAATTCATAAGATATCAGGAACAAAAGAGTCGGCTCTGAAATATCCACTTCCAGCTAAAATTTCTAAAGGCGGAGAAAAATGGGTTTCAGATCAGGAAATGAAAGAACTGGAAGATAAATATCAGCCCGCCATTGTAAAAAAAGTAGGTGAACTTGCTAAGAAAGTAGGTGGCCATGGTGGAATGGATTTTATGATGGATTGGCGCCTGATAGATTGCCTGCGCAATGGTTTGGCTCTTGATCAGGATGTGTATGATGCTGCACTTTGGAGTTCAATTTCACCCTTAAGTGAATGGTCTGTAGCCAACAATTCCAATTCTATTAATGTACCGGATTTTACCGGTGGCTCATGGATCACTAATGCGCCTGTTGATATATTATTGGATAAAGGGGGCAATACCAAAATAAAAATATAGAACTTAAATAGATTATTTTTATTGGCTATGATTATGTTTTAGAACATATTCCAAAAATAACGATTACTAAAAAGTGTAACAATTATTATTAAACAGAAGATATAAATAAAAAATTAAACACAAATAATTACAAGCAAATGAAAACGATTAAAGGACCAGGAATTTTTTTAGCCCAATTTATAGGAAATGAAGCACCCTTCAATAATTTAAAGAACATTTGCCAGTGGGCAAAAGATTTGGGCTATGTCGGTATTCAGGTTCCCACCTTGGATGAAAGATTTATGGATCTGAAGAAAGCCGCTGAAAGTAAAACCTATGCGGACGAACTAATAGGCACAGTAAATAGTTATGGATTAGATATCACCGAACTTTCTACTCATCTCCAGGGACAATTGGTTGCAGTTAATCCCGCGTATGATTTGCTATTTGACAACTTTGCACCCGAAGCACTTCGCAATAATCCCAAAGCCCGGCAGGAGTGGGCAGTACAACAATTGCTTTATGCAGCGAAAGCTTCGCAGAACTTAGGATTAACTGCACACGCTACTTTCAGCGGTTCGCTACTATGGCACATCATGTTCCCCTGGCCTCAGCGACCCGAGGGTATTGTAGATGAAGGATTTCAGGAACTGGCGAAGCGCTGGCTTCCTATATTAAATGCGTTTGATGAATCCGGCGTGGATGTTTGTTATGAAATACATCCGGGGGAAGATCTCCATGACGGAATTTCTTACGAGATGTTTTTAGAAAAAGTAAATAATCATAAAAGAGCTTGTTTGTTGTATGATCCTTCCCATTTCGTTTTACAATGCCTCGATTATTTGGAATACATAGATAACTATCATGAGCGCATCCGTGCCTTTCATGTGAAAGATGGCGAATTTAATTCAACAGGCAAGCAAGGTGTATATGGCGGCTATCAAAGCTGGCTCAACAGGGCAGGGCGTTTCCGTTCACCTGGCGATGGACAGGTGAACTTTAAAGCGATCTTCAGCAAACTGGCTCAGTACGATTACCCAGGATGGGCTGTGTTGGAATGGGAATGTTGTTTGAAAAACTCTGAAGATGGGGCGAGAGAAGGGGCGCCATTTATCAAAGACCATATTATCCGTGTTACAGAAAGAGCTTTTGATGATTTTGCAGGCAGGGCACGCGATGAAGAATTAAATAGCTCGATTTTAGGATTGAAATAATGTCTTTTAATTCTCCGGCTCTTTGGTATAAATTGTGCGCTTCAGGATTTTCTGACGGGATATACTAATATTGGTTAAACAAACTTTCTCTATTCTTATTCTTTAATCAGCTTGGTCAACAACAATTTTGAATATTTCTGTGGTATAACTACTGTCATAATAAACAAACGTTCTACTTATAATACTTTAGGTTCATCTTTTGAATTTGATTCCATTTTTTTATCATTAAATTAAACTATATGCATCGCTTTTCTCTTCTCATAATCGTGGCTACTATTCTTTTTAGCTGCAGTTCTTCCAAAAAAAGTACAATGGATAATACTCATAATGTTCTTTCCAGTAAAGAAAAAAATGACGGATGGCAATTGCTCTTTGATGGTAAAACCACCGATGGATGGCATACCTACGGAAAACAAAATGCGACCGAAAGATGGAAAATTGGAGATGGAGCTATCTATCTCAATATTGATGCAAAGGGAGATGACAGAGGCGACCTGGTTACCAATGACGAGTTTGAAAATTTTGATTTAAAGATGGATTGGAAAATTTCTGAAAAAGGTAACAGTGGAATTATCTTTTATTTGCAGGATGATAAATCTAAATATCCGAATACCTATAACACCGGTATGGAAATGCAGGTACTGGATGACGGCACTCCTACCCGCTTAGGACATGCTGATGCAAAAATTTATACCCATAGGGCCGGAGATCTTTACGATATTTTGGCATCAACCAGTGAGGAGAACCCACTTGGCGAATGGAATCATGTGGAGATAAAATCTGTAAATGGCAAGTTGGATTTTTACATGAATGGAAAACACACGCTTTCTGTCAATCTTTGGGATGCAAATTGGAATAAAATGATTTCAATAAGCAAATTTAAAGACATGCCGGGATTTGGAACTTTTAAGAAAGGAAAAATCTCGTTACAGGATCACGGCAATCAGGTGTGGTACAAAAACATAAGAATTAAGAGGCTTTAAAAGCATCGAAGCAATAATTTACAAGACGAAACCCTCGGATGTAGCTGACTTATATTACCACCAGTTCAAAAAATTCTTCGGGTAATAAATACTTACAGGCAAGCTCCTGGAGAGTTTCAGGCGTAATGGTTTTAATTGTGTTGATAGAATTATTAAAATAATTTTCATCAAGTCCATGTAGAATTAAACTCTTCCATCTTGCTATTACCTGGAAAGGCCCGTCAATGTAGCCAAGATGAAGTCCCATCATATAATTTTTTATCAATAATAATTCTTCCTCATCAACAGGTACTTCTCTAAGCAATTTCATTTCTTTATATATTTCTTCTATGGTTACTTCACATACATCTTTACCAGCTTCGGTGCTTATCATCCACGCATTGTCGCCAATATGGTTTTCCAAATAGCTATGTATGCCATAGGTATATCCTTTATCTTCCCGGATGTTGCTCATTAATCTCGATCCAAAATAGCCACCAAATAAAGTATTTAATATTATTGCTTTTGGATAATCAGGATGATGAAGGTTGGGAAACGGGCTACCCAATCTTATAGCGCCTTGTACGCCATTTTTATCATTATCTACACGATATTTTTTTTGAGAAGCAGGTTCGCGTTGATGAATAATAGCTGGTATGTTTTCATTGAGAGGCAGATGGCCAAAATGTGTTTCTAATAATTGTTCAAAATCAGAAGGAAGTCTTCCTGCAGAAAAAATACTGCATTTTGCTTTTGCATAAAATTGCTGAAAGAAAGCAATTATATCTTCCCTTGAAATGGCTTCAATATCTTCTTTGTTACTTACTCTTCCGTAAGGATGATTGGCTCCGTACAAATATTCATCAATGAGCCTGTTGGCCACAAAATCGCATTTTAATAAATTCACCGAAAGGCGCTGAATGCTGTTTTGCTGAAATATTTCTATTTCACTTTGAGAAAATATTGATTCTGCGATCAGCTCCCTTATTACCGGAAGAAGTGCCTTTAAATGTTTTGAAAGACAGTGTAAAGTAATGGTTGCTGTTTCATTGTTGCAGGCACGGTTAAGATAGGCACCATAATATTCAAAGTATTCGGTAATTTCAAAAGCATTGTGCTTCAGCGTCCCGTTTTTTATGAGATAGTTTGTAACAGGAGCTACACCGTTCTTATTCTCATAACTGTTGCCTGCGTTAAATACAAATTCTACCATAGCCACTTCTTCTGCCCCATCATTAATATAATAAACCGGAGCGCCACTGGAAAGGTTAAAACGCGTACAAGGTTTTAATGGAATATTGAATTCTATGGCATCTTTTATATGTGGGGAAACGGTTCTATTGGGCATTTAAATTATTTTATTAGATATTAATTTCAAAATTGCTTTTATGATTCGAAAAATGGTATTGCTAATAAAGAAGCTTGTTATGATGCTTATGCTGAATTAAATCCTTCCAGTTTCCGACCACAAAAATTCTTCTCCATTTATTTGCGATTACCTGAAGAGCGATAATAAAGAGTGCTACAGTTATTTTCCGTAAATACTCTTTTACATTCATCTTGTATCTCCTGTCTGGTTACTGATTGATAATTTTCCAATTCAGTGTTCATAAGATTGGCATCTCCCAATAGCTCATAATTGGCGAGATTGTTAGCTCTGGTCATCAAACTAATATCTTCAAATGCCATCAAACTTTCTGTCTTGTTTTTCACTTTCTGTAATTCGGCTTCGCTTATCAATTCCGTTTTCATTTTCTCCAACTCGGCAACTACCGCCCGGTCGCCCTCTTCAATACTTACTCCTTTTAATAATTTTCCCTCAATATAAAGTAGCCCTGCATCTATGCTGCCCAGGTGAGCGCACTCAATACTGCTGAACAGTTGCTGCTCCTTCACCAGTCTTTGAAATAGCCTGGAAGATGTACCGCCTCCAAGAATTTCTGTTATCACCTCGGCGAAATAATATCTTCTGTCTATGCGTGAAGAAATATGCCAGCATTTATATAGAGCATCAAGAGGCACAGCCGCAGATACTTCCATAAATCGCGGCTCCTGCTGATCAGGTTCCTGGTTGATCTGCCTTATATATTTTTTACCAGTCGGAATATCCCCAAACCATTTTTCTGATAGCTCCTTTACTTTTACAACCGATATATTTCCGGCTACTGTCAGTATCGCATTGGAAGGTGTATAATATTTATAAAAGAAATCTTTTACATCCTGTAACTGCGCATTTTCTATGTGGCTTAGCTCATCACCAATAGTCATCCATTTGTATGGATGCACTTTATAGGCAAGCTTGCGTAGTTTGTGCCATACATCACCATAAGGCTTATTGAGATAATGCTCTTTAAATTCTTCGCTTACTACTTTTCGTTGTACATCCAGCGAATTTTCATTAAATGCCAGGGAGAACATCCGGTCGCTTTCCAGCCAAAAGGCGGTTTCCAAATTTTCTGCAGGCAATTGACAATAATAATTGGTAAGGTCACTGGTAGTGTAGGCATTGTTGATACCACCTGCCATCTGCAAAGGTTCATCATACGATTCAATATGAACGCTGCCACCAAACATAAGATGCTCAAATAAATGTGCGAAACCAGTGTGCAGCGGATCTTCATCCCTAGATCCTACATCATACATCACATCAAGCACAGTCATAGGCGTACTTTTATCTTCGTGTACGAGTACTCGTAAACCATTGCTTAAAACAAATCTTTCAAAATTGATCATAGCTGCAAAATTGCATTAATAGAATTCATTTTCCCAAAAAGAATTGGAAAAGAAAAGATAACACATTCACTCTTAATAAAAGTTATCAATTAACGGATTCGACCGACACGCATGGATATTATGATAGGAATCGTATCCCGTCTAACTAGAAGTGTTACTCTCGATCCTGCCTTCTGTAAATGGTTCTTATATTTTTCGATATCATTAGAGAAATCATTGTTAATACCGATTACAACATCCCCGTCTTTTAGCCCCGCTTTATCAGCCGGAGATCGGCTTACAATATCATCCACTTCGATTATTCCGTCAAAATTATAAAGCGACAATCCCGTATATGAATAATCGAAATGGTCGCGAAAGTGGGTGTTGGGTAATAAATGAATTTCTTTTTGGGGATAGTTGATAATAAGATTGAAGCGACGTAAGATATCATTTCCTATCAGGCCGCCAAGCGAAGGAGCAGAAAATAGTTTAAATGCATCATCGAGAATATAGGTCGGCACTCTCCTGAACTTATAACTACCGATGCGTACTTTTTTAATTAAGGTAAGGTGCATTTGAATCTTTCCACCCAATCCCTGAACTTTTGTTGAAACCGGTCTGCGTCTTTTTAATAAAATAGCGCTGTCATTTTGGAAGTGGTTACTGATTAAAAAGCACAAGCCGGCTCCGGTGTCAAAATAATAGTTAGCTGTCACAGTTCTCGCATCGCGGATCGTTATCGGCACAATGGGCAACCCTTTCAAGTCAGGATGTAACAATAGCCCATGTGAAGGATACTTTATACTGCCCGGCTCATACACCCGAATTTTCAAACTATCAAAATTAACTTTTACCAGGTACCTGCTAAAAAAGCTATAGCCAATGATCCCGTCAATCTTAACGCCATATACATTGCTCAGTATTCCATAATCGTTGATATAAAAATCAAGGCTATCTACCTTTAACCCTGGAAAAGTGAGACTATTATACCTGGAGTAATCCACCTTGCGAACGCCGGCAATACCATACATATACCGACCCGACGGTTCGTGAGGAATTGCATATTGCTCAGCAGTGGTAGAATCCAACGAGATACTGCCACTCCCGGTATCTAAAATAAAATTAAAAGAATCTGAACGATTATTGAAAGTTGCTTTAAGCAGTATCACTCCTCCGGTTAATTGCTTAAAGTCAAACTCTGTAATAAATTTTGCAGGATTATCTTCATGCACTTCTTGCCCGATGACGGTTAACGAATTAAGGGCCAGAATCAGATAAACCAATAGTTTCATAATAGATAAAAACTGAATTTAAGATTTATACCACTATTTCATGTTAAACATTTTACAACAATGTTGTTTTTAAAAAACTTAAGCTTTCTTACAAAACCAAAAAGTATCTAATTCGGTAAGCCGAGAATTTTGTGTACAAGAAGTTACGACTTTTTTACCAATTCAGTAAACATATTATTGCTATCTCCTTACGTTTATTTTTCCAATAATACGTTTCAGTAATTTTCTTTATCTTCTTCTATTATTTATATTTTTAGATTATGCAATCTGGGAGTTTCACATTTGAGCAAGCACTACAAAAAATAAAACAATATTGCACCTATCAGGAAAGATGCCATTCTGAGGTACGCGATAAATTGTATTCATTTGGACTACATAAAATGGAAGTAGAAGAAATTATTTCGTTGCTAATTATTGAAAATTATTTAAATGAAGAGCGCTTTGCAATCCTTTTTGCCGGAGGAAAATTCAGAATGAAGCAATGGGGGAAAAACAAAATAAAGCAGGCTTTGAAACTCAGGCGCGTAAGTGACTATTGTATTAATAAAGCTCTGAAGGAAATTGTAGGAAGTGAATATAAAAAGGCTTTTAAAAAAGTAGCTGAACATAAAGTGAAAACTTTGAAAAGTGAGAAAAATATATTTATTAAAAAAAGAAAACTACAGGACTTTCTTTTACAGAGAGGATTTGAAAGTGAGTTGATACGGGAAGCCTTGAACGATCTTTGCTGATATTGTTTATATCTGGTTATTTGAAGGGCAAGTATTTTACTAAAAAAGAAAAGAGGATGCTGGAACCATCAAATTTTTTCTTATCGGAATTCAATTCGTAGATTTCCTGATATTCCAAACCCTTTTTTGAATTATAATTCAAAAAAATAAACCGCTACAGGCCCTTCATTATCTCCGCGAAAAGTTGGTAGGAGTACAATTTTGCTTGCTGTTCATAAATATTGGAGATCACCATTATCTCGTCAATCTGCGTTTGATTAATAAAATTCTGCATACCATTTTTAATTTTATCAGGGGCTCCAATAAATGAAAGAGAAAGCATTTGACTGGCCATTTCTTTTTGGTATTCATTCCATAGTTCATCCATATTATCGACAGGAGGTTGAAGAAGTTTTCGCTCGCCGCTTACAATCCCCAAAAACATCTGGTACAGGGAAGTGGCAAGTTTGTTGGCCTCCTGATCTGTGTCAGCAGCCACTAAATTAACGCACGCCATCACATAGGGTTTTTTAAGATTTTCAGAAGGCCGGAAAGTTTTCCTGTATAACTGAAGGGCGGCTGTAAATTGAGCAGGTGCAAAGTGGCTTGCAAAGGCGTAAGGCAATCCCAGAATACCGGCGAGTTGTGCACTATCCGTACTTGATCCAAGTATCCAGATAGGAATGTAAAGGCCTTCCCCGGGTATGGCACGAACTTTTGCAACGGAATTTTTTTCAGAAAAATAGGTCTGAAGTTGAATCACATTTTGAGGAAATTCATTGGCAGTATTAAAGCGATCTCCTCTTAGCGCCATAGCAGTCAACTGATCGGTTCCTGGGGCGCGTCCTAAACCCAAATCAATTCTTCCGGGATATATTGACTCTAAGGTTCCAAACTGTTCTGCAACAGCTAAAGGAGAATGATTGGGTAACATAACACCACCTGAACCCACTCGCATATGAGTAGTGCCTTCCGCGATATAGCCTATAAGAATAGATGTAGCGGAACTGGCAACACTTATCATGTTATGATGCTCTGAAAGCCAAAACCGGTTATATCCTAATTTTTCTACATGCTGAGCCAATTCACGGGCTTTAATGAAAGTGTGGGCAGGGGTTGTTCCTTCGGAAACTGTAGCAAGTTCTAAAATAGAATAAGGAAATCCGGTTGATTTTTTTTCATTCATCTCTTATCTAAATTGATTAATGCAAAGTAACTACAATGAAAAGTGGAGATCGTACTTTACAAACACATTTCTTGTTAAAGATTGATTTAAATAATCTAATGCAGATGCTTATAGATTAAATGGTTCCTCAACATCAAATAAAAGGTATGTTTTTGTCAAAAAATAAAACCTATTAGTAAGCTGCCTATCACAATAAATGGCGCAGGTATCCTGGTAAAAGTGAGAAGATAAAAAGTGCCTATGATTACAAAAATGTTTACTATGCTTACCGTGTTCAGATCAGTAATGGAGATATCTTTTACCAAATAAAGAAAAGATGCCCACATAATGCCAACTACTACAGCATTGATCCCTTCCAGCGACCGATAAACAACTACATATTTTTTTAAGATTTGCCAGACAGGGAAGAAGAATAAAATCAACAACGCACTCGGTAGAAAAATTCCGATACAACCAATCAGGCATCCCAATACTTGCCAGTAAGGCCCATAATCCCTCAAAACCATTCCACCTATATATGCGGTTACAGAAAATACAGGCCCTGGTATGGCTCTTATAATGCCCCAGCCCGTTAAATATTCTTCTTTGGTAAGGTAATTGGTTTTCTCGCGTGTAACATACTGCTCATACATAAGCGGCATTAAAACATCGCCTCCTCCGAATACCATACTTCCATAACGATAAACGTTCTCGGTAAGGTTGAAAGCTCTCCTGTGTTCCCAGTTTTGTTTTCTTGCCGTTTCACTTAAAAAACCCACGATGATAAATAAAAGCGTAAACAACCAGATATTAGTCCACCTGATGTGACGAGGCTTTATGATTTCCCTCTCGGGAATTCGCCTGTCGCTAAAGTTGGTTACAACACCTCCCAGGATTATAAGAATAGGAAAAACCCATGGTGTTTTAAAAAACAGGTAGGTAGCAAGTGCTGCCACAATCATTATAATAAATGTGATCTTATTTTTGATGGAAACCTTATACATCTTAAATGCAGCAAATGCAATAAATCCTACTGCCATAGGCTGTATATAGGAGAACAGGTTAAGGCTTACATGATAAGTTGTTACATAATAAAAAAGAAAAGAAAAAATACCCATGAGTATACTGGCAGGAAATATCCAAATAAGTAGCGTAAGAACAGCCAACGGCACCCCACCGCGTTTATATCCAATGAGAGTAATTGTTTGTGTGGAAGAAGCGCCCGGCAGTAGTTGACAAAAAGCAACATATTCCATCAACTCTTCCCTGGTAACATCTCTTCTTCTCTCCACAAAAGTTTTCATCATCATTCCCAAATGCCCCTGTGGTCCGCCAAATGCGGAAACAGTATAATAAAACACAGCTTTCAAAAAAGGAATATGCCTGCGCAGTACCATGAAAATTTCATATTTAAAATCTGATCAATAGCTTCTGTGGGGGCATGTTGTGTAAACTCTTTCTGTAGAAAATCATCAAAATTAATTCTATTTTTTTAACCCTATCTCTTTAAGACGCTCATCAAGGAATTCTCCTGCGGTAATATCTCCAAAAACTTTAGGATGTATTTCATCAACGCAGCTATCGAGAGCCGACAGGTTCATAGCAGATTTAGGATGAAGAAAAAAAGGAATTGAAAACCTGGAGGTGTTCCACAATTCACGCGGCGGGTTTACAACACGATGGGTAGTACTTTTCAGTTTATTATTGGTAAGTCTCTGAAGCATATCGCCCACATTGACTACGATCTGATCGGGTAAAGAGGTGACTCCTACCCACTCATTTTTTTTAGTAAGTATTTCCAGGCCTGCTGCCGAAGCGCCTACCAGCAGAGTAATTAAATTGATATCTTCATGTTGTTCAGCGCGTATGGCGCTTTCCGGTTCCTCCGTTATCGGCGGATAGTGAATGGCACGTACAATAGAATTTCCTTCTTCTACATATTGATCAAAGTAGTTTTCGTTTAAGCCAAGATAAAGAGCAATTGCCCTTAAGAGTAATTTACCCGTTTTTTCAAAAGCACGGTATGCTTTAAAAATGTTTTCATCAAATCCTTCAATTTCATCCACCTTTACATTATCAGGATATTCCTCTTTTAGAGCATGGGTATCAGGAACTGTTTGCCCATATTGAAAAAATTCTTTAAGATCTGGTGCATCACTGCCTTTCGCATGCTCCCTTCCAAAAGAGGTGTATCCTCTTTGCCCCGCAAGTTCCGGGATCTCATAAGCTCTTTTTTTGTCTGGTAGAAGTGAAAAGAATTGTTGCACCTGTTTATATAAATCTTCGATCAGACCAGAAGGAATACCATGATTTTTAACCGCTACAAATCCGGGGTCTTCAAAAGCGGCTCCGATATCCTGTACAAATGATGCTTTTTTCTTTGGATCTGCGCCTGTAAAATCCGACAAATCAATTACCGGTATCATGATCATAATTTTAGTTTTTCAATTCAACATAGCGAATGTAGTTTTGGTCATGTCAAATTACAAAAAATATTTTTTATCTATTGTTATTCTTTTCCTTGTTTCATTAGAATTTATTGCATGCTCTCATAAACTATCAGGAAAGTCAATTAACTACAAATTTCAAAACAGGACATCTCAGCCTGATTATAGTGATTTAAACTATTGGGCTGCTTCTCCTTTTAAATATGATCCTTCCGATAACATACCCAAAGATTTAGATGATAAGTCTAAAGACTCTCTGGCAGATGTATTCTTTGTTTATCCTACTACTTATACAGATTCAAAAATGCCCGAAGGGTGGAATGCAGACGTAGACGATGCGGCCATCAACAAAAAAACGGATAATACTACCATTCTTTACCAGGCAAGTGTTTTCAATAAATATTGTCGTGTCTTTTCTCCCCGCTACCGGCAAGCCAACATTCGTGCTTTTTATACCAAAGAGAAAGATTCTGCCAAAGCAGCCTTTGATATTGCATATAAAGATGTAAGGGATGCCTTTGAATATTATCTGCAACATTTCAATCATGGCCGTCCTATCATTATTGCTTCGCACAGCCAGGGCACCTTACATGCAGAAAGGTTACTAAAGGAATTTTTTGAAAACAGATCATTAAAAAAACAATTAGTTTGCGCTTACCTGGTTGGCTTGCCAGTGTTTACTAATTATTTTTCTGACTTAAAGCCTTGCTCTGACTCAGCATCTACGGGCTGCTTTGTGAGCTGGCGCACGTTTGAAGACGGATATATTTCTTCGGGTATACGAAATGAAAAATTAAAAGCATTTGTTACCAACCCATTAACATGGGCGATGGATACGGCTTTTGCGTCAGCGGACCTTAACAAAGGTGGCATACTTCGCAATTTCAATAAGGTAATTCCGGAACTGGTTCATGCTCAGGTACACGACAATATTCTATGGGTAAATAAACCTGAATTTTTTGGAGACTTTCTTTTAAAAACAAAAAATTTTCACATCGCAGATTATAATCTGTTTTATAGAAATATAAGAGAGAACGTTGGAGTAAGAGTTAAAAGCTTTTTGAAAAAAGATGAGTTAAGAAATCAAAATGCAATTTTGTATACAAAAAATTTTTAGCCCTTGCTAAGTTCCATTAGCGGATAACACTTACTCAATAGGGAATAATCTTCGCCTGTTCTTTTCTCTTCGTGCAAAGAGGTATAGATTTGCCTTTAAATAATTATATTATGGAGTTGAAGATACTTTCTGTCGAGACAAAAGACATCAGATTTCCTACCAGTAGATCTTTAGACGGATCAGACGCAATGAATAAGGATCCTGATTATTCTGCCGCATACGTTATTCTAAAAACAAATGATCCGCATTTTGAAGGACATGGGTTAACCTTCACCGAAGGAAGAGGTAATGAATTGTGTGTAGCCGCTATTAAATCTTTATCTTATTTACTTATAGGAAAATCTCTGAAAGAAATTGCAGAAGATATGGCTGGTTTTTGGAGGATGATAACGGGTGATACACAATTGCGCTGGCTCGGTCCTGAAAAAGGTATTATACACATGGCGACAGGAGCTATCGTAAATGCTGTATGGGACTTATACGCTAAGACAGAAGGGAAGCCTCTCTGGAAATTAATTGCCGATATGACGGCCGAACAATTAGTTGGTTGTATAGACTTTACTTATATCACCGATGTGATCACTCCTGAAGAATCTATCCAAATACTTTCAAAATGGGCAGATACCAAACAGGAAAGAATTGATTATTTATTAAAAAATGGTTATCCGGCTTACACTACTTCTGCAGGCTGGATGGGTTATTCAGAAGAAAAAATCAGAAGGCTCAGCCATGAAGCTAAACTTGAAGGATGGAAATATCTGAAGATGAAGGTAGGTGGGAATGTAAATGAGGATGTGAGGAGAGCAGAAATCATCAGGGAAGAAGTAGGTGATGAAATGAAATTAATGATGGATGCTAACCAGGTTTGGGATGTAGATGAAGCAATTCAAAACATGAAACTATTAGCAAAATTTAATCCATGGTGGATAGAAGAGCCCACAAGTCCTGATGATATTTTAGGACATCTCGCCATAAAAAAAGCGGTGTCACCTATCAAAGTTGCTACAGGTGAACATTGCCAGAATAGGGTAATGTTCAAACAGTTTTTGCAGAGTGGAGCAATTGATATATGCCAGGTGGATAGCTGTAGGATGGGTGGTGTTAATGAGGTTTTAGCTGTAATGCTAATGGCCGCAAAATTCAATGTTCCCGTTTGTCCGCATGCCGGCGGAGTAGGATTGTGTGAATATGTGCAGCACTTGTCTATGATAGATTATATCTGCATCAGCGGCACTTTGGAAAATCGCATCACGGAGTATGTAGATCATCTTCACGAACATTTTATTGATCCGGTTATAATAAATAATGGAAATTATATGCCCCCGTCAGCAGCGGGTTACAGTATTGAGATGAAATCAAAGTCTCTCGAATATTTTGTTTTCCCTACGGGTGATGAGTGGGCTAAAAAATAATACGCAGCCGAGAAGAACTGAATTCTCAATTAGTCAGGAAGGATGATTTATTTTCAGGAGACCTTACCTTTTATTTTACATGTAGCTTAATGAATTCCTCAATTTTATTATATGCATCCAAATAGTTTGTAGCAAAAAATCCATGCCCATCTTCCATGTAAAATACAAACTGGTTTGGAACGTTCTCTGAATTCAGCTTGTTAATAAGAAAATTAGATTGTGAAGGAGAAACCACGAAGTCTTGCCCTCCCTGTAGCACAATCGTAGGCTGGCTTCGCGGCGTAATGAAATTTACATGACTGGATTGAATATATATTTGTGTGTTCTGATCATAAGTTTGTCCAATAGCGCCATATAGAATTAACTGAACCAATAAGCCATCATTTAGATTAATAAAAGCGTATTGGAAAGTCTTTTTTGCAAAGAATCTATGACAGAAGTCATTTCAGTTTTATTGCCACCTGTCCAGCTGCAGCCACGGATAACCAAAATAGCTTTTGTGATATTGGCATTGCGGTTTTAAGGCAGATAGATATCCATTATCTGTTGGGGACCTAGAGCCGTAGGACGTATTGAGAAAAGAAGCGGCCTCCACAAGCAGCACAGGTTCAGGATCAATATCCTTCTTGCACGAAACCTGCGAAGCAACTATAAGAAATATAATCAGGTATCTCATTAATAATAGGTTTGCTTACAATACTTTCAAATATAGCTCCCTAAAACCTCTTTCATTAGGCCGAAATGACCACTTTATTTCCAAAGTAAATGATGACAAAATTATTTCAGAACAGCTTTTTGTGTAAATGTGGCATCAACAAAATGTATCGCTCTTTCCAATCTCTCCGCGTAATTTCCTGATATAACACACCACGGCGAGGTTTGATTTACCATGATATCCTTGTACAAAAAAAACAGTTTTTCTCTTATTCTTTTGTCAGGATATTCCCTTAGCCTATCTTCCACCCACGGCAAGTCAACATCACAAAGGAGATATAAATCATATTCTCTTTCGGCGATTTTGTTTAATATCCAATTGTGACATTTATTAAAAACAAATTCCGCCCACACTTTTATTACATAGAGATCGGTATCTATGAATAATAAGCGAGGTGTGAGTTGTGAGTGGGAAGTGGTGAGTGGAAAGTTGTGAGTGGAAAGTTGCGAGTGGACTGATAACTGATGGCTGACATCTGACAGTTGATTGCAGATTACTTCTTCTAATTCTATTTGACCTTTTGCAATTGTGAGCAAATCATCATAAGAGTATGCTGTACCATTTTTTTCTAAATATTCTCTTGCGTATTCAGGAACCCATAAAGTTTTATAATGTTCTGCAAGCTTTTGGCACAAAGTACTCTTGCCTGTTGATTCGGGACCGATGACTACTACTTTCCTTATCATCTATAAAAAATATTTTAGGTTGATAATTTCCCTGGCCTTATTAAATCTGGCCTCCCAATTACCATAAATTGAGATATAGCTTATCAGGTTTTTCTCCAACGTTTTTTTGTGTGATATACTTAATTTTTCTCTTAGACCTTTATGAAGCCTTGTCCCGTCCTGCATATAAGGGCAATCAGTTTCAAGAAAAAGATACAAATCGGATTTATTTGCGTCTTCCTGCCATGAAGCAACTTTCAATTCCAGGTTAAATAAAAGAGAAGAATAAGATTTTGTAATATTCAAATCTGTATCAAGAAATAATAATCTATTGGCTCCAGTAATTTGTTCTGTAATATTTTTCGCATGGGCCGTTACAATTTGATCAAGGTCTTTCGGATTACACAATTCTGTTTTTTCAACAATATCTCGACCTGCTTCTGACACATAGTTTGTGCTATAATAATTGGCCAGCCTTTCAGTTAATATGGTTTTGCCTGTAGATTCTGAACCTAGAATAGCAATCTTTTTCACAAAATAGGGTCTTGCTTCAGTGCAAATGTAGTCCCAATAACAAAACGGATTTGCTCTTATAGCACTTCCAGATACCGGAATTGTAGTTCGGTTTTTATCAAAACAAATACAGGCTATCTGCATGGCCTTGGATACATACTCACCATAATCTTCGGAAGTAAATACTACATCAGTTTCAGGTAATAATCTTTTAAAAGTCTTTCCCCAAATATTAGCAACGCCGACCGAAGAAACGGAAGTATCGGGCAGCTCTTTTTCATTATATTCAAATGAAACAAGATTGACATTTGTGTATTTTGAAAGAGCTTTCTTAAGCCATTGCAAACGATGCTCACCGGAAATTATTTCTTTATGGTGATAGCAAAGTACCACATTTAATGTGTGACATTTTTTTGACCCAAAACTTATTAATGAAAGATGGCCTTCGTGAAGAGGCATAAATTTCCCAAATACAAGACCGTTTTTCATTTTCGTTTCAAAGTTTTATAGCTAGCCCTTTTACTCCATTCAGATAATCCCCAAAATGCAAAGATCAAGAGAACTGTATAATAGACACTTGTGAATACATAATGCTTTACAAAGTATAAAGGTATAGAAGCAATATTCGTCGCAATCCACCAATACCAGCTTTCCACTTTTTTACGAGCCATCAGCCACATTCCTGTGAATGCAGTAGAACTTGCAAAAGCATCTGCCCACGGAATTGCTCCTGGCGCAAAATCTCTTTTTAAATAAGTAAGTGCACCAAAAATCACTAAATAAAAAAAAACGAAAAATAATAATTCCTGTAGCCATTCTTTTTGGGTGCTCCATGTAATTTTTACAATATGCTCTTGTAGTTGGCTTTTTTTTGCCCACAGTATCCATCCATAGATACTCATAATAGAGTAGTATAGATTCACAGTGGCTTCGCCAAACAAGCTTCCCTTAAAACTAAGATATATGTAAAACGTAGTATTAATAAGACCTATCGGATAAACCCATATATTTTCTTTACGGGAAAACCAGACACTTACTATTCCTGAAACCACTGCAATGTATTCAAGCCACGTAGTGTCTTTCATCCCTTCAACAAATGACTGATAAATTTCGGTGATGCTCAATTTAAAAGTTTAGCGTCAAATTTAATTGTTTTTAAGAGTGCAAACTAACAAGAAAATAACATGATAAAGCCACTTCAATACCACTCTATTCTTCATTTCAAATGCAACTTTTTCTTTCAGCGATACATTTAATATTTAACATTTCAAAAATGTTTTAAGAAGCTTTTGGTACTAAATTTTCAAGAAATTATCATTTCTCAAATTGATAAAAATTCAAAAATGTTTCCAAGCCAGTGTTTCGTCATATGCCTTATTTGAAAATATTTTTATTTTTAAACGTTTGTAGGTCAGCCGTTAGCTATTTTACTTTATATTTACTATTGAATCTACTTATCTATCGAAACAATTATTTTCCTGCCTATCTATCACCCAAAAAGACAATCAGACTTTCTGACAATTATTGCCCTTTTCGGAATAGTACTTTTAAAAAAACATTTTATCAGAATCGGGTGTACTCTTTTCAAAGATTGTGAAAACCCATGTCAATACGGCATTATAAGAATTAAAATGGCATAAAAAAAGTCCCGGTTTATCGGGACTTAGAAGTTATTCTTCAAGAAAAACTTTGTTTATTTTTTCTTTGCAGCGGCTTTTTTAGGAGCGGCTTTCTTTGCAGCAACCTTTTTAGGAGCGGCTTTTTTTGCAGCGACCTTTTTAGGAGCGGCTTTTTTAGGAGCGGCTTTTTTAGGAGCGGCGTTCTTTGCAGCGACTTTTTTAGGAGCAGCTTTTTTTGCAGCGGCTTTTTTAGGAGCGGCGTTTTTTGCAGTGGCCATGTTCTTAGAATTTAATTGTTAGTAAATAAAAAATAAAAATAAAAACATTTTACTAACTACCAAAACTTATTTAATTCTTTTTATAAAACTGCATCTACTGCATTCACAGAAACGATAGTCTTATCCCCTTTACTTTTTTTGAATTCAACCGTTCCATCAACGGTCGCAAAAATGGTAAAGTCTTTACCAAGTCCCACGTTTTTACCAGGATGGTAAACTGTACCGCGTTGGCGAAGAATGATATTTCCTGAAGTGGCAGCCTGGCCTCCAAAAATTTTCACGCCCAATCTTTTACTTTGTGAATCACGCCCGTTTTTTACTGAACCTTCACCTTTTTTATGTGCCATATTTTTAAATTAAAATATTATAAATCAATAATGGTCATTGACGCTTTGTCCAAGCATTATTGCTTATGCAATACCCGTTATTCTTATGTGAGTGTATTGCGTACGATGACCATGTTTTTTTCTGAAGCCTTTTCTCCTTTTCATCTTAAAAGCGATCACCTTTTCGCCTTTCACCAGGTCATTAATTATCTCTGCCTTTACTTTTACATTTGTATCGCTTCCGATTGAAATTTTCCCTTCATTATCATGTAAAAGGACTTCAGAAAACTCTAGTTCATCACCTTGTTTTCCTCCAAGATGAGGCACGAATAAACTTTGGTCTGGTTGAACTCTGAATTGCTGACCTGCAATTTTTACTATAGCAAACATACTTTTCCAATTTTTGGAGTGCAAATGTAAGGGAATTATGCCTGATTTACAGTAATGTATCCTTAAAAAAAATCATAACCTTAAGAATTTCTGCTAAACCATTCTGTTACAATATAAATTAGCTCCCATTTTCTGTAATTACAGTCTCTTTTTATACTTTCGTTCGGTTTAATTTCTATGAAATGCATATAATAGAGAAAATTTTTCGATTTTTTTTCACCGTTTACGGATTTCTCATTTTCCTTTTTCTAATGATCATTCTACTTCCCTGTTTTATTTATGCTTTTTTACAGGAGCCCATAAGAGGTGGTAACATGATTTACAAGATATCACGCTGGTGGGCTAACGTGTTTTTTTTTATGACAGTTATAAGGCACCAAAATATTTACGAAGAATTTCATGACAAAACGAAGGAATATATATTTGTAAGTAATCATATTTCATATCTTGACATTCCGATGATGATGAAAGTAATAAGAGGGCAGCACTTTCGTATTTTAGGGAAAGCAGAGATGACTAAAATCCCGATTTTTGGATCTATCTACAAAAGAGGAGCCGTTGCGGTTGACCGTAGCGACTTTAAAGCACGTTCTAAAAGCATAAAAATGTTAATTGATTTTATTCATAAAAAAATCTCTGTGTTTATTTGCCCTGAGGGCACTTTTAATACGACTCGTCAACCTCTTAAATTTTTTTATGATGGCGCTTTTAAAATTGCTATTGAAACACAAAAACCTATACGTCCAATTTTGTTTTTAGATACTTACGACAGAATGAGTTATAAAAAATTTTTTTCATTGACACCTGGTAAGTGTCGTGCGGTATTTCTTCGTCAAACATCTACTGAAGGATTAAGTCTCAAAGATGCAAAGACTCTTAAAGAAAAAGTTTTTAAACAAATGGAACAGGCATTAATAAGATACGGCGCAAGCTGGATTGGGTAACATAATTCATTTCCGGCTAAAACCTGGAATAAAAAATTTTGACTCCAAAATATTTTTTTGATTAGATAAGGATATTCCTGACCTTCAATAAATAAATAAACCTATAACAATGAAAAAAACTCTCTTTATCTTTCTATGTTTTGTCTGTATCCTGGCCCTTACAAAATGCAATTCAAGTGATTCAAAAAAGACTTCTGCGTCTGATTCTGTAATTAGCACAGACAGTTCAAATGTAACTTCCCATTGGAAAATTGGTGTACAAATGTGGACCTTCAGGATGTTTACTTTTGCTGATGCCCTGGACAAGGTAGACAGCTCAGGAGTTAACAATATTGAAGCTTTCTGGGGTCAGCCTTTGGGCGCGGGTTTAAAAGATAGCTTTGGCATCAATATGTCGGATGAAAGTAAAACAAAAATAAAAGAGTTGCTACAGGCTAAAAATATAAAGATAGTAGCAATGGGAGTCATCGTTCCTCAGACGAAGGAGGAATGGCAAAAAGCATTTGACCTTGCCAAAGATTTCGGGTTAAGCTATATAACAGCCGAGCCACTCAAAAATCAATGGGACATGATAGATAGCATGGCAGGGGCTTATGGTATCAGAGTGGCTATCCACGATCATCCAAAACCAAATGCTTATTGGAGTCCTGATTCTGTTCTCGCAGCTACTGTAGGACATCCAAATATTGGCTCAGTCGCTGATTTGGGACATTGGGCACGTAATGGAATCAATCCCGTTGATGCTCTAAAAACACTTGCGGGACATGTATTTGGTGTACATCTTAAGGACATCGTAAAATTTGGGGACACCCACGCAGCAGATACAGTCGTTGGAAAAGGTGTAATTGATTTTGATCCTATATTCCAGGAATTAAAACGCCAAAACTTCAGCGGCATGTTTTCTATAGAACATGAATCGAACTGGTATCACAATGTACCTGATGTGATCGAAATAGTAAAGTTTTATCATGAAGAAGTTGCCAAGCTCAAATAATTATTGATTAAACCATCAACATCTACGTTTTATAAAATAGAAAAGAGAGAAAGTAACAGATAATTCTTTGTGCCAACCCATAGCGTAATAAAGCCGGGCCATTTAAGAATTACCTTTTAGATTTGTTATATAAATTTAATTCTTTGATTCTATTTTACCACATCTTCTTAGTCGTTTATAAAACAGGTATTTATTTAGTTTCACCCTGGAACCACAAAGCAAAATTGTGGATAAGCGGACGCAGAAATTCCTTTGAGCAATTACGTAATTTCCGGCAATCCTCTACACATACAAAAATAATATGGATGCATTGTGCCAGCCTGGGTGAGTTTGAACAAGGGAGGCCAGTGCTAAATAAATGGATAGAACAAAATGAAAATGCATCGATCGTCATTACTTTTTTCTCCCCGTCCGGGTATGAAATTGTAAAGAACAATAAAGATTTTAAGAATGTATTTTATCTCCCAACAGATTCTTTTTTTCATGCAAAAAAATGGATAAATATCCTAAAGCCTGATTTAGTAATTTGGGTTAAGTATGAGTACTGGCATTATTATCTTCATGAAATAAAAAGTAGAAATATTCCGCTGCTTATGATATCAGCCGTATATAGGAGTAACCAGATATTCTTCAAATGGTATGGAAACTTTTATAGAAAAATGCTTGATTGCTTCAGTCACTTTTTTCTCCAAAATGAGGAGTCAAAGACACAATTACAAAAAATTATTTCACAGGAAAAAATTACTGTTTCGGGAGATACAAGATGTGACCGGGTAATCAACATTGTCAACAATTTCACTGATATTCCGGGCATCAAAGAATTTTGTGGCAACGAACGGGTAATCGTTGCGGGTAGCACCTGGGCAGATGATGAGGCAGGATGGACTCATTTTGTTAAACAACATTCTGAGATAAAATTCATTATTGCCCCGCATGAAATTGACAAGGAAAACCTTGCCGATGTAAAAAAACAATTTCCGTATTCTCGCTATTATTCAGAATGGATGTTGCAGCTAAATAATAATGAATCACTTACCAATCACCTAACGGCAAACTGCTTGATTATCGACAACATTGGAATGCTCTCCCGATTGTACCGTTATGCTACTATAACCTATGTAGGGGGCGGCTTTGGTGATGATGGCCTTCATAATATTTTAGAGGCCGCCGTTTACGGCAAGCCGGTAATATTCGGGCCGGAATATGGCAAAAACTTTGAAGCCGAAGAAATGATCGATTGCTCAGGCGCTATTAGTATTGATAGCGCTCTCGAATTAGAAAAAATTTTGAATCGTTTATTGAACAATGAAGAAGAACTATTGTCAAGAAGTGCTGCAGCTAAAAATTATGTTTACAGAAATGCCGGGGCAACAGACAAGATTATCCAATTCATAACTACTTTAAAATTATAAATTAAGTGCAAAGTAATATAGGGTTAGGGTTAGTTCTTTTTTCATTTGATCATAAGGTTTCCGAAAAATACTTCTAACAACTGGCATCGCACTTCACCTCTGTTGCCAAAAAATTTCATAGCCTCTAAAAAACTCATCATCCTTTCATAAAAATCTTTGCCATATACCTTCAAAACCGATCCGCTTACGCAACCAAAACTGCCTTGTATGTATCGCACTTTATATCTATTAATTTTATAAATAGATTTGTTCAATTTCTTTTTTAGAGTTTGTTAAAACAGAATTAGTTTTTTTTACCAGGGAAGATAAAAATTGACACTAACTTGTTTTGAAAATTCTTAATAAAAAAAATAAATTCTGCACCTTTTTAAACGATATTATTCCACAATTTTTTTTCTGCTTTTGGCTTTCAACCAAAGTATTCATGCACAAAGCAAATTTGTAGATAGCGTTTTGAACTGGGTTCAGTCTCATCCTAAAGTTGATTCCCAATACATATTATCATTACACAGGCTTAGTTATGTATTTAGTGAAAATGATATTAAAAAATCTTTTGCTTACTATGAAAGAGTTTCGACACTAAGTGATAGTCTTAATTTCATCTATGGGAAATCACTGGCACAAATTAATCTTGGGCTTCTATTAAGCAGTTCCGGTAATTTTGAGGCAAGTAACAATGCTTATTTTAAAGCCATAGAATATGCTGAAAAGTGTAATGGCCTCCGGCTTAAGGCAGTATCTCTTAACAATATTGGCGACAATTTTTCATCTTTGAAAGATTATGAAAAATGCCGTGGATATACCAAACAAGCTATAAAAATCAATATGCAATTAGCTGCCTGGAGAGGTGTAGCCGTCAATTATGAATTGCTACAGCAATGTGATTTGGGAGAAAACTTATATGCGAACGCAAAACAAAATCTTGATTTG
>JBDTJI010000299.1:0-12049 GCA_039935935.1 Ginsengibacter sp. | reverse complement strand
GTGTTCCCAATGATGCTTTGGTAATACCTAACAGCAATGGAGAAGACGTGGCGGGTTTCGCATCACGGTATTCAACCGGCTTCTTGTCTGCACGACGAAGTATAGAATTCTCTTCTCTTATTTCTCTAAGTGTTACGATTTTTCCTGGTCGCATTTTATTGCTTTCCCCGGACTCCGTTACCACTTTCTTATCAAATATCCAATCGTTTTCAGTATTAAAATCAAATCTATCTTCTGAATCACCCTCAAGAAACTTGGTATCTCCAGCATCTTCAATAGTTACTTTACGCATCATCTGGCGCACAATTACTTCTATATGCTTATCATTAATTTTTACACCCTGTAAGCGATAAACCTCCTGTATTTCATTCACTACATAAGCCTGAACTGCGAATGGTCCTTTTATAGAAAGTATATCAGCCGGAGCTATTTGTCCATCAGACAATGCTACACCTGCCTTTACAAAATCACCCTCTTGTGCAAGTATCTGCCTGGTTAATGGAACTAAATATTTCTTAATAACACCATCCCGGGCTTCTACAATTATTTCCCGATTACCACGCTTAATATTTCCAAAAGATACAACACCATCTATTTCTGAAACTACCGCAGGATTACCAGGGTTTCTAGCCTCAAACAATTCAGTTACCCGCGGCAAGCCCCCGGTAATATCTCTTAACTTTCCTAATACACGAGGTATTTTCACTACTACCTGTCCGGCTCTCACTTCCTCTCCTTCATCCATTGTAATATGTGAGCCCGCAGGTAAGTTGTAATTCTTTGTTTCTTTTTTACCTTCAATTAACATTGAAGGAATCCGGGCTTTATCTTTTGTTTCTATAATTACTTTTTCTCTATGCCCTGTCTGTTCATCTGCTTCTTCTCTATAAGTAACTCCCTCCACAATGTTTTCAAATTTCAATACCCCGTCAATCTCAGAAACAATAACATTATTAAATGGATCCCAAGTACAGATCACTTCGCCTTTAGTAATTTTTTGACCATCCTTTACTTTCAATGTAGAGCCATATGGAACATTGTTGGTAATAAGCAGGCGGTCATTTTTAACATCCATTACTCTTACTTCGCCTGTACGACCTATTACTACCTTAATTTTTTCACCCATATTATTTACAGCATCGACTAAGCGCAATCCATCAAATTGGATGGTTCCATCAAATCTTGCAGTCAATGTAGATTCTACAGAGGCAGAGCCTGCAACACCACCTACGTGGAACGTACGAAGAGTAAGCTGGGTACCTGGCTCACCAATTGATTGAGCGGCTATAATACCAACAGCATCTCCCCTTTGAGCGGTATATCCTGAAGCCAGATTTTTACCATAACACTTTACACATACCCCGCGATGGCTTTCACAAGTAAGCACAGAACGGATATCCATCGTTTCAACCCCTGCATCATTAATTTTATGGCCAATGTCCTCGCTAATAATTGTACCTGCGCTTACCAATAATTCATCAGAAACAGGAGCATACACATCATGCAATGAAGTACGTCCCAAAATTCTATCATACAATGGTTCAATAACATCTTCATTATCTCTTAATGCAGATACTGAAATTCCTCTTAATGTGCCGCAATCTTCTTCATTTATCACCACATCCTGCGCCACATCAACCAATCTCCTTGTGAGATAACCAGCATCGGCAGTTTTTAACGCTGTATCTGCAAGTCCCTTACGGGCACCATGAGTAGAGATAAAATATTCCAACACATTTAATCCGTCTTTGAAATTAGACAGAATAGGATTTTCAATAATTTCACTGCCTGTACTTCCTGATTTACGGGGTTTTGCCATCAATCCTCTTATCCCCGCCAACTGTTTGATCTGTTGTTTAGAACCCCTTGCACCAGAATCAAGCATCATATAAACAGAATTGAATCCCTGTTTGTCAGCAGCCAGTTCCTTTATCAATGTTTCTGTTAATCTGGTATCTACTCTACTCCAAATATCAATGATACCATTGTACCTCTCATTATTTGTAATTAAACCTGCATTATAGTTATCCCAAACTTCATCTACTTCTCCGGTAGCATTTTCTATCATTTCCTGCTTGGTATCGGGTATAATCAGGTCATTGATATTGAAAGACAGACCACCTTTGAATGCCATACGGAAACCAAGTTGCTTGATATTATCGAGAAACTTTGCAGTCGTAGGAATATTGGTCCACTTAATAATGTCACCAATAATATCTCGTAAAGACTTTTTCGTAAGTAAAGCATTTATAAATCCCACATTCTTCGGTACATGCTGATTAAATATAATGCGGCCAACCGTAGTTTCTATTAATTTATTAGTGAGAGTTCCATCGCCATTTCTTACGTTCACCTTTACTTTGATACCCGCATGGAGATCAATGGTACGCTCATTATAAGCAATGACCACTTCTTCAGGAGAATAAAATGTTTTACCCTCCCCTCTTACAATTTCCTCCGGTGTTGATTTTTTCTCTTTGGTGATATAATAAAGTCCCAACACCATGTCCTGTGAAGGAAGCGTAATAGGAGTACCGTTTTGAGGATTTAAAATATTATGGGAAGAGAGCATCAGCATTTGAGCTTCCAGAATAGCTGTACTACTCAATGGTACATGTACCGCCATCTGGTCACCATCAAAATCCGCATTAAATGCAGTAGTTACCAATGGATGAAGCTGAATGGCTTTCCCTTCAATTAATTTAGGTTGAAATGCCTGGATAGATAGCCTGTGCAATGTAGGGGCACGGTTAAGCATGATGGGATGCCCTTTCAAAATATTCTCCAGGATGTCCCAAATGATTGCTTCTTTCTTATCTACTAACTTCCTTGCACTTTTTACAGTTTTTACAATTCCTCTTTCAATGAGTTTGCGAATGATAAATGGTTTAAACAATTCTGCAGCCATATCTTTTGGCAAACCACATTCGTGCATTTTCAATTCGGGGCCTACTACTATTACGGAACGTCCGGAATAGTCAACACGTTTTCCCAAAAGGTTCTGACGAAAACGTCCTTGTTTACCTTTTAGTACATCGCTCAATGATTTCAATGCACGTCCGCCTTCTGCTTTTACGGCATTGGATTTACGGGAATTATCAAACAAAGAATCAATAGCTTCCTGTAGCATGCGCTTCTCATTTCTGAGAATCACTTCAGGGGCTTTAATTTCCAATAATCTTTTTAAACGATTGTTGCGAATGATCACACGACGATACAGATCATTTAAATCAGATGATGCAAAACGACCACCATCTAAGGGCACCAACGGACGAAGCTCCGGTGGAATTACTGGAATATACTGCATTACCATCCATTCAGGACGATTATTGATCCTTGTATTTGCATCACGAAATCCTTCAACAACGCTAAGACGCTTCAGAGCATCTGCTTTACGTTGCTGCGATGTTTCGTTGGCAGCACTATTACGAAGATCAAATGAAAGCTGATCAAGATCAATTCTCTGCAACATATCATGAACTGCTTCTGCACCCATTTTTGCAATGAATTTATCAGGATCTTCATCAGGCAATAACTGATTGTCTTTAGGCAGCGTATCTACAATATCAAGGTATTCTTCTTCCGTTAAAAGATCGCTGTAATTCTGTCCCTTGTCTGCTCTTATCCCTGCCTGAATCACTACATATCTTTCATAATAAACGATAGTTTCTAATTTCTTAGAACTCATTCCAAGCAAGTAACCAATTTTATTAGGAAGAGATTTGAAATACCAGATATGTACTACCGGAACCACTAGCTTAATATGGCCCATTCTTTCTCGACGTACCTTTTTTTCTGTTACTTCTACACCACAACGGTCACACACGATTCCTTTATAACGGATACGCTTGTATTTACCACACGCACATTCATAATCTTTAACCGGGCCAAAAATTCTTTCACAAAATAAGCCATCTCTTTCAGGCTTATAAGTACGGTAATTGATCGTTTCCGGCTTTAAGACTTCACCATAACTTCTTTCAAGTATAGAATCAGGAGAAGTAAGGCCAATGGTAATTTGAGAAAACGTAGGACGCGGACGATTTTCTTTTCTTTGCATATATTTTTAAATTTACCCCAAACTCCTAAAGGGAAGGGGCTTAGGATGTTTCGTTTTTAACATTAAGAACTCTCTCATTTCCCCTTTAGGGACAGGGGGTTTATTCAAATTGCAGATCCAGTCCTAAACCTCTCAATTCATGTACCAATACATTGAATGATTCAGGAACTCCTGGTTTAGGTATATTATCACCTTTTACAATTGCCTCGTAGGTTTTTGCCCTGCCAATAATATCGTCAGATTTCAATGTGAGCAATTCCTGTAAAATATTTGAAGCACCATACGCTTCTAAGGCCCAAACTTCCATTTCACCAAATCTCTGTCCACCAAACTGGGCTTTACCTCCTAAAGGTTGTTGTGTAATCAAACTATACGGACCAATCGAACGAGCATGCATCTTATCGTCAACCATGTGATGCAGTTTAATAATATAAATCACACCCACAGTAGCTTTCTGATCAAACCTTTCACCTGTCTCACCATCATACAAATAAGTATGACCAAATAATGGAAGATTAGCTTTTTCAACTTCTTTTGCAATCTCTTCTACTGAAGCACCATCGAAGATGGGGGTGCCATATGTCTTTCCTAATTTTTCCCCAGCCCAGCCAAGCACTGTTTCATATATCTGGCCCAGGTTCATCCGGCTCGGCACACCAAGTGGATTAAGCACAATATCAACAGGAGTACCGTCCTCCAGGAAAGGCATGTCTTCCTGTCTTACAATTTTCGCAACAATTCCTTTATTCCCGTGACGGCCAGCCATCTTGTCTCCTACTTTCAATTTGCGTTTTACAGCCAAATAAACTTTAGCAAGCTTCAACACACCTGCCGGTAATTCATCTCCAATGGAAATATTAAATTTCTCTCTTTTATACCTGCCTAACTCTTCGTTATATTTAATATTATAATTGTGTAATAAAGTATTGATGTGATCATCTGTTTTAACTTCTCCTGTCCATCCCAGAGGATTCACATTTTGGTAATCAATATTACCCAGATTCTTAGGAGTAAACTTCGCTCCTTTACCAATCAGCATTTCGCCAAAATTGTTACTCACTCCCGAAGAAGTTTTATCCTTAAGCAAAACGAGAAGTTTACTAACTAATAACTCAAGCAAATCGACATCATTCTTCTCATGGGTCTTATCTATTTTTTCTAAAATAGCTTTTTCTTTTACTTTTCCGTTCTTATCTTTTTTGGCACGTTGGAATAATTTTTTATCAATTACAACTCCTTCTGTTCCACTTGGGGCCTTTAAGGACGCATCTTTTGCATCTCCTGCTTTATCTCCAAAGATGGCACGTAGTAATTTCTCTTCCGGTGTCGGATCACTTTCACCCTTAGGAGTAATTTTTCCAATAATAATATCTCCTTCTTTTACATGAGCGCCTACTCTTATTACACCATTCTGATCCAGGTCTTTAGTTGCTTCTTCGCTGATGTTAGGGATATCAGGAGTCAATTCCTCCTCTCCTAACTTGGTATCTCTCACTTCCAACTCAAACTCATCAATATGAATAGAAGTGAAAAGATCTTCCTTTACCACTTTTTCACTTATTACAATCGCATCTTCAAAATTGTATCCCTTCCAGGGCATAAAAGCTACTTTTAAATTACGCCCTAATGCTAGTTCGCCATCTTTAGTAGCATAACCCTCAGTCAGGAAGTCGCCTGCTTTAACAGCCTGTCCCTTCTTTACAGCAGGTCGCAAATTGATACAGGTACTTTGATTTGTTTTTATAAATTTTGTCAATCTATAAATTATCAAATCATTTTCAAAACTTACTATCTTTTGAGATTGATTTCTGTTATACCGTACATGGATTTCATTCGCATCTACATATTCAACCACACCGTCTCCATCTGCATGTATTTGTATCCTTGCATCTCTTGCCGCTTTACCTTCCAGACCTGTGCCAACAACAGGTGCTTGAGGCAAAATTAACGGAACCGCCTGCCGTTGCATGTTTGATCCCATCAATGCACGGTTTGCATCATCATGTTCAAGAAAGGGAATCAAAGAAGCGCTCAAACCGACAATTTGGTTAGGCGCTACATCCATATACTCTACTTCACTCTTATCAAGAATTGGGAAATCACCCGTTTCGCGGGATTTCACCTTATCCAATATAAAATTTGAATTTTCATCTAACGGGGCATTAGCCTGTGCAATTTTCGCCGAGTCTTCCTCTTCAGCACTCAGGAAAAACACCTTTTTCATATCCACATGACCATCATGCACTTTTCGATAGGGAGTTTCGATAAATCCCATTTCGTTAATTTTTGCATGAACGCAAAGAGTAGAAATCAATCCAATATTCGGGCCTTCCGGCGTTTCGATAGTACAAAGTCTTCCGTAGTGCGAATAATGCACGTCACGTACTTCAAATCCAGCGCGTTCCCTACTCAAGCCCCCGGGCCCGAGCGCTGAAATACGGCGCTTATGTGTGATTTCACTTAAAGGGTTCGTTTGATCTAAGAATTGTGATAATTGAGATGTTCCAAAAAAAGAATTGATCACCGATGATAAAGTCCTCGCATTGATCAAATCGACAGGTGTAAATACTTCATTATCTCTCACATTCATTCTTTCACGGATAGTACGGGCCATACGGGCAAGACCTACGCCAAACTGAGCATATAGCTGTTCACCCACGGTGCGCACCCGCCGATTGCTTAAATGGTCGATATCATCAATTTCGCTTTTAGCATTTGTAAGTAATACCAGATATTTAATGATAGAAATGATATCTTCTTTTGTAAGAGTTTTTTTGGTGATAGGATAATCCAGTCCCAATTTACGATTTATTTTGTAACGGCCTACTTCACCCAGATCATATCTTTTATCGCTAAAGAATAACTTATCAATTATACCTCTCGCGGTTTCATCATCAGGCGCATCTGCTCCACGTAACTGCCGATAGATATGCTGCACAGCTTCTATTTCACTATTTGACGTATCCTTATTTAAAGTATTGTATATAATTGCATAATCCCCACTCACTTCTTCACGCTGAATAAACACACTTTTTACATCCAGCTCAAGGATCATGTCAATATTGTCCTCATCCAGAATTGTATCTCTTTCAAGAACTATTTCATTTCTTTCAAGACTTACCACTTCACCGGTATCCTCATCTACAAAATCTTCTACCCAGCTCCGTAAAACCCTTGCAGCTAAACGTTTTCCAAGATTGGAATATAACGTCTTTTTATCTGCTTTTACCTCTACCGCCATTCCAAAAAGTTCAAGAATATCTTTATCGGTCTCGTAACCAATAGAGCGAAGTAAGGTTGTAACCGGAAACTTTTTCTTCCGATCTATATAAGCATACATAACATTATTAATATCTGTTGCAAACTCCATCCAGGCTCCTTTAAAAGGAATCACCCTTGCAGAATATATTTTAGTTCCGTTTGGATGCGTACTTTGTCCAAAGAATACACCGGGTGAACGATGTAATTGGGAAACCACCACACGCTCCGCTCCATTAATAACAAAAGTACCACGTGGGGTCATATAAGGAATATTTCCAAGAAAAACGTCCTGAACGATAGTCTGGAAGTCCACATGTTCCTCATCATTACAACTGAGTCGCAATTTAGCCTTAAGAGGAACCGCATAAGTAAGTCCTCTTTCGATACATTCTTCTATGGTGTAGCGGGGAGGATCTACAAAATAATCCAGAAATTCCAACATGAAGATATTCCGGGTATCATTGATGGGAAAGCTTTCCTTAAATACACGAAATAGCCCTTCAATATTACGTTTGTCGGGTGTAGTTTCTAATTGAAAAAAATCTTTAAATGATTGGATCTGTATTCCTAAAAGATCTGGAGTTTCCGCCAAATGTTCAATTTTCCCAAAACTGATTCTTTGTGTCGGAGCTACTGTAGTTGAAGGCATATTTTGATTAAAATATTTTTAAATGAGAGGCCTTTAAACAAGGTTTTACACAAAATTTATCACTTACCAAAATTTAAAGGATTGCAAAAGTAACCATTTTCTGGAACTTGCAGGTAAGTTTATTAAATCTTACCATTTTTTTAAACCTACTAAATCCTGGCTCGTTTTTCCTAATTCAGTAATCTTTTTATAATAGAAACTAAAAACTGGCACGTATAATGATTTATAGTTTTTTGGTATAGACTTATGACTTAGTTTTGCAATTCTTTAATAAATAACTATAAAAAACAAAAACATGAAAAGAGTACTTCTAATACCTGCAGCCGCATTGGTATTATTTTTAGCTTCCTGTGGAGGAGGTAATGAATCGAATGTCAACAGCACTTCCGCGGATACTTCAACCGCTGCTGCACCTGCAGCCGAAGCCCCTGGTGCTGATATTCCCGGCATCGATACCGTATCAGTAAGTGACCATATAAAGCTGGATGGTATGGATGACATGAAATATGATAGAACCCTGTTTAAGGTAAAAGCCGGTCAAAAAGTGACTTTGGACTTTAAAAATATTGGTAAGTTACCGGCAGAAGCTATGTCTCATAATGTTGTAATCTTACAGCAAGGCACTGATGTAAATGCGTTTGGAGCTGCTGCAGTAGGTGCTGCGAAACCAGATCATATCCCATCCGATATGTCTTCTGATGTAATCGTTCATACAAAAATGTTAGGCCCTGGGGAAAGTGATGAAATTACTTTCACCATTACTGATCCTGGAGTGTATGATTTTGTTTGCACCTTTCCCGGTCACTTTGGAACCATGCATGGTAAAATTGTTGTTGAACCATAAAGAACTAAATCTAATATGTATAAATTGCCGCCTCTTAATTTAAAGAGGCGGTTTTTTTTGCATACCTCTTGTCAAATACTGCTCAGAATGCTATCTGATTTTTAAGGAACATCCTGCCATCTTTTAGCTTCTATAAAATAGTTTTTATAAACAGTTACAACATTTATAGTAAAAAATATACACTTCAGTGTCTGTCAATAAGCCGCGGATAAAACCCAGCCCAATAATCAGGTGTAGAAAAAAACTCCCGACGAGGCGGGAGTTTTTTTCTAATTAAAGCAATTTATTGAAGCTTATTTATTTTTTGTTGAGTCTGATGGTTTTGCCGCTGGGTTCGAAGGTTGAGAAGGTATCGAGGCTAAGGCTTCTTTAGTTTTTAAAGCAGTCGGATCAGTAGGATCTACCGCAAGTATTTTATCATTATAGAGAATAGCACTGTCTTTATCATGCTTTACATTATATGAATAGGCTACCATATATCGTAATGCCGGAATTAATTTATCGTTTATAGAAGATTTATCCTGAGTTGTATCGCCAATTTCAATCACTTTCTGATACAAAGGCTTCGCTAAACCCAGTTGGCCAGAAGTGTCAATACCTTCTTTAGCACGTGCGCCCAAATACCATCCATACATGTCATTAGGGTATTTTTCCTGATATAATTTAAATACAGAGTCTGCAGCGACGTAATTGCCTCCCCTATAATCATTATAACCTGCATAGAAAAGATCTGTTTTCCCATATGCAGGATTCATGGCTAAAATTTTCCCAAACCATTTGCCAGCTTCTGCAAAATTACCGGCATCAATATAACTCTGTGCAACATCCTTTACATATTGGTATTTTTTCTCTGGAACAGTATCCATCGCAATAGCCTTATCTATATTTTCAACTGCCAAAGCCTCACTACCAGGGAATTTCAACAACACTTTTCCATAGGTTGCATAATCGGTTGGCCCTATATTATCAGGATTTACTTTTGCAAAAAATTCTTCAAAAGCTTTTCTTGACTTTGCAGAATCACCCATTTTATCATATGCATAAGCTTTTAATCCAAACAGATTGGGAAATGCCTTTTCACCTGCAGCAGTAATACAAGCATCTGCCTGTGAAATAGTTTCAGGATACTTTTTGGAAACATACATGAGCGAAGCTTGTGCATAACAATTTTTGGAATCTTTATCTGCCGCAGCTACAAATTTATTGAGATATTCTGCAGCTTTATTTACATCACGATAATAATAGTATTGAAACAACCAATAATATACTGGAGCAAAATTAGGGTCTTGAGTAATTGCATCATTATAATATCTCATATAAATAAGCTCTTGTCCGTATCCCTGTGTTTCGTAGATTCTGCCAATCATAAAACTTGCTCTTGCATCATGAGGATCGAGAGCCAAAGCCTGTTGATAATATATAGTAGCGTTAGTGCCATCATTTAATCTCCAATATCCATAACCAATCAGGTTTAATATTTCTGCATTTTTTTTATCTTTTTCTGCCGCCTGTTTCAATTTATCAATACCATATAGAATATCACCATCTTTGGCTTTAACATTTGCTCTGCCAACTGCGGTAAGTATCTCATCTCTATCTCTTTTTTTGGCCATATTAATAGCAGTTTCAAACCGGTTACGGGCATCTGTTTTTTTTCCTTGCTGTAACTCAACTTGTCCCATACCAACTATCAGTAACGGTGAATTAGGATTTGCCTGTAGGGCTTTTTGATATAGTTCCTTTGCTGAAGTTGTATCTACAATATCCTGGTTTTGAAGATAGTTTTGTCCAAGCCAATAAATGGCGTCTTCATTTTTAGGATCAGCAGTCAACAATTTTTGAAAAACGCCCTCAGCGCTTTCATATCTTTCATAATTTAAAAATTGTTTACCCTCGTCCATGCTTTGGGCAAACAAAATACTCCCCATTATAACAAAAGAAACTACGAGTCCGATTTTTTTCATGTTTACAATTTTTACTTTTTTAATTAATAACTGTTTTTTAATTTAATGTTGCCCTACGAATGGAAAAATTCATTTTTGCGGGCCAGAGATATGCACGCCTGAATATCAACTGACCTCTTTCATATTCCATAAAATTAGCAAATCCACTGCCAAGTCCATTATAGTTTTCTTTTAGAATATAATACAATCCTCGTACCATGGGGTATCTTTTCAACGCGATATTTGCCTGGTATGGCTTTACAAAAGTTTCTTCGGGGCACCTGCATTCAATTGACGCAATATTAACCTTTGTAAGAAAACTTAACTGAGCGGTGTCCTCGGGATTGCCAATCCAGCTTACTCCTACAAATCCAAGTGCATCCTTATGATTAGCAACATAATTGATCACCGCTTCACTGTTTTTTTCAGCAAATACTTTTTTAGGATCAAGAATCCGGCCTCTCAGAATGGAGTCAACCGCAAATCTTATGGTACTGGTTTCGGTCAAACCATCAAACACAGCCACTTTCTTATCGTTACCGGTTCCATCAAGAATGGTACGAATCGCAGCCATAGTAAAAATGGAATCGGGAGAATCACGGTTTACAACTACAGCTATGCCATCGAAGGCAACCTTTGACCACGTAGGAGAATAGGACAAACTATCCCTATAATATTTTTCTTCAGTAGGGATAAGGCCACGCGTTGCTATAATCATCCGGGTACTGTCTTTCATTAGGTCCCTAAAACACTCCGCTTCAGGCTTATACTCTGCGATGATCTTTGCATCCGGATACAACGCTTCGAACACTTGTATTTGAGAATCTATAACAGGCTGAAAGGTTTCATCTACACTTATATGAATCGTGCCACTACGCGGTGTGTCAATATCTGTTCTCTTATCTTGATGGCACCCGGTAAAAAATACCAACAGGCTTACAGCCATTAAAACATGACCTTTATTCTTAATATCAATACGCCAGAAAATCATTATTTGATATATTTTTTTTTAAATCCTCTGTACAACCTCCATGCTCCATATATAATTACCAATACAGCAAATATTTTAGCAGGTATACTTGCAGTAAAATCATTGGAAAAATCAAACTGCCTACCAAAAATAATAATCGCGCCAACGCCTATGTATATAAATCCCATACCGAGGTCTGTTATACTTCTCATAAGAATATAGCGCTTCGTTTTACGATCCGGAGTATTTTCAAATTCTTCAAGACTCATGCTTCATTTTTTGGACAAGCGGCAAGATAAAATAAAATAGAGAAATTCCAATA
>JBDTJI010000298.1:0-3302 GCA_039935935.1 Ginsengibacter sp. | reverse complement strand
TCCCTACTACATACGTGTTCCCAGCTTCATCATATTGCATCGAAACGGGATCAATGATCAATGGTTCGGTTGCGAATATCTCCGCCTTAAAATTTTCAGCAAACTGAAAAGTTTTCATGGACTCTTCTGGAGTGAGCGCGGCCTCGTAATGAGATTTGCTTTTACAGGAAGCTAAGATAATTACCAATAATATCAGGAATTGAGCATTGATAGCCAAATGCCTGTTGAACGTGTTGCACTTGTTTTTGATCCGCATAATTTTGTCGTTAGGGAAATTTATAATTGTTATCAATTTATTGAATAATTATTTGATAGTTAAAGAAAAAGGATCATGAAAACTGAAAACATTTTTAAAAATTTATAATTTTATTTTTGTAGTGGCTCCTTTATCCAGCAATATATCAACAGGCGCATTGGTAATCCATGAGCCAGCGGTAAAATCCGGTACATTAATAGAGTTAGAATGGTTGGCCACGGACCATTCACTTAATGGAGAAATAGAACTCCAAAGTGCAGCATCATACACATCCTGATCAAGAGCCAGACCATTGCGCAGGCAATCTATCAACCGCCAATCCATGATAAAATCCATACCACCATGTCCGCCTACTTTCTTAGCAAGCTCTCCCACTTTTTTTACAATGGCAGGTTGATATTTCTCTTCCAATGTTTTCATTTCCTGCTCCGAAACCCAGTCTTCTCCACCATTGGAAATCTTAGACGGAGCCGGGTATTGTAAAGCTGAACCTTTTGTTCCCACAATTTTATGAATCCTGGAATACACATTAGGTGAAGTCACATCATGCTGTAACATAATAGTACACCCATTGTGTGTGTGAATGGTGGTGGTATTCATATTACCACGATATGTCTGATTGGCATAAGGTTTAAAAAAGTCATCCTTTGCCGCTAAATCTTTTGCCGTTTCGGCCATCAAAAAATCTTTACCGGAAGAAGATACCAATGAGTCCATTTTATCTCCACGGTTTATATTCATGATCTGACACACAGGACCCAAGCCGTGTGTAGGATATAAATTTCCATTTCTCCGGATATTTTCTTTCAAACGCCACATTTCCCAATAACCATTTTTATCAAAATTAAGTCCTAACAAATTATGAATATAAGCTCCTTCGCCATGCAACACCTCTCCAAAGAATCCCTGTCGCGCCATATTCAAAGTAAGGAGTTCAAAAAAACCATAGCAACAATTTTCAAGCATCATGCAATGTTTGCGTGTGCGTTCGGATGTCTCTACCAATTGCCAACATTCTTCCAGAGTAACTGCGGCGGGTACTTCTATGGCTACATGTTTTCCCTGTTCCATTGCGTACACAGCCATTGGCGTATGCATATCCCAGGGTGTGGCAATATATATGAGATCTATATCTTTACGGTCACATAACTTTTTCCAGGCTTCACTGTCACCAGAGTACAATTCAGGATTATGGCCCGTTCCCTGGATACCCTTCTTTGCCTTTTCAGCATATTCAGGCCGCACATCACAAAGCGCTTTTATTTCGACGCCACCCAATTTTGTCATATTGTTTAAATGAGAAGGCCCTCTTTGCCCTAGGCCGATAAAGCCAACGCGGACAGTATCTATCTTAGGTGCAGCATATCCCGACATATTAAATCTCTGAGCGCGTGGCTCTTCGGTTTTTTGATGAATGGGCGTACCACCAAAAGTTTTCAATATACCGCCACCAGCCATACCAAGTCCTGTCAGGCCTGTTAGTTTTAAAAAGTTTCTGCGATTTTCTTTCATGATAATGATTTATTAGGTTGTGAGTTATGAGTTGTGAGTTCTAAATTGTAAGTTGTAAGTCTATCAGTAGTCAATTACTATTTATGCATCTTTAGCACTGATTAAAGCCGGAATAACTTCTTTGCATTTTCATATAATAATTTGCGTTCAATTTGTTTGGAAGGTACCAATTTACGCACTTCTGCAATATCCAGAGCACCGGTACAACCATCCGAAGCTAATCCTGTCGGATCATCACAATCACTACCATATACCAGCTTGTCCTGGTGCCTTTCTAAAAATGATTTGGCGTGATCTTCATCCCGGGTAAGCCCATTCAAACCTGAGCCGGCAGAAAGATCGCCATACATGTTTGCATAATCACTGAGATACCGGTCAGTAATTCCGCCCGGGGTAACAGGTCCTTTAGGATAAAGCACGGATTGATCTGTATGATTTTTGTCAATATTAGCCCAAAAGGTTTGTGCATGGCCAATGAAATTTACCTTAGGATACTTCTCTAACATTTTATAAAAACGTTCATAGCCGTAATTATACATTTTGTGTTGCCAGTGCATGAGCACAGGTACATTATAGTTCTGAGCCAGTTGATAAATCTTTTGCATATCCGGAGAGTCGCATTCCACTCCAAATTTTAATTCCCCGATAATAACAGCACCAAGTTTTAAATACTTTTCAAGTTCATACATTCCATCCTTGATATCAGGAACTGTGCACGCTCCGAACCGGTAGTCTTTTTTATGCTGGAGGGCAAACAGGTAACATTCTGCATTTGGACCAGCTTCCACGGCAAGACCATTAGAAGCCCCCATGTGAGTAGATGGTAAGTTGATAGGCCGGCCTGATGGCAAAAGAAAAGTAGTGGTAATGCCCATTGCCTTTTGATGTGCAAGCATTTGTTCGTCGGTACGTTCGTGGTAATGAATGTGCTGATGGATGTCAATGATCGGTTCTTTCTTGATACCGGCAACTTCTGCGACTGTGTCCAATTTTAAAGAGGTGCCAAGAGCAAGCAGACCAGCACCTGCTAAAAATTCACGGCGGGAAAAACTTTTTTTTGATTGTGGCATAAGTAACAAAATTAATAAGGAAATAAAGAAAAGAGTTTTTTAATTTAAGAGTTCAATTTTAATATTTTATCAATAAAACTATACGCCTCAAAACGTACTTCCGGAGGAAAATCATGTTGAGATTCAGGGTAACGAACTTTCAACTTATCTTTTGCTCCAAGGAAGCGATATACTTCCGATACTTCTGCTATTCCTTTCCTTACTCCATCCACATTGAAATTACCATCATTCAAAGGTGAATTTGAAAAGAACGCACGTGGAGCAAGTGCTGCTATTACTTCGTCAAAATCGAAAGGTATTTTTTTTACATCCAAATTGTATTTGTCTCTTAATAGAGGCATATACCGCTCCTGCGCCCATGGTCCCAATGGGCCGCCATATTTTTCGGAGACTGTTTTCCCGGCATTATAATAATCAAATAACGTCCATCCACAACTCGATACAATCACTTTTAATCGCTCGTC
>JBDTJI010000297.1:0-6791 GCA_039935935.1 Ginsengibacter sp. | reverse complement strand
AAATTTTTATCAGAGGAAGACCAGCAGGCATGGGCAAAGGATTTACATGACAGAGGCAAATGGCAAGGCGAAGTATTGCAGTCTAAAAAAGACGGTACGATTGTGAGCGTGCTCGTATCTATTTCTTCTGTGTATAATGAAAACGGGAAACCAATTGCGGCAGTTGCTGTAAACCGCGATATTACAGAACGGAAAAAATCAGAAGAAAAAATTGCAGCAAGCGAAAACCAGTTGCGCACTTTTGCCGACAGCATCCAAAACCTTGCATGGATTGCGAATAGTGACGGATGGCGTTATTGGTATAACGAACAATGGTATAATTACACCGGCTCAACAAAAGAAGAAATGGAAGGTTGGGGATGGGAAAAAGTACATCACCCCGACAACATTAAGAATGTAATTCCATTTATAAAAGAAGCTTTGAAAAAGGATGAAGCATTTGAGTTAACCTACCCCCTTCGCAGGCACGACGGAGAATATCGATGGTTTCTCACCCGGGCCTATCCTGTAAAAGATACTCATGGAAATATTGAACGATGGATAGGAACAAACACTGATATCAATGAACAAAAAATAACTGAACAGAAAAAAGATGAATTTATAAGCATTGCCAGCCATGAAATGAAAACCCCACTTACTACTGCTAAAGGTTATATTGAATTACTGCTACTTTCATTAAATGAAGAAAACAAAATTGGATTATATGCAACTAAAGCCAACCAGGCGGTAGATAGGCTGCACAACCTGGTTACAGAATTATTAGACGCAAGTAAAATGCAAAATGGGCAACTGACTTATACTATTACCACATTTGATTTTAATAAAATGTTGGATGAAACGATTGAAAACTTCCAGCATAGTGCAAAAAATCACAGAATACAAAAAAACGGAAACTGTTTACAGCAAGTAACCGGCGATAGAGAAAGGCTGCAACAGGTATTGATTAATCTATTCAGCAATGCCGTAAAATATTCTCCCAATGCTGATAAGGTGTTAGTAGAAGTTAAAGAAGTGGATAATAAAATTCAGTTATCAGTTCAGGATTTTGGTGTTGGTATACCGGGTAAACATTTAGATAGAATTTTTGAAAGGTACTATAGGGTGCAGGACAATGCTATTCATTTCCAGGGTTTAGGTATTGGCTTGTATATATCATACAATATTATATTAAGGCACAATGGTACAATGCGGGCAGAGAGTAAAGTTGAAAAAGGAAGTACCTTTTATTTTACGCTTCCCATATAAATATTCAAATATACTTTTCACCACAGCATAATTAAAAATGAAAAAGGTTATACTAATTTACGATGATGATGAAGAAATTTTACAATTATGTGCGTCCATTTTATCTGAGCATAATTTTGTTGTAAAAACATTATCAAATTGTGAAAATATTCTAAGTGATATTCAAGTTATCAAACCTGATATTATTCTTATGGACTTATGGATTCCTCTCATTGGTGGTGAAAAGGCGATCGAAATTGTAAAGCACAATGAACATACAAAACAAACTCCTGTTTTAATATTTTCTGCAAATGCAGATATTAAGGAAATCAGTAAAAAAGTAAATGCAGACGGCTATTTAGAAAAACCATTTGTAATCAAAAATTTTATTGAAATATTACAAAGACATATAAATTAGACAATATTGCAAATGGCAGATATACATCCTATATGAAATAAAATAACAAACTGTGCCTTTAATCGAAACAAGTGTTGCTGCCCATTCGCGTAAGAATCTTTTTTTGCTAAACTTTATATTCAGAACTCCTTACCTGGTCGTTAAAATTAAGTCAAGTCTCGTAAAATAAAAAATGGTTACATTGGCTGATGCAATTGTTATTACCGATTTTCCCCTGGGATACAAAAATGATATCGAAGTGCCTCGGTGTTTATAAAAGAGATTCTATAGTTCAATACATTGCCAATGGCTTACCTATATATAGCCATGCATCGGAAGACCTTCAGAGTTTTCGTTTTATTACCAGCAATTTTATTAATCAGGGTTTGTGCAAATCTTCTGAAGTATCCCGCTGCTTTGGTATTCCGGTTAATTCAGAAAAGCGTTACTTAACCAAACTTCGTACAGAAGGTGAATCGGCTTTTTTTTCGGGTGAGAAACGAAAAGGTTATTGCCATAAGATAAGGGGCAGCGTATTGGAAAGTGTTCAAAAAAAATTAGACAAAGGCCGATCGATTAATTATTTTGCCAAAGAAGAGCTGACCGAAGGCAGCATGCGTTACAGCATAAAACAAGGATATTTGAAAAAAATCAAACCGGCACCCTTCACCAGTTCCTGATTCAATTCAAATCCGCACCAGCCTTTTTAAATAACAAAAGCCAATCTAACAGATGACAATTTTTTTTATTAAGGGGTCACAAAATCAACATGAACTTCCGCTTCACTCCGCTCCTCTTCATTGCAGTTCCACTCCAATTCATTGCGCTCCACTTACATTCCTTTCCGATTCATTTCTGCGATAAATCCAATGGCTTTTCTTGTTAAGTTTGTAAGGCTAAACTAACATCCGCGTGGCGCCTGACGATTTTTTTTATAGAATAAAGAATTCATTCAGGTACGCCTGCATTTGTCGTTCACTGCACTTATGATGAATTCCTCTTGGCCATGATTTCAAATTCATTATCAATGTATGTAACTCAGGGAACTTTTTCCTTTTTCTGATTTAATCATTTCAATATTCCATTTTGATTTTAATGGAGAATATCCTGTCCATTTATCAGTTCTTACTTGCTCATCTTTCTTTGAAATATGGGCATCAAAAATTTTCTCTAATTCCTTACTGCTGTAATCATTTATTAATTTTCCATAAGCCTGGGACTTCAGGGATTCTTTTTCACAAAAGGATTTCCGGGAAAGACCGCTCCGCTTCCACCGCTCAATCATCTCATACATCTGACGGCGCACTTCGGAATTATTACGCATGGGTATTTTTATTGTTCACGCAAAAATACATACCGCTATTTGGCCGGCAAAGGTGGAATTGGTCGGTTGCTTACGTTGTAATCTCATACACATTAATAATAGCTAAATCTGCATTTTTCTCTGGAAAGCAAAGCAACAAGGGGTTATGATCTATAAAAAGCAGGTTGGGTTAAAGTCGTTGGAAATGAAAAAAACTTACCAGTTCTTAGGCAGATGCAGGGACCATACATCATTTACGAGCGGCGGATTCATACCACCGGCTATCCAAATCTTATCCTGGAAAACAAATGCAGAGGGTTCATGGCGCTCCTTCCATACAACGTTTGACGTATATTGTTTCCATTCTTTACCATCTTTTGAATACCACGCATCGGACCAGTTTTTATAAGGGTTATTAGACCAACCCGCCATCACCCAAATTCTATCTCTGTAAACAACCGATGAAAACCATATACGTTCATGCCAGGATGCAGCATCGCATACTTTTATCCAATGAACGCCATCATCCGAACTCCATACATCATTTAGTGCAAAATATTCAGGAACGTAATTGCCACCTCCAAAAACATATATTTTTCCATTCATCACAGCGGCCTGATGATAGGCACGTGGCGGCCACCCGGCATCAGCAGTCGCCAGTTTCCAATCCTTACCGTTGGATGAATACCAAACATCATTTTTAAGACTCTTTTTATCACCAAAATAGTAACTCTCAATTCCTCCCAGCAACCACATTTTTCCTTTGAAAACTACTATAGAAGCAGCTACCCTAGGCGACCAGGAAGCTGCCTTTGTTTCTGCTTTCCATTTTATCCCGTCTTTTGTTGACCAAACTTCATTGCTGGCTGAGTGCCCTTCCAGACGCCCGTTATACCACCCGCCCATCATCCACATTTTATTATTAAAAGTCACTGACATAGCAAGATCACTATGAATCCATGGTGCGGCTTTATTAACTAGTTTCCAATCTTTTCCATCTTTAGAACTCCACACATCCCGTGGCGGAGCTTCGTATGAATTGAACCATCCTCCTAATATCCAGAGTTTATCTTTATACACCGCCTCGCCTTGAGAATCGCGTGGTTTCCATGCAGCATGTTCTGTTTCCTGAACCCAATCCGGATTTTTTTCCTGAGCTAACACGAGGTTTGTTAGCAGGATTAATATAAACGCAAAGAATGGCAGTCTCATTTTAATTACTTTTCAATTTAGATTTTTCATATAAGCAAATTATTAAATCATCTTTTACTTCGGGTCTAGATCCAGCGCCCAGTGAATTGCATTTACAATCAATTTTCGAAAAGATGCCACTTTAAAATCCTCCGGATAACCAAGTGATGTATAAAACACACGGCTTTTATGAGCAGTTTGGCGTGTCCATGCAATAGGTTCGCTTCCTTTGGAACCTGTAGGATTTCCAATAAGTAACACAATCATTGAACTATCTACTAATGGTTTTACTTTATAAACCTGCCCATTACTATGCCAGTTGTTAGCGTCAATACCTCTAAGAATTGAATGTCCAACACCTGTCGAAGCTATTTTCACATTCGTTCCTAATTCTTCAGCTTCATAACCTCTGTTTTCACAACCCAAGATATCCGGTACAAATCCCCACCAACCTTCAAAGCCATCAGACACTTTATCCCTGACTGAAAAGCCATGATTTGCAGTACGAATCCCTACGAGAGGTTTACCTGCTCTAAGATAATTCTTGATCATATCCATCTGATCAAACGGTAGTGCCAGGCGACGGCAAAAAACAACAAGCAAGTCAACATCTTTAATAATATCTAACCCTTTATATTGATAAGAACCGTGCTGACCTTCTCCCATCAATACGGTAACATGAAATCCATATTCTTTTCTTAGCATTTCAGCAAATGGTGGCACCGTTTTATCCGCCTCGTAATTAAGCGGGTCTTTACTGATCAGGAAAACAATATGTGAGTTAGGCTTTATTGGCTTGAGATGGAAGGTCAGGGATTGACTATCTTTTCCAAATGAGGGTAGCATACTGATTGTGGCCAATAGTATGAAAAGCGATCTAACGATTGTGGTATATTTCATATCTATCTTGTTATGTTCTTTTATAAAAAATTATGATTGATCTTTATTATTTCTAATTTAATAACAACTATTGTTGATTTTTAAAAGCTTTTTGTAGAAGGCTAACGGCTAATTCTTCTAATACTTTACCGGCTTGTTCGGTGCCAGAGGTGCCCAATTCTACTTCATAACCACCATGAGTTTTTTCATCCGGCATACACACATAATGGACTCCATTCCCATTGGAATAGCCCAGCACTAATGTTTGAGGGAAAGGCGATTGTTCACGAATTGCATTACCCAGACCTGTCAAAGGCTCTCCAGGTAATGTTACGATAGCAAGGGAACCATAGGTCACTACCTGTACTTCAGCAGCAACGGTATCAAGCCCCGTGCGCTCCTTCCCTCGTTCTGAAAGTGGTAACCCAACTGTACCTCGTATCGTATTAAATTTTGCAGGCTTGAGTTTTGCGCTCAATTGATAAACTGACCTCGCATATTCTCCTAATCCTTCCCCCATTTCACTTACTGCGGCTCTTCCCCGTTTCCAGGGTACAATGTCACCGGCATTTCCCTGAAGGAAAATAGCCTCCCCACCGATTGCAGCGTTAATACGACTGGATGCTTCTTCAGGCCAATCGCCGGAGATCGCTCCTGTGAATGGATATATCGACACAGCATGTACTGCGAGATGAAAAACAGAAGCGATAGTTTTTCCTTCCGGATCACGAAAAGAAACCAATGTCATTGTCCGATCCATTGGCCCGAAAGTAGCACCTCCTACAAGGACATCAGGATTATAGTCTTTATGCAAAGAATTATATCCCTTGGGGATACCTGAATCCTCTATTCCCCATTTGGGAGCACGTGGCCGCCTGTTATACATGTATTTTGACGCGTTTACCCGGCCAATCCATAATGTGGCAGGCTGCATAGAATTATATGCCTCGCGCGCAGCTTTTATAGTCTGGCTAATCAACCGGCCCATCCATTCTTTGAAATAAGGGTCATTATTTTGAGCCGGCATATACCTTATAGCCCACCAGGTGTCCCGCTCTTTTCCACGATAGCCCGCCTTATAGACTGGTGACCATGGAGCTGAATGATTATGTGAGGCATTGACGACAATATGATCCACCGGAATATTCAATTCTGTAGATATCGCCTTTCTAACTTCTTCTGTAGCTGATTCCCCGGCATCAACCAGGTCCCAGGCAACGATGACTATTTTGTTATTACCATCATTCAAAACAAGGGTTCTCACATAGATAGAATCTTCTATCATCCCATACGGCTTTCCCGTCACCCAATTTTTCACCATAATGTCCGGTGTAATATTTCTCTTGGCAACACCTACAAAAAGTTGCGTAGCTACCGGATCATTGGAAGCAGAAAATCCTAAAACAGCAAGCGAGAAAGTAAATAGTAAAAGGAAAGACGCAACACGGAAAACATTTTGCTTCCTTTCTTTAATTAGTTGACTCTTTAATCTATTCTTCATTTTTCTAAGCATACTATATCAAATCTAAATTCTTATTTGCAAAATTTCAAGGAATACATCTACATTGATCCAATTTTAAAAAGACAACATTAAAGTCGAAATAATTTTTTCGAATTTTCATACAATAATTTTCGTTGAATTTTTTTGTTGGGTACCAGTTTTCGAATTTCTTCAATATCCAGAGCTCCTGAGCAATCTAATGAAGAAGCCAAACCACTTGTATCATCGCAATCACTACCATAGATTAATTTATCCTGGTGTCGCTCAAGAAAAAGCTTTGCATGATCGTCGTCACG
>JBDTJI010000296.1:0-12078 GCA_039935935.1 Ginsengibacter sp. | reverse complement strand
GGTAAGCGCCAACAATAAGTGGAATCTCATGCTCTGCTACCATTACAGGAATGTATTTCATGCCCCCAGGGCCTTTAGCCAGCCAGCCATTGGCATCGTACATGGCAAGCTGCGACTTCACCCATCGAGACGACCATTCCGGAGTAACTAAATTCCAGAATTGATTTAAATTCCAAAACGTATTCCAGAACGCATCACATCCTAAAGCCAGTTCGTCTTTGCCGGTTAATTGCTGCAATTTATTGGTGGCATCCATCCATTCGCCATTTACATCACTGAACGTGCCCCGACTGCATAACGCCCGGTACATATTCGTATAAAACCGAACTTTTTCACGATGATCCGGGGATGAAATTTTTACTCTCTTGAAAAGATCGTTCCATGTATCCACATTATTTTTTCTGACAGCATTAAAATTCCAGCCGAAAGGTTTAATTACTTCTTTCTGCAAATTCTCTCCAGCGTTTTTAATACTTACAAAAGACAGGCCTGTCCTTATCTGCACAGTTGGATGAAGTGTAGTGTTGAACTCAAGATACACACCTGCCTTTTTGTTGTTTTGTATTTTTATTTGAGAAACATTTTTTGCAACACCTTTATCATCCCAAAAACCAATTTGATTGATGGGTTGATCAAATTCCATTACAAAGTGGATCACATAATCCTGGTCAATTCCTTTGCCCCATACTTCGGGTGATCTTTGTTTGCTGATACCTTCAATACGATAATCACCTACTTTGGTAACTTCTACATCTTCCAATTCATAATCATATTCCGCAGGACTTTTAAAATCAATTAATATTCTCGAAACTTTTTCTATTGGAAAAGTATATCGTTGAAAACTACAACGTGTAGTAGCAGTGAGTTCTGCGGTGATATTGTATTTGGTTAAACGGGCTTTATAATACCCAAGCGGAGCTTCCTCGGTTTGCTTATCAATTGCCGAACGATATCCTTCTTTAGATTGTGCCTGGTCGCCCACGTCGGTGATGAGTGGCCCATTTACCGGCATCATAGAAAGACCTGACATCGTCCATTCATGAATATGGCTAAAGCCGCCAATGCTTTCAAAGATAGGATCGTAGCCCGACTGCCATCCGCTGTTCTGGTTGTCAGGACTGATCTTTACCATGCTAAACGGCATCCACGGCCCGGGCGCAATCATCCAACGGGAATGAGCCGAACCTATTTTTGTGTCCACATACCCAGCAAGCTTAATTAATTTCTGCGGCGAACGTTTTATAAGTCCTGATTGCAGAATCTTGCCATCTATTATAATTTCGTAAGCACTCTCTTTTGTTGATTTTACCTCCGGCATAGGCGCTTCCAGCACATAGCGGCCCTGCTCAATCGTATCATGAAGCACAAGATTGCCATCCACCACTACGTCCAATACCGGAGTCCCCGATACATGTTCAATATCTACCAAAAGAGGTTGAACACTTTTGCCTTCGTATGTAGTTTCATAGTTGGCAGGTGATACCTTTCTGATAAATACATTCCGGGGGTCGATAAGTTGAACATCTGTGTTGCTTTCCATTCTTACCTGGTCGAATACCAGCCATGATCCCCAAAGGCTCGTTAAGCTGATCTCATTACCACCTTTTTGGAGCAAGCCGTTCGGAACAGGTATTTTTATAATGTAGCTATCTTTCTTTGAAGTTGGCTCTTTTAGCGTACTATCTCCAGAGCCTTTAGGTAAAGCAAATTTCCATGGCTTACCGTTAATACTAATTTTTAGTAAAGGCGGCTTTTCCGCGCTCATATCTAAAATGTTAACTACCAATGTATATTGACTCTTCGCAAATAAATGATCTATACCAAAAAGTATATTTAACTCTGCTGCATGCCACCCGGCAAGATGAGCACTGCCGCCCCAGCTATCTTCCGGCCCGGGAAGCGCATAAGGCCAGTCTTTCTTTGCATCAGACTTACCTATCAAAAAATAGCCGTCTTCCCAGCCAAAATCGTTTTCTAAAAAGTCACCATAACCAGATGGCGCAAGTGCAAATTCAGCAGCGCTGTGATCATCATTTCCTATTTGCCATAAAATTTTTTTTGAAGAAAGATTTTGAGAAGATGCATTGGATGCAATAAAACAACAAACAACCAGGCAGCATATAGCGGGGGGAAGTCGATGAATAAATTTACACATTGCAACGATAAATCTATGAATAAAAGTTTGAATAATTTTTAAAGTCGAATTTTATTTCGAGATGAAATAGAAAAATACTTCTCTGTTTTGATGAAACATTTTAGATTAGAAAAAAAGAAAAAGGTGGGAATAGTAAGAGTGCCTGCTCTTTCTAGAACAAGACTTCTGAAAAAAGTCGAATACAAATATTTATTCGAATTTTAAGAAAGGGAAAGATATATTCGACCCCGATGGGTTGCACTATGTTATGCCAGATTTTCTATAAACATGAGACCCGGTTTGGGTCTTTACAAACGAATTAGGATCTGTGTCGAGTTCTTAGGATAAAGATAACGCCCGATTCGTGGTCACCACAGAGAAGATAATGATCTGCACAAATTAAATTTAGATTGATACAATAAAGATAACATCCCATCTTTTAGCCACTACAAAGAAGATAACGAACTGTGCAGAGTAAATACAGATTGATACAGGTTAAATCACGGATAGTGATGATCCCATTGGGATCAAACGTTTATAGAAATCAATGAATTGAAGATCGACCCCAACAGGGTCGAATGTAAGATTGAAGAAAAAAAATTTGACATAAAAGAATTGGATAGCGATTTGAAAAAAAATCTCATCAGAAGAAAAAAGACAACTGCTTTCTAATCTTTTATAATAATTATACTAAAATTGCATTTATGAACCTTAAAAAATATCTCACTCAATTCAGCAAAGAACAGTTGATTGAGCAAATACTTGAACTTAATAAAAAGTATAAGGACGTAAAAACTTACTACAAATTTTCGCTTGATCCTGATTTGAATGATGAAAAAGAAAAGGTGAAACACGCGGTTTACGAATGTTTTTTCCCTAAACGGGGATACAAATTACGGTTGGGAGCCGCCAGAAAAATTATTTCCGATTTTAAAAAATTGGAGCCGGATGCAGAATCATTAGCAGACGTAATGTTATATTATGTAGAAACCGGTTTGGGGTTTACAAATAAATACGGAAATATTGACGAGCCATTTTATAACAGTATGTCCGGAATGTATGATACAGTATCAAAATTTATAAAAGAAAATGATTTGGGGGATACATGGATTACACGTGCAAAAAAAATAATGGATGACTCCAGTAGTACGCGTTGGGATTTTCACTATGCTTTGCGCAATATTTATAATAATTATTATGAAAAATCTGATGTTAAGACTTCATAAATCCACCCGTATATTAAAGCATAAAAATGAAAAAGAAAAAGAACCGTGCAAAGGAAACTCACTGAAGTAAATGCTGGCAATTAAGTAAGCTTTGAATTTGCAGTACTTTCATACCTGCCTGATTTTCAAATCTCTGAAGTTTGAGGAAAACAATAAGCCAAATATTGTATGTCCTATATTCTTAATTCGTAAAAATTTGTGTAATTAATGGCGGTGATTTCTACAATAAATATTCACTCACTTTCCTATTGATAAATTCCTGTACGCCTTTCCAGGTCTGCTCTTTGAGGCTTATCGGATCTTCGCTTTCTTCTGCATCCGCGAAATAAGTAATAGTCTGCGGTACGGTGATCAATAAATTTTGCGAACTGTATTTCTCTTTATGGAACCTGATGAAATCAGCAACTGAAAAATGATCTAAAAGCTCGGCAATATCCCAAAAATCTTTCTTTTTACCACGGCCTAATATTGCCTGAACTTTCATCGCTATAATATCTTCAATCGAGAATAGCCGCATGTTTTCAATGTTTTGCTGAGCACCTATCAATGGATGCGGATGAGGGATAATGTCAATTTTTACTTCATCTATAAAACAAAAGATTCCAAAGCGCGGCGGCTTTTCTTCCATAACAAACTCTTCACGGAATTTATTTTTTAACGCGTCAATAATCTTTACATTTTCAAATGGTTTGTTAGAAAATAAATCAAGGTCAACCGATTTTCGATGCCCATACAAAAGAGATAATGCAGTGCCGCCCACCAATGAAAAATCCTTTAGTTCAGGAATATCCATTAATTGCTTTAATATGGAAAAAGTGTGGGGTTCAACAGTCTCAATTTGTAGCATCTGAATTCAATTACGGGTTTGTTGATTACGGCGCTTGCAAGATACATTCTTGTTTCAGGCAAAAACTTTGCATTCAGCAGAACTTCTGTAACTTTTTCATCGCCGTAATAGTGGCGGCAATTGCGAATATCTGGTACATCTCCCCGCTCAAAAACACGCTCAATGACAAAACTGGCTTTAGCATCGTAGTTGATCTTTTCAAAATCTACGTCCCAAAAAATACGTTTATTAAATACAGGTTTTAATTTTTCTGCCATAATATAAAGGTATAAATGATTTTTTTCAACAGGAGGAGATATATAATTTTTTTTTTATCTTTTAATACCTGCCTGCTTTAAATATTATAAAGACAAGACACTAACAAATCACTACTCACCATTCACCCGTCATCTCTTTCTAAAACGGATAATCAATTCCAATGGTCGCATTGAAATTTTCATATCGCCAGAGCCTGTTGGCGTATGATGAACCAAACAAATTTTTAAAACTAACATCCGGAATCTGCCATCCATAATCCTGTAGCACATCGGGTCTTTTAAATCTGAAAGCCACATCGAATCTCAACAGGAAATAGGTAAAATCAAATCTAAAGCCAATGCCTGAAGACACTCCCAGTTGCTTGTAGAGATCATGAAATTTGAATTGGGTAGTATCTCTTCTTCCATCCGGACTTGTATTTTTATAATTCCAGATGTTGCCCATGTCAGCAAAGAGCGCCATCTTAAACTGGATGGCGTTTGAAAAAAGCGGGGCTACATTAAAACGGTATTCAGCATTTCCTTCTAATTGAATATCGCCGGTGCGGTCGTTAAACCTCACACCGGTTGACCGGTAGGGCGCCAACTGCTGCCCGCCTACTCCAATACCTCTTACAGGCCAACCACGCATGCTGTTAGGCCCACCACCGAAATACTGCTTAAAAAAAGGTAAGGTTGTATCGCTCTTTGATAATGGAGTTCCTATGCCGGCGAACGCGCGAAATACTATAGCAGATTTGGGATGATTAATGGTATAGGTATATTCTACATCTGTTTTGATAAACTCTTTCAGATATTTGTTAAAGAAATTTCCATTTTGTGAGCTACGGTTTCCTTCCTTTAAAATACCCCATAATAACCCTGATTCTTCAAAATTGGCTTTTAAATTAATGACGTGTGTAGGATGCCGTGGATTAACTCTTGCAAGGTTGTAACTCAATCCTGATCCCATTACAAGGGCGGTATTGAAAGAGTATCGCAGGAACGGATTTTCTTTTAGCGTGCTATCGAAGCTTGCAGACCTATTATACAACCGCCTGTAATCAAAGTTGAATATTTTTAAAGTCCACAGGTGCTTTTCGTTATTGGTCCAGTTGAAGCCATAACCCGTATTGAAAATCTGTTGGTTAAAAAAATCAATTCTATTGATAAGAGAAATATTGGTATTAATAAATGTTTGATTGGTAATCAAACGCTTTTTATTGTAACCGCTCAGAGGAAAAATGAATTTTGGAAACAACAATGTATTGGAATAGCTTAATTCATTTGAGTTAATAAAAGTACCACTGCTGTTTCTGTGAGAGGTATTAAATTCCACACCCACTTTTACAGCATTGGTCATGCGAACTGCCGAACCGGCTAAGTTTCTATCCGTTACCCCTAAGTTGACTGAAAGGCCTAATAAATTACCTGAAGCAGAAGTAGTAAGATTACCAGTGGCATTATTTGCTGAATAACTCATTTCTATATTTCCTTCAAAACCATATCGTTTGAGAGGTACCAGCTTCACAACCATATCAAGCAGGTTGGTATCTTTTTGTTCAAAAATATCTATGGTCGGGCTTTCCCATACTCCGAGTCTGGAAAAATCGTTGATCGTTTTAAAATAATCGTCCTGGCGGAAAACATTTCCTTTCTTCAGCGAAAGATTATAGCGTAACAAAGAAAACCTGAAAAGTTTTTCATGATATTTTGCTGTATAGCTATTGAATACACGCTCCTGAAGCGTAGTATCTGTATATTGATCGCCGGGAATATAATCGGGTAACACATAAATATTGTTGATGTAATATTTCTTAAGGTTCGTGCTATCGGGCAAACTATTTAATTGAAACCCGAGCCTTATGGTAGGCTTATCTCTTTGTTCGCTTGCTTCCGCGAGCAATCGTAACTGTTCAAAAGGATCTTCCGAAACACTGGTCAACGCCTCAATAGAAGTATCACCGGTTACCCTTATCTCGTCCGCTGTAAATTTATAATAACCATTATTTTTAAAAAGATTTACAAGGCGGTTGGTTTCCTGCATCACGCCACTTTTCGATACGGGCGTATTGGGTTTTAATAAAGATTCTTTTTTGTTAGTTAGTGCTAATTCTTCCAGTTCGGGTTTATTAAACAGATAAGCAAGCGTATCAATCAATGTTCGTCTCCCTGCATCTACGCGGTAATCAATCGTCACTCTGTGTTGATCTTTTTTAATCGTCGTGTCAAAAGAAAAGGCGATAGAAGGATTATAAAACCCCAGGTTCATGAGTGAAGTGCGCATATTGGATGCAGACTGGATCACAGCATTAGTATCCAGTGCCGGAGGCCTGACGATATAATGAAAAATAAAAAATTTATCTTTCTGTATTGCCCGTGCGCTATCATCCAGTTGTGTATTTAATTTAGTATTGATCAGTACTCTTTCATCCTTGGTAACATCACTGGCTTTGAGACGGATTGTATTTTTAAAAACAAAAGGATTATTTTTTTGATATTTTTGAACAATAGTACACCCCGGGGAAATTATTATTGCCAGGAACACAACGAACAAAAAAGGTATAGATATTTTCACGGGATTGATCCATTTCATAATAGGGTGCCATGTTGAGCAAAAAGATTGTCAAATATATTCAAAGTTTGAGCCATAAAAAATTCAGAGAGGAGGAAGACGCTTTTATCGCTGAAGGCACAAAGATCGTTTCTGAATTTTTATCTTCGTCAAATATGAGATGCACGATGATTTGTGCGGATAAAGAATGGCTTTTAGAAAACGATGCTTTATTGAAAAGGATTACCTCTGAAAATATTTTTGAAACAGAAGATCATTGGCTGAAATCCATTTCATTGTTAAAAAACCCGAACAAAGTATTAGCGGTTTTTAAGAAAAAACCATCTTCAGCAATTCCTGATCCCAAAGGAAAAATTTCACTCATGCTTGATTTCCTCCAGGATCCTGGAAACATGGGTACCCTCATCCGTATTGCAGACTGGTTTGCCATTGAAGACATTATTTGCAGTGATAACTGTGTAGATTGTTATAATCCTAAAGTGGTGCAATCAGCAATGGGTAGCCTTGCAAGAGTAAATATTTTTTACACTGATTTAGCATCTTTTGTTACTACGAACAGGCAGGTGCCTCTGTATGCGACCACCTTGTCAGGTACCCCTATTTTCGATTTACCCAAAATAGAAGAAGGAATTATTTTAATAGGTAATGAAGGTCACGGGGTGCACGAAGATTTGTTACCAATGGCTTCTTCCCAAATTACCATTCCAAGATATGGCCATGCCGAATCTTTGAATGCAGCGGTAGCGGCGGGAATTATTTTATCACAGTTAAAGAACAGCCTGAACTCTTAACTTATCAATGCTCTTAAATTACTTGATTGCCGATTTAATACGATGGAGTAAGTTGTACTTGCGCATGTTTTAAAACTTGCGCTTTTTTTTATAAAAGATTAGCTTTGAAAGTTTGAACATATTGTTTTTATTTGGGGAGATAAAAACATTCGGATATTTTTGAGTAATGTGTAATTGTGGGCAGACCGTTTATTAATTGACATCTGACAGGAATATTATTTTTTTTTGCCAACGCTTCTTAAAGACAACATTTTGCTTTAAAAAATTATTTATTAGCTTATTAGGTGTCCCCTCAGAAAACCATGACTATGATGGATTAGATGAAAAATCGTCAGACTTACAAAGGTTGGACGCTTTCTTTGCCATTTTATTAAAATCGTCTTATGGTGAATATGCCAACACCCTTAAATTAGAACTTAAACACACCCAACAATCATATTTTGAAGCATTACTCGATGACACCGGGCTTGTAATTGATGACAGTGGTCATGCTGAACAAACACGATTCAAACTGAAAAGTAAAGCCACAGTTCTATTGACTAAATATGGCAGCTACTCAACTTATAAACAAGCCATAGACAATCACAATATTAAACAGATCTACGCCCTTTGTGAAATTTACTCATGGAAATGTTGATGATCCCGGGAAATTCACTTTCACCAATAACTTAGAAATACCAGGTGACGGCAACATGTACAGAGGCAAGTTAATCGTGTTGGTGAACGAATTATCGCAAAGCCAGGCTGAATATACTGCAATGGCATTTAGAGCAGGAAGCAACACTACAATTATTGGAAGCACTACCGCAGGGGCTGACGGAAACGTGTCAACAATTTTTCTGCCGGGTGGACTCAGAACTATGATTTCCGGTATCGGAGTGTATTACCCAAATGGAGACAGAACACAACGTGTTGGAATCGTTCCTGATAAAGAAGTAACACCGACGGTTGAAGGAATTAGAGCAGGCAAAGACGAATTGCTTGAAAAAGCGATTGAAATTATAAATGGAGAATAAAAACTGCAGAGAAAAATATATAAAGGCAATAGCCAATAGCGATATTAGTGCCAAATTGAAAGTAATTTTATAAATTAACGTCAGTTATAAACTAAAAGATTGTGTCAAAAAATCGCTACTCCGTTGATCTTTAGCAGGCAATGGAGACGCCTCACAACAATTGGCTATTGAGTTATTTAAAAATCAGAAAGTTTGATAAACCTAAACAATGGATTCTTCCACTCGACATATAAGTTATATTGATTATTATTTCGGCGCGCTCAGGATTCTAAATGTGAATAGCGAACTTGACCTATTTCCCAACTTCCTCAATCTTTGAAAAAATATCTTTTAGACACTGTAATTTGCACCTAATTGACGAAGACCAGAATTAGAACAATCGTTTGTTGTTAACAAATCTTGTCCAGTTTTTTAGTAAATAAACTGGACATTCTACTATCTTTGAAACCAACAAGAATCGAATGAAAGTATCAGAATACATAGCCTTTACCATAGACAGACTGCCAAAGGGCTATGTCTTCACCTATTCCGACTTTGATACAGAGCTAAACGGCAAGGAAGCCATTATTAAAGCCCTAAACCGTTTAGCGGCTTCGGAAAAGATAGTTAAGTTGTCAAAGGGCAAATTCTACAAGCCTGAAACCACGCCTTTTGGAAAGTTACAGCCTAATCAATACCAGATAGTAAAAGACCTTTTGGAAACCGATGGCAAGTAACCGGCTATTTAACAGGTTATAGCATTTATAATCAACTGGGCTTAACCACACAGGTAAGCAACACCATACAAGTCGGTAAAAATGACGTTCGTCCTGCTTTTAAAAGAGAACGCTACATTATTTCATTTGTCACGCAAAAGAACACCATTACCAAAGAGAATGTTCCTTTGCTTCAACTGTTAGACGCTATCCGTTACATAAAAAAAATTCCCGACACCACAAATGCATCAGCAGCCAAACGGCTTTTAGCCATTATCAAAGATTTGTCTGTGAAAGATAAAAGCACGTTGACAAGATTGGCGTTGAAATATCCCCCGCAACAAGAGCATTGCTGTGAGCACTATTAGAAGAAACTGGAAATGTGGAATTGACAGAGCCGTTGCGAAAATCGCTGAACCCGATTACTGTTTACAAACTATCAGGGTTAAGTAAAACGTTGGCTACTGCGGGAAAATGGAATATAAAATGAAACTACACGAAAACAAACAGCTATTCAGGCAAGCCGTGCAGTTTACGGCACAGCAAAAGAATATTCCTGAAATTTGTGTTGAAAAAGACTATTGGGTAACGTATGCTTTGCATACTATTTTCAAACACAAAATTGGCGAAGAAGCCATATTCAAAGGTGGAACGTCACTGTTAAAATGCTATAGTTTGATACAACGTTTTTCGGAAGATATTGACCTTGTTGTTTTAAGACGTGAAGGGGAAAGCAACAATAAGCTGACTACGAAAATCAGGAAAATTAGTAGTGTAGTAAGTTCTGTTTTGCCTGAAGTGGAAATACACGAAGTAACGCAGAAAATGGGCATGAACCGAAGAACAGCTCACACTTACGCAAAAGAATTTAAAGGCGATTACGGACAGGTGAGAGATGTGATTATTGTAGAAGCTACCTGGTTGGGGTATTATGAACCTTACACAATAAAATTGGTAAGTTCCTTCATTTATGAAATGATGATAAACAGGGATCAGGAAGCATTGATAAAGGAATACGGCTTACAACCTTTTGACGTAAAAGTATTAGAACCCAGGCGAACTCTATGCGAGAAAGTAATGGGCCTGGTAAGGTTTTCTTATACCGAAAACCGATTGATGACTTGAAAGCAAAAATCCGTCACACTTACGACCTGTATCAACTCTTGCGGAACAAAGAACTTTCCAATTTTTTCAGTTCACCTGCATTTGACGAAATGATTTTGAAAGTTGCCAATGATGATGTCGCAAGTTTTAAGAACAACAACGATTGGCTAATTCACCACCCAAACAAAGCATTAATATTTCGCGAATTGGTATCAGTTTGGAATGAGTTATCATCTGCTTACAATGATGATTTTAAGAAGTTGGTGTTTGCCGGATTCCCTGATAACACAGACATTTTTACGACTTTGAAACGCATAAAGCAACGGTTATCTTCAGTTGAATGGACAATTAAAATTAAATAGACGCCAACTCACAGAAGCATACACATTTTGCATCCACCATAAACCTATCCTTAAACCAACGCTGAAAAAGAATACATTTTTACTAATACAAGAAAAATTAAAAAACAAAACATTCTCAACTTTCAAAAAAATAAAACTTCGTAACTGTTCATCCGACGGCAGGCACCTGGACAGGAAGAATAAGACACAAACGAAGATGAGTAGCCTCCCCTACTCTCTATACGAATAAATCCCATCGGCCTGCGCAGTGCATGTAATGGTAAGCTGGTTAATACACACATTAGGAGGCAGAGAAGCACAGTAGAAAATGGAATCAGCAATATCAGCCGGTGTGAGAGGTATCAGTCCATCGTATGTTTTGGCTGCCTGTTCTTCATCTCCTTTGAACCGTACCAAAGAAAATTCAGTTTCCACAGCGCCTGGTTTTATGTTAGTTACTTTAATATGGTGTCGCAACAAATCTATTCTCATAGCACGGCTAATGGCATCCACAGCGCTCTTTGAGGCGCAATAAACATTTCCGTATTGATACACGTCATCGCCCGCGATGGACCCAAGATTGATAATATGTCCTCTTTTCTTTTCGATCATAAACGGAAGCACTGCTTTACTGACATAGATCACTCCTTTTATATTAGTATCTATCATAGTTTCCCAATCAGTAATCTCCGCATCATCGAACAGATCCCGCCCAAGTGCCAGTCCCGCATTATTTATTAAGATATCAATGGATTTCCATTGTTCAGCAAGATCGTTGATGGCGCTAAATACTGCCTCCTTTTTCTGAACATCAAATGGCACACACAGGATGTCAACATCATATTTTTCTTCCAATTTCTTTTTTATTTCTTCCAGCCTTTCGTTCCTTCTGCCATTGATGATAAGATTATAGCCATTGGCAGCAAATTTTTCTGCACTGGCTTCTCCTATACCTGATGTAGCGCCTGTAATAAAAACGATTCGTGTCATTTTATGGATGTTTATTGTTTTAAAATTGAAAAGTTAAGAAAATAGGATTTTTATACCCTTAAACTAAAATTATTCCAACACCAATTCTTCCGGTGATGAAATAACCGTGATGCAATTATCTAT
>JBDTJI010000295.1:0-9605 GCA_039935935.1 Ginsengibacter sp. | reverse complement strand
TTTTGTTCAGTGCTTCTATTGTGAAAGTTGCTTCCGCGTGGCGGCTTTCATCTTTCGTAATGTCCAAATAAAACTTATCTAAAAAAACCTGCAGGTAAGGTAATTGTATAGTAAGCGTTTTATCTGCACCTTTAATTTTATCAAAAATGACTTCAGCAATTGCATCTGTTTCTCCGCTTTGTAAATGCACATTGGAGTTTTCATAAGATGTAGCTCCCACAATTACCTGTCGCACTTTGTCCAGGTTCATAGGTTCTACCCGTAGCTTTTTGCGCAACAGTTGAGGCACCGCTCTTTCAAAAGCATTCAAATGCCCGAGGTATTCTTCCCGTATCGAAAAGATCATTTTTACCGGCTGCTCAATTTGTAATAATTCTTTTACAGTTTCTATAAATTGCGTTTGTTCTTCTTTTGAACCTAAAATAAACAGTTCTTCAAACTGGTCGAAGATGAGATAGATAGGGCGAAAAGAATTCAGGTAAATAGCTTTAAATGATTTTTCAAGCGGGCTTAAAGTTTTGTTTACAGCTATCACCTCTTCTTTCTCTTCCATCACTTCTTGCAACCAATCCATATCATCTGTTTCAACCACATTGCCACCGGCATCTGCCAGCGCTTTTTCAAATGATGTATTGATATTACTACCTCGCCGGATGGTTAATGCCAGCCAGTCGTGCGATTGAAATTTACTGGCCAGTCCGCATTGTATCAAACTGGTTTTACCGGTTCCCGATGCGCCATATACCAATAAAATCGGTGACTGAAAAACCATTTCATATAAGGCCGCAATCTCCTCATCCCGCCCGAAAAACATCCCGGTATCTTGCCTGTTATAGGCATCTAAAAATTTAAAGGGATATTTTTTCATCGAATCATGCTTATACTTGCTGTTAATTTGATTAATCAATTTTAATCATCTTCGTCATCATCTTCCTGCCCTGTAATGGCTTTCTTAGCTTCCCGAAAAAGATTGAACACGGTATCATATCGCATATCCGTCAGTTTGGAAGTATCAAGCAACAGTTCATTAATATCAATCCCCGGCTTTACTGTTTTGGTATTTTTTATATTCACCTGGCTGTTATCCTCAATAAAACTATAATTCAAACTACCATCCGCATTAGCTTTTGCGGCGTAAAAGCAAATCTTTTGTCCACCCGCCACTGACAATGCATTCATATCAATAATAAATGGGAACAGGTTAAGATTATCCCTGTAACTTTCCTTATACAACAAAACAGCGTCTGTATTAATGGGGACTTCTTCAAATCTCAGTTTTTCCAGTCCCTGTGTTTTATTAGCTTTATTATCTATGCCCACCAGGTCGGTATAATTGTATAAGTAATGCGGTTGTGTATTTCGCATTTCAGTATAGCCGATACTTTTAATAGACATCATTTTATAACCGGCTAAAAAATTAAGCGCAGCTAAAATAGTGGCCAGGTGTTCTTCTGCATCGCTGCAATCCTGGGGGCTAAAAGAAGATTTATTTGACAAGTCGCCAAGCGCCTGCAATTTGTCAAGCGCTTCCATAAAGCTGCTTCCGGCTTGAAGCTGTTCTTCAAAATCCTTTAATCCCGTGATGGGTAATGCTAAATTATTGGCTGTGAAAATGTCCAGCAATGTTTTTAATAAATCTTTAAAGCCATTAATTTCCCATTCAAATTCGTCTTCAAAAAAATTAGTACAGGTGGCGGTTTGTTCGGGTGAAAGGGTAAAAGGATTATCCTTTTTATCATCCCATAATTTGGAGATGAGCGCAAAACATAAAAGCTGCAAGGCTCTTTTGGCTGTGAGTTGGCAATTCTCTAAGTATTTCTTTTGTTTGTTAGTCGAGAATTCTTCTTTTCCTATCGCGATCAATTTACGCAGTTGAATACCGAGCACACCTACATAATTTATCGCAATCAATTCTTTGGCCGGATCACTGAAGCGTTCCTGCGTTTCCCAATCAGCAGCCATGCGGTTCGCATTGTCTAAAAATTTTTTGACCCGTGGGATATTGGCTGCCATGGCTTCTATTAAACTGCGGGTGAGTTTTTCATTGAAGGTATTTTTTACAACTGCGCTTGTTTCATTAATAGCGTTCTCATTGGATAGTTTTATTAATTCATTTGTTCCGGTAAGCTGCGGTAAAATTTTATCCAACTGGTTACGGAATTGATTAATTAAATTATCAATATTCGTATAAACCGTGTAGAAGTGTCCCAGGTCGCCAATCTTTTTCTTAAAAGCAATAAGTGTATTTATTTCTTCCGTAATGGATCCCATATTGACCGGGGCATCTTTAAAATAGGTCCATATTGTCGGCTTTCCGGTATCTTTAAAAACCTGGTAAGCTGTATCAAATTCTTCTGCGGTATACTTTCCAACTTTGGTGAAAAAAAGACAAAGTGCAATATCGCATCCGCGAAGGGCCTTGTTATATTCATCTTGCAGCCTGGTATCAGAAATGGCATCAAGGAAATTTTCCCACTGAACTATTTCGAGATAGATATCTTGTTTATGCAATCGATCGTTTTGCCAACTTATAAATTTGCGGAATTCATCCCTGTCAGCCTTTAACTCAGCCGAAGAAGCTAAAAAAATTTTTATTGTTTGATCCGCCATAAATTAGTTTAGAAAATGATACTAAATTTACTATAATTTTTAATATTAGTTCTTTTAGGTTTTCCATAATTAAAGCGGACTGAATAGTTAAATTCATTGGGTTGTTCAACAATCGGCCGTGATGCAAGAGTTACGTTATAAACTAACCCAGGAAATGCATTTTTACGCCACGTTTTTTTGATAGGAAAGTTTTACACCCTAACAACAAAATACTACTTAAAAAATAATACCGAATGAGAAAATATCTTTATCTGCGTTAATTATGGTAAATAGTAATGCTCTGTCTGTTCCATTCAATACCCATAACAGCATACCAGATTCAAGTATCGGTGAGTATTTTAAAAATGCTGCCAAAGATATAGTGGCACGAATGAATAGATTATCTTAGGAATTCAACCAGAAGAGTAAGTAGTATCTTTTGAAGCCAACCGATAGTTAATATAATTCCACAGACCAGGTTCTCTTCCAGTTAGTTCCTGTTGCCAATTGATTGATGCCTTCTTTATTTTTTAAATGATAATCGTGATAAATGTTATCCGCAATACCACACCAGGGTTCGAGGCAAACAAAGGGGGCGTCTTTAGCTGCCCAAATGCCAAAATACGGAAAACCTTCGAATTTGAATATCAGGCCATGAGGGTCTTTATCAGAACACAATTTTATTTGATCGCTATTGATGTGTTTTAAAACTATGGCATCATTATAAAATAAGGAAGATTTGAGAGGTAATTTTTTATCATCAAGCGCCAGCGTTTCGGTATTATCATTTGTCAAACCATTCTGCAATAAAAATCGTTTTAAAGTGTTGTCGTTATTAAATTCCAATGTGTAATCCTCGTATTTCAATTGATCATTAATTGGTATCCTGAATGCAGGATGGCCACCAACAGAAAAATACATATCACCATCACCCGCATTCTGAACTATATAACTGCAATAAAGTGTTTGCTGTTTGATTTCATATTGTACCTGGAAAATGAATTCGAAGGGATATACAGCAAAAGTATCCGCATCGCTGAATAAAGTGAAAATAGCAGAGGTGTCAGCACTTTGTTTCGCTTCAAACGTTTTATCTCTTGCAAATCCGTGCCGCGGCAGATGATATTCTTTATTTTTAAAAATGTATTTACCGTCTTTTAATTCACCTATTATAGGAAATAGCACCGGTGCATGTTTGCCCCAATAATCTGGATCAGCCTGCCATAAGTATTCCAACTTATTTAATTGTAGGCTTTGCATCTCCGCACCCTTTTCGTTTATCCTGATTGAAAGTTGATCATTTTTTAATTGAATCATTCATCAAAATTACAGGCATTTCCTTTTCTCTTATAAAAAAATATTTAAAATAGAACCTTTTTAAAAAACTTCTTTAAAGCTAATTTTTCAGTGACTGACGATGGCCTGAAAAACGTCAGACTCATTTTTATAAAAAAGCCTTTTGACCCTGAGCTTAAGCTTTGACAAAAAATATTACTTACCTGTACCCACGATTTTAGTTTTATACTTGCTAAGAACCGGTTTTGACGTAACTTTGCACCCTCAAATTTTTTTTGGCGCTTATTGCCCGGGTTAAAATAATTTATGGATATTAGAAACATTGCAATCATTGCACACGTTGATCATGGTAAAACTACCTTGGTCGACAAAATTTTACATAGTACAAATATTTTTCGTGATAATCAGGAATCAGGAGAACTTATTATGGATAATAATGATCTTGAGAGGGAGAGAGGGATTACTATTTTCAGTAAAAACATCTCTGTCACTTACAAAGGTGTTAAAATTAACGTGATAGATACCCCCGGGCATAGTGATTTTGGCGGAGAAGTAGAGCGTGTATTAAAAATGGCCGATGGAGTGGTTTTGTTGGTAGATGCTTTTGAAGGGCCAATGCCTCAAACCCGCTTTGTGTTACAAAAAGCATTACAATTAGGACTTCGCCCGATTGTGGTTATTAATAAAGTAGATAAGCCGAACTGCCGGCCGGATGAGGTTCATGACGCGGTTTTTGAATTGTTTTTTAACCTTGATGCTACTGAAGAACAACTTGACTTTGCAACAATTTATGGCTCCAGCAAACAAGGCTGGATGAACACTACACTTGAGCGTACAGAAAATATTTTTCCTCTTTTGGATACCATTCTTGAAAAAGTTCCACCACCATCACATGAAAAAGGAACTTTACAAATGCAAATAACTTCTCTGGATTACTCTTCATTCCTGGGAAGAATAGCAGTGGGAAAAGTAGCAAGAGGTGTCATAAAAGACAATCAGCCCTTGTCATTAATGAAATTAGATGGCACTGTTCAAAAAACACGTGTAAAGGAGTTATATATTTTTGAAGGTTTGGGAAAAAAGAAAGTAACGGAAGTTGCTGCAGGTGATATTTGTGCAGTAGTAGGAGTAGAGGGTTTTAATATTGGCGAAACGCTTGCTGACTTTGAAAATCCAGAAGCGCTTCCTATTATTAGCGTTGATGAGCCTACGATGAATATGCAATTCAGCATTAATAATTCTCCTTTTTTTGGTAGAGATGGGAGATTTGTTACCTCACGCCATTTAAAAGATAGATTAGAAAAAGAGTTAGAGAAAAATCTTGCACTGCGTGTATCTGCTACCGACAGCGCAGATAGTTTCATGGTTTACGGTCGCGGAATTCTGCATTTAAGTATTTTAGTAGAAACTATGCGTAGAGAAGGTTATGAAATTACAGTAGGACAGCCACAAGTCATTGTTAAGGAAATTGATGGAAAAAAATCAGAGCCATTTGAGAACCTTGTAGTAGATGTGCCTTCTGAATACAGCGGAAGAGTGATAGATCTGGTTACACAACGTAAAGGTGAAATGTTGATTATGGAAAGCAAGGGCGAAATGCAACATTTGGAATTTGAAATTCCTTCGAGAGGCTTGATAGGTTTGCGTTCTAATATGTTGACTAATACGGCAGGAGAAGCTGTAATGGCTCATCGGTTTTTAGAATATAAACCCTGGAAGGGGTATATTCCCGGGAGAAGCAATGGTGTTTTAATTTCCAAAAATCAGGATAAAACTACAGGATATTCAATAGATAAACTTCAGGATAGAGGAAGGTTTTTTGTGGATCCCGGAGAAGAGGTTTATGTAGGTCAGATAATAGCTGAACACATCAAACCGGGAGATTTAATAGTAAATGCCACAGAACCAAAAAAATTAACCAATCACCGCGCCAGCGGAGCCGATGATGCTTCCCGCATTGCTCCTAAAATACAGATGTCCCTTGAGGAGTGCATGGAATATATTCAGCAGGATGAGTGCATAGAAGTAACACCCAAATTTATCCGCATGCGCAAGGTAATTCTTGGTGAAGAGGAACGGAAGAAAACTCAAAAAATGCAGAAGGTGGAAGCATGATTTCAAGAGAGGCAGGAAAAAAATGGGAAACGAGAATTATTTATGTGAAGTTGTCTTATAAAACAATTTGATAGGATATTTTGAAAAACTAAGAGAAGTGGCGGGAGCTGAGATTTTGAATTAGACCTGCTAACAACAAAGAATATCTACTTTCATGAAGATTTTGGAAACTGTAATGCTTCTTTTGTAAAACCCCTTATTTCTCTGTATTCTAAGATGAATGAAACGAGTTGCTTATTGTAGAATCCTGATATATTAAATTTTACTTTGAAAGTTTTTCAGAATAATTTCATTAATACGTGTTTTGTTAAAAAATTTTTCAATATAAATAATAGCTTTCAAGAGTTCTTTCATGTATTGGAGAAGTGCGATTATAAGTATGTTTAACAGGTAAGCAATTATGAAAAATAAAGGTTTATACTCATCAGAATTTGAACATGATTCATGCGGCATTGGTTTTGTCGCTAACATTAAGAGTAATAAAAGCCACCAGATTGTCTTTGATGCACTCACTATTTTAGAAAATATGGAGCACCGCGGCGCATCCGGTTGCGAAATAAATACCGGTGATGGCGCGGGGATTCTCATTCAAACTCCACACGAATTCTTCTTTGATGAATGCTTAAAATTAGACATCCATTTGCCTTCCTACAGCAAATATGGTGTCGGTGTTCTCTTTTTTCCTAAAGAAATCCGCTTAAGAGAAGAATGCCGGGATATATTTAATCGCTGCGCAGAAACTCTTGGCATGGAAGTTATGGGGTATCGCAAGGTGCCTGTAAATATTGATGGCATTGGCAGCTCTGCGTTATCTGTAGAACCTGAAATGGAGCAGGTTTTTATTGCCTGTCCGGATCATATCACTAATCCTGAAGACTTTGAGAGGAAATTATTTGTTTTACGAAATTATGCCGCACAAACGATAAATAATACGGTAAAAAAAGATACTATTGGCTTTTACGTAGCTTCGCTTTCTTATAAAACAATTATTTACAAAGGACAACTGACGAGCCTTCAACTGCGTAAATATTTTCCTGATTTAAACAATAAAAAAGTTGTATCTGCTTTTGGTTTAATCCATTCCCGATTTGCAACTAACACTTTTCCTTCATGGAAGCTGGCCCAGCCATTTCGCTACATAGCACATAACGGCGAGATCAATACATTACAGGGTAACCTAAACTGGTTGCGCACGAGCGAAAAGACTTTCGTGTCTCAATTCTTCAGCAAGGAAGAAATGGAAATGCTGTTACCGGTAGTGAATGGAAATCAATCTGATTCTGCCTGCCTGGATAATATGATTGAATTACTTACTTTATGTGGCCGTTCGTTACCTCACGTATTGATGATGTTGATACCCGAAGCCTGGGATGGAAATGAACAGATGGATCCTGTAAAAAAGGCTTTTTATGAATTCCATGCCTCTTTTATGGAACCATGGGACGGGCCTGCATCCATCTCCTTCACTGACGGTAAAATAATAGGCGCTACATTAGACAGAAATGGTTTACGTCCATCGAGATACTGTGTAACAACAGATGACAGAGTCATTATGGCATCTGAAACAGGCGTACTTCCTATAAATCCTAAACTCATAAAAGAAAAAGGAAGATTACAGCCGGGAAAAATGTTTGTGGTGGATCTGGAAGAAGGAAGGATCATCAGCGACGAAGAGATAAAGCAAAAAATTTGTTCGGCAAAACCTTATGGCGAATGGTTGAATAAATATAAGATCCGCCTCGAAGAATTGCCTGCTCCAAGAGTAATGTTTACTCATCTTGAGCATGACCAGATATTCAAATATCAAAAAGCATTTGGCTATTCCGCAGAAGACCTCGAACTCTTATTAACGCCGATGGCACTTCATGCTAAAGAGCCAATAGGTTCTATGGGTAATGATGCGCCATTAGCAATTTTGAGTGACGAGCCTCAACATTTAAGCAGTTATTTTAAACAACTTTTTGCGCAGGTAACCAATCCACCGATAGATCCGATCCGGGAAAAATTAGTAATGTCGCTGGCAACTTTTGTGGGGAACAATGGAAATTTGCTAGAGGATGACCCATTGTCCTGCCACACGGTGGCTTTAAACCATCCTGTTCTTTCCAACACAGAACTCGAAAGAATAAGAAGTATAGACACCGGCATATTTCAGGCTCAGACTCTGCAAACTTATTTTCTGGCTGATGGCAAGCCAGGATCGCTACAAAAAGGCATAGAGCGATTGTGTCGACGTTCTGCCGAAGCCGTGCAGGATGGCTTTGAAGTACTGATCTTATCTGACAGAGCCATTGATTCAGAGCATGCGGCAATTCCTTCTCTTTTGGCTTGTTCTGCAGTTCATCATCATCTTATAAAGAAAGGATTGCGTGGGCAGGTAGGATTAATTATAGAAGCAGGCGACGTATGGGAAGTCCATCATTTTGCATGCCTGATCGGGTTCGGTGCCACTGCTATTAATCCGTACCTAGCACTTTCCACTATTCGTGACTTGCGGCTACAGGGAAAAATGGGAAATGAACTGGATTCAAACGCACTCAAAAAAAATTACAAAACAGCTATTAACAATGGGTTACTGAAAGTATTTTCAAAAATGGGTATATCTACGCTCCAGTCTTATCAGGGAGCTCAAATTTTTGAAATACTTGGAATCAATAAATCGGTGATAGATAGATATTTTACCGGGGCTACTTCGCGAATAGAAGGTATGGGGCTTGATGAGATCGCAAAAGAAACTTTAGTAAAACATTCTTTTGCTTTTAGTAAAAAAGATGTGCCTTTCGATCGTCTTACTGTTGGAGGCGTTTACAAATGGAAGCGCAGGGGTGAGTTTCATTTATTCAATCCCACCACCATTCATTTGTTACAACATTCTACCCGAATGAATGATTATGGCATATTTAAAAAATATTCAAAAGCAGTCAATGATCAAACTCTAAAAGCTGCGACTCTAAGAAGTCTGTTTCAGTTTAAAAAGAATCGCCAGTCTATTTCAATTGATGAAGTAGAACCGGCAGAGAATATTTACAAAAGATTTGCTACAGGTGCTATGTCATTTGGCTCCATATCATGGGAAGCGCATACCACTCTTGCTATTGCTATGAACCGTCTGGGAGGAAAGAGTAATACCGGCGAGGGAGGTGAAGATGAAATCAGGTACGAGAAATTACCAAACGGAGACTCAATGCGAAGCGCTATTAAACAAGTAGCGTCCGCAAGATTTGGCGTTACCAGTTGGTATTTAACGGAAGCCGATGAATTACAAATAAAAATGGCCCAAGGAGCTAAACCAGGTGAAGGTGGACAATTACCGGGCTTTAAGGTCGATGACTGGATTGGCCGCGTACGTCACGCAACGCCAGGAGTTGGTTTGATATCGCCACCACCACATCATGATATTTATTCCATTGAAGACCTGGCGCAGTTAATCTTTGACCTTAAAAATGCCAATAGGAACGCGCGTATCAATGTGAAGCTAGTGTCAAAAGCTGGCGTGGGAACGATTGCCGCAGGAGTTACTAAAGCAAAAGCGGATGTTGTTTTGATTTCCGGACATGATGGTGGAACAGGTGCCTCTCCGATGAGTTCTATAAAACATGCAGGTT
>JBDTJI010000294.1:0-7163 GCA_039935935.1 Ginsengibacter sp. | reverse complement strand
ATCAGCCAGATTACCTATTGGAGAGGGAACGATGTAGAGCATGATGAGATGGATGTTGTGAGTGGTCAGTTGTGAGTTGTGAGTGTTGCTTGCTCAGTGGTCAGTTGTCAGTGGTCAGTTGTGAGTGGTCAGTTGTCAGCGTTGTTACTCAATACTCACTCACTATTCACAATTCACTACTTACCACTCACTACCTAATCACAACGGTAAATTCTTCCATCACCTGGTTTGCTAATAATTTTTGAGCGGCTTCCTCCGCAATTGACTTTGCTACTTCTGGCGAAGCGGCTTCCACATTTAAATGGATGTGCTTTCCGATACGCACATCAGTTACGCTTTTGATTCCAAGATTAGAAAGGCCGCCGAGAACGGCTTTTCCCTGTGGATCAAGTAGTTCTTTTAAAGGCATTATTTTAATTTCTGCAGTAAAATTCATTCAACGTTGTTTTTAGACACGATATTTTTCGTGCCGGTTAAGGATAATAAAACATAAACTATAAAGACAACCGGTACAGCAATCCATTGCAAAAATAATGCTGCAACGATTGCAACTATCAGTAAAATAATTTTTTGCCAATTTTCTTTAAAAGTATAGTCCGCAAACTTTAAAGACATCATCCTGTGATTGCTTACCATCAAATAACTCAGCAACAATATGGTTACATACAGAAACCACTTATTAACAATTAACGCATTGATGCTATTGATATAATTAAAATGTAAAATGAGGGGGAAAGACGCAATCAATATTCCCACTGCGGGTACAGGAACTCCCTTAAAAGAAAACTGTTGATCGGTATCCAGGTTAAATTTTGCAAGACGGTAAGCGGCTGCGCAGGCCAATATGAAAGAAGGAACCAGCCATGCAATTGATACCTCTAATCCATTCTCTTCTCTGGCAAAACTAAATTTTAATAATTGATAAAGAACCACTGATGGCGCTACACCAAAACTTACCACATCGCATAAAGAGTCGAGTTGTTTTCCCATGTCGCTGGTGGCTTTTAATAAGCGCGCTACAAACCCGTCCAAAAAGTCTATCACAGCAGCAATGAGAATACATATCGCCGCCCAGGAAAGTTTTTCAGGAATATTAAAGCTACTGTTGAACTGGTCATTAATGTAAATAATTACTGTATTGGTTTGTAATGCAAACACAATTGCCATACAACCAAAAAACAAATTGAGCAATGTAAAAATATTTGGAATTTGTTTCATAAATTTTAGCAATTTCACTGGTTGCTATGTCTAAATATTCGGTGAAGATATGGAGGCTGATGACGCTTAAAAAATATGAATTTTAAGACCCTGATCCACTACAAACAATTGCCAGAGATCAATTACCGGACAATCTAAAACATTTACTTTAAATATAAACAGGCTAATTGAATTTATCTGGACTCAATGGCGCCTTGTTCCTGCAACATTTTTTCTTCTCTCCTTAATGATTTGTCCATTATAAAGGTCCCAAAGGGCACTAAAGAAGCAAGAAAAGCTACCACTATTTTTTTAAACTTCCAATCCAGTTTGATCGCCACAATGATCAAGGTGAGAATATAGATCATAAAAAGCAGGCCGTGAACCCAGCCTACATATAACACAGCACGTGGATCGCCCGCTATATATTTTAAAGGCATAGCGATGAACAAAAGGGTGATAAAAGAAATCCCCTCAATAATCCCCGCCATCCTGAATCGCCCGAGAGGGCTGTTAGAAAACTGAAAATTCATTTTTAATGTTTTTGAATTCTTGCGAAAGTAAGCCCACTTCACATAAAAAAAAATTTAGCTTGCTTTTTGGTTACCTGATCAATATTGTTGATCCTTTTTTTAATACAGGTTTACCTGTATCGCGAAGTATATATTGTAATATCCACACATACACTCCGGCATCTTGTTGCTCGCCGTTTACTTTACCATCCCATTTTTGAGTCCAGTCATTGGATTGATAAACCAATTGCCCAAGGCGGGTATAAATTCTGAATTGTAAATTACGTGCTTTGTAGGCATTGAGAGGGTAGAGGTAATCGTTTAAACCATCATCATTGGGCGTAAATGCATTGGGAACAGCGATATAGCAACTTTTTAAAAGTTGAATAGTATGAATGGCCGTATCATAGCAGCCAATATCATTTTTGATTATTAAGCTCACTTTGTAATTCCTTTCTCCTAAGGAGACAGGATACTTTTGTGCCAGAGGATCTCTAACTAAATTAGTGAAACCATTTCCAAAATTCCATTCATATGATACGATGTTACCAAGGCTTGTATTTTTAAATGCAGCGGAATCTTCGGGGCATAAAATATTAGAGGTTTCAAATGCAGCCTTCAATGCATTATCAAATACCATTTCTTTTAATGCAGTGTCGGTGCAAAACCCATTTGAAACCAGCAACTTGATTTGTTTGGTGCCAGAAAGATCAAATTTAGTTACAGGATTTTGTAAAGTACTCGGACCGGAATAATCTAACTGCCACGTCCACTTAGTTATTCCATGTCTACCATCGTGTCCGAACTGCACTGTATTTTCTTTGCATCCCTTTAATATATTGTAGGTGAAGTCTGCAGACACCGTGTCTTTCAATGTGAAATTGATTGCTGCCCCGTTAGGTGTTTGTTGAGTACATTCATCTAAAAGAGTATTTCCGTCATTACCGGTTTTTAATTTTACCTGGTAATTGCCACCGTTTGCCATCGGTGCTGATAAATTGATAGTAATTATCCTGGTAACATCGCTATTACAATTAGACACGGCGCTTACAACATCTACACTTGATGGACCCGTAACTATGAAGTCGCTTCCATCCGGGGCTACGGAAGTGCAGAGCATATTCTTTTTAAAAATCAATTGCAGGGATTGCGGAGCACAGGTTGGTGTAATGAGGCTATCCATAGGTGTTGGCATTAATGGATGTATGGTTAAGAGCAAAGAATCTCCCTCAGGAATATTGGTACCGCAATTATCAATGATCGTATTACTATCGGTTCCGTTCTTTACCGAGAGAATGTAATTTCCGGGTGGCAACGGATTACTTAATTCGAGCACCAGTGAATCCATGTCAAACCCGGTGCAAGCGGCAGTTGCCGAAATAACAGTGGTGCCGGGAAATGAAATGGCAAAGTCACTTCCATCGGCAGCGAGACTGCTACATTTCATGTTTTTGTTCAGCTTCACGTGTAGTTTAGTTACATCGCATGAGGCTTCAATACTCTTAAGAGCGGGCTGTGTGGTATCAGTAATGCTTGCAGTGCCGCCACCGAATGAGAGTGAGTAGCCACTTTGGGAATCGGTAAAATGACTCACCAGTAAAATATATTCATGTCCTGCCCTCAGATTAGGCATTTTAGCAAAGCGGGGCTCGCTGCCATTGTAGCCTGAAGCACATTGGATAAAAGCTACCCCATTTGCTGAAGTGCCTGTAGTACCGGGATTGCCAGCCCAATTGCCGGTAACGACTATATTATGATTAGTATAAACCTGGTCAGGGTCAAGGCCGGTAATATCGTAAAGCTGCCAGTCGTAATCGTCCTGCATATTGTTAGGAGTAACCTCAAATCCCAACGTACCAGAAACGTAACAGGTGAATTTATACCAGAAAGGATTTTTATTGGCATAATTCGCCCCACCGTTACCGCTGCAACCTGGCACATATAAACTATTGGAACTACATACGGGCACGTCACTCTGCTTAAAAGCAGTGGTGCCGCAAACGGGAAAAGCCGTGGAAGGTGTTTGACCAAGTGCAGTACAAGTTTGTGCATGCGAACCTGAAGAAAGAAGCAAAAGGAAAATAACAATAAAAGATTTCATTCGCATGGTCTTTACTGACAGGCAAAAATATCCTTTCGTTGCAATGGAGAAAAACTATTTAAAAAGAATAAGATTTTTTAATTGGTTAGATCCTTCAAAGGTATTTTTGCGAGATAAATGGATGTATTCCCACCTTCATGATTGGAATAATAACTCACCCACAACGTATCCTGGTAAATTACTAAACCCGGATAGCTCGTATCATCGCCGCTGGGAAGAAAAATAGTTTTTTTAATGTTTCCGTTTAAATCGGTCACCATAATGCCGGTACTGACATAGTTTTTGCCATCATCATCTTTAAGGTGGCGCCTGGATCCGATAACTAATCTATCAGAATTGAGAAAAAGGAAATTGGGCCCGCCCAGCCGGATATTTAATTTATTAGTAGCCCATTTGTTATAAGGTGCATCACCTTTTAACAACATCCCCATCTTATCCTGCAATTCTCTTCTCACCAGGATATACATTTTCCCTTTGTTATCGAACCGTATTGTGGATTCATTGGGAAAGCCGTCAATATTATGAAACTCGGTTACTTTTTCATAGTGAATGCCATCCTTTGTTTTTAATAAGAACAATCTATGAGGGCCATATCTTTCTTTAGGCTCAATTTGATAATCAATAGCGTAACCAATGTTATTATGCCAGGTTACCCGCCATATCCAGTCGCCCCATCCACTGATCATAGGATCAATAGATATCTTTTGAGGTTCACTAAATTTGTTGCCGGAAACATCAGAGAATAAAACGTGAGGTACACGTCCCATTAAGGAATCACCCTTATACAATGAGCCACCACAAATAATCATAAGACGGCCCTCAGGTGTAATAGAAAGTTTTGGATCTCTCAGGTCAATTCCTTCTTTTTTTAATAATGCCACAGGTGTCCATTTTTCACCATCAATCGAAGATAGAATACGTATCTCTCCATCCACGCCGCTTTTCCCCGGAGTGTGACCAGATCCTTCCCGGAATGTGCAGTAAAATTTTCCCTTAAACCTGATTAAATCTGTAAAAGAATTATTAATTGCTTTATCCCACACTTTAAATACTTCTACGTGTTGAGTTTGCGCATTTATTTGTTTTGAATAAAAAACAGATAAAATCGTTGCAATAAAAATTATTGTCTTCTTCATACTTTTTGATTTAGTGCCGGTATCGATCAGTTGATGAAATCGGTTTAGGCAGTGAACAGGAAATATCATTGCTTATAAGAATTGGACCGTAAAATAAAATCCACATTAATCGACAAAAATTTCTATGAGCAATTTAACCGTCAAAACAGCTGATCCATATCTTTCAAAAACATCATTACAAAAAATTCGCTTACTTCGTGCAAACTTACCTGTTTAATAACGTATGGAAAATGATTTTCAGAGAGCAACCCGAATCAGGCAGAGAGTAAATAAACTTGCCGGCTTCAGCGATGATCCAAATTCTATAAGCAGAGCTTATGGATCCACATCTTTCAAAGATTGCAGTAATCAAATAGCATCTTGGATGCAGGAAGCAGGGCTTGATACCCACATTGACACTATTGGAAATATAAGAGGAAAATTAAGAAGTAATAACTCCGAGGCAAAAACCTTTGTGATCGCATCCTATTTTGATAACGTAGGCCACTTTGGAAAGTATCATGGAGTTTTAGGAGTTTTAATGGGTATTGAAATCATTGAGAATATACAGAGTAAAAATATTTTACTTCCTTTTCATATTGAAGTTATAGCCTTTTGCGAGAAGCAGGGTATTCATTTCCAGGTTCCTTATTTAGGAAGCCGTGTAGTGTCCGGTTTTTTTGAAGACAAATTGTTAGAGGCCAAAGACCCGGAAGGAAGAACTTTAGATGAGTCATTAAAATTTTTGAATTTCGATAAAACAAGCATAGACTCAGATGCCATAGCCCCTCATGATTGGTTGGGCTATTTTGAAATTCATATCGAAGAAGAGCAGGTTTTATATGAAAAAAATGTTTCGGTAGGCATAGTTAATGCAATTGCCGGCCAGAAAAATGTTGAAATAGAATTTACAGGTAAAACAGGCCATGCCGGCACGGAGCCAATGAGCATGCGGAGAGATGCTCTGTGTGCGGCTGCGAAATTTATTTCAGCGGTAGAAAAATATGCTTTAAAGCAGAAGAAAAACATTGTGGCGACAATAGGTACGCTGACGATACCTGGTGCTGCCGCTAATGTGGTTCCGGGTAAAGTGTGTTGCACACTTGACATCAGAACAGAGGACAAGGAATTTTTATCTCAAGCTTATGAAGACATTAATGCTTTATGCGAAAAGTTTTGTGATAAAAGAAATATCTATTTTGAGTGGAAACTGACAGCGGAACGGGAACCTGTAGTATGCAATAAGAAGTTTAGAAAACTGCTCGCTAATTCTATCGAGCAAAATAATATTGAAGTAGTTAGCCTTGTAAGCGGGGTTGGCTCTGATGCTGTAATGATATCCAGGGTAGCGCCGGTAGCCATCTTATTTGTAAAATGTTCTAAAGCAATTAATTCTCATTCAGCCGAAGATGTTGAAGATTATGATGTAGCCACCGCATTGGATATTTCCTATCATTTCATTAAGCAAATAACGTTGACGCCTGAAAAAACAGGGAAGAAAAAAGACCTCAAATAATAAAAGATGTATTCTGAATTGTACGCATAAAAGGAGGTGATGTTGACACGCCTCCTGGTATGTTGACAATCAGTAACGAGGCTATTATATGTCGAAACATATTTGAGAAGGTAACTGAATTGTCAGGTCAATAAGTCAAAAAATTGGATGTTCAACTCTTTTAATGCCCAAACAAACTCATGTATGGTATCATACTTTGATGTGTGAGCACGCCCTGGTGGTTGATGTCCAGCTTCAATACCTGGTTAAAATATTCCTGGGCTTTTTTTAAATCTTCCTGTCCCAGGCCCATGTGGCCCAGCCCCATTAAGTACAGGCAATGCACCTTATTCAATAAATTCAGATCCGCATCAAACACCAATAGATCAGGTAATGAAACAGCAAAATAATCTATGGTAATAACATCGTTCCTGTGAGTTTTACCAAAGTCAATTAATCGCTGAAAAGTTTCTATGGCTTTTTTATTTCGGCCCAGTTTGATCCATGCCAAGCCCTGGTAAAATATTTTATCAGGTTGGGGATCATTATAAAAAATAGCCTGCGCTGGTTCACTGATTCCGTGAGCAGCTAAGTGAAAATAGATCATTGCCTCGTCCTTATTGCCTGATAGATCGTAAGCCAGGCCTTTCAAAAAGTGAATGTCATTCTCCTGGGTTCCTTCCAGTTTTCCTTCACCAAGATTGAATGGATAATTTTCTGCTGCAGCCAGCAATTGCAAGGTC
>JBDTJI010000293.1:0-6743 GCA_039935935.1 Ginsengibacter sp. | reverse complement strand
TTGGATCATTATAAACAAATTCAATCATGGCAGGCTTTCTGGGCGAATATGAAGTTACCCTGGACACAAAAGGGCGCTTTCTTGTTCCGGCAGGGTTTAAAAAACAACTGCCTGAAAATGAAGAGGTGGCCTTTGTATTGAATCGTGGTTTCGAAAAGTGTCTTAGTTTATACACATCTGCCGGCTGGAATCCTATATTTTCTGAATTGAGCAAGTTGAATGATTTTGATCCAAAAGTAAGGCAATTCAAACGCTATTTCCTGAATGGTGCTACTCAGGTAATTCCTGATAGTGCAGGTCGGCTTTTACTACCCAAAAACCTGATGGAATACGCCGGCCTGGAAAAAGACATTGTATTGGTTTCAGCAATTGACAAAATAGAAATTTGGGATAAAACTAAATATCAACAGTTCTTTGAAAATTTTTCACCGGAAACATTCAGTGACCTGGCAAAGGAAGTGATGGCTGGGGATAAATCATCAAAACCATGATCCACGATGGTCAATACCATGTGCCCGTTATGTTGAATGAGGTTATTGACGCGCTACAAATTGTCTCATCGGGGGTATATGTGGATTGCACATTTGGCGGGGGCGGGCATAGTAAAAAAATCCTCGAAAAACTGGATTCGAAGAGTCAGCTAATCGTATTTGACCAGGATGAGGATGCCAGACAAAATATGCCAAACGATGATAGGGTTATTTTTGTACCTCATAATTTTCAGCATCTTCAGCGCTTCCTTCGTTTTCATAAAATCACAGCCGTAAATGGAATTCTCGCAGACCTGGGAACTTCGAGTCACCAGATCAATGTGGCAGAAAGAGGTTTCTCTACGCGCTTTGATGCTGCACTCGACATGCGTATGAGCCGAAATGGAATAAAAACGGCAGGGGAAGTGATCAGATCCTACCCGAAGGAAAAATTACATAAAATTTTTGAACAATATGGCGAAGTAACGAATGCTAAAACATTAGCGAGACTTATTGTTGATCAAAGACAAACGCAGAGATTAAGCACGATCAATGAGTTTAAAAATGCCATTTACCCGGTCGTGAAAGGAAATCCTGACAAATATTTAGCACAGGTATTCCAGGCTTTGCGCATAGAGGTGAATGATGAATTGAATGTGCTTAAAGAAATGCTCGAACAATCTGTGAAAGTGTTAAAGAACGGAGGTCGCATCGCGGTTATCACATTTCATTCGCTTGAAGACAGGATTGTAAAAAACTTTTTCAAATATGGAAATTTTGACGAGATGCAGAAGCACGATCTATTTGGTAATACACTTGTTTCTCCTTTGAGAAGCATTACGAAAAAACCGATTGTTCCATCACCTGGCGAATTACAAAGTAATCCGCGGGCAAGAAGTTCAAAATTGCGGGTTGCTGAAAAGGTAGTGACTTAATAAAAAACGATTATAAAAATGCAGAGTGTTCGAATAATATGGTAAGTGAAAAAACGATATCAGAGGAAAATGAAACACCGCATCGTCCTAAAAAAAAACGTAGGATGCTGAGGTATAATAAATGGATTGTAAAAAACATTCCTTTTTATTTTTTTATTTCTGCTCTTGCTCTTATCTATATCGCTAACGGACATTACGCAGATACTGCTTTGCGGAAAATAAGTGGTACAGAAAAGCATCTGAAAGAAATGGAATATGAATATAAAACAATTAAACAGGATGTTATTTTCAGGAGTAAAGAAAGTGAGCTGATTAAAGCGGTTGAGCCTTTGGGATTGAAAGAACTATTGATTCCGCCGCCGCGGATTGTAGATACTTTGAGAGAACAGTGATGAAAGATGAGCTATCGGGTAAGCAAAGAGCAATCAGCAAGAAGAAAAGAGCAAAGAGCAAAGAGAAAAAGTAATGGGCAATCAGCAATGAGTAACACCTCACAACTGACCAATTGCAACTGAGATAAATCACAACTAAAAAGTGGATATAAAGAAAGACATATTATGGCGAGTGCATCTCAGCTTCCTTTTAATGATTGCATTAGGAGCAGGAATATGGGGGCGTGCATTTTATATCCAAAGAATAGAAGGTAATTACTGGAGAAGTATGAGCAATAAGCAACATTTAAAATATATGAACATAGATGCCGGGCGTGGAAGTATCTATAGCGAAGATGGAAATATGCTCAGCACCTCTATTCCGGTATTTGATATTTTTATTGATTTTGGAGCCGATGGACTTCGCGAAAAAAGCGGGGAAAGATTTTATAAAAACCTGGATTCACTCAGCAATTCACTTGCTTCATTATTCAAAGATGCAAGCGCAGCTTCATATAAAAAATTGCTTTTGAAACAATATAAAAAAAGAGCAAGGTATTATTCACTGAAAAAGAAAATTTCTTTCGGGGAGTACAAGGCTTTGAGAGAGTTTTCTTTAGTGAGACAGGGAAGAAATAAAAGTGGCTTTATTATGGAAGTAAGAGACAACAGGGTAAATCCCTATGTGCTTCTTGCTAATCGTACCATTGGTTTGTCAAGGGGTGATACCAGCAGGAATGTCGGGCTCGAAAGATCTTATGACAGTGTGCTAAAAGGCCAGACAGGACACAGGCTGATGCGTTATACTGCCGGGGCTTACATCCCGGTTGACGGTGCAGAAATTGCTCCTGAAAACGGAAAAGATGTTATTACAACTATTGATACTTATATCCAGGACGTAGCTGAAAATGCCTTATTGAAAATGATGACCCAGAATGCATCTGTACATGGCAGTTGCATCGTGATGGAAGTAAAAACCGGTAAGATAAAAGCAATTGCTAATCTCGGCAAAAGGCCGGATGGCACTTATTGGGAAGATTACAATTATGGCCTGGGAATGCGAACAGAACCGGGGTCTGTTTTTAAGATTGCCACTTTAATTTCTCTTCTTGAAGATAAATATGTGGACACCAGCAGTATCGTAGATTGCGAAGGCGGACAGAAAAAATTTTATGGTTTACGAATTGCAGATTCGCACCTTGGGACTGGAAAAATAACAGTGAAAGAAGCGTTTGCGATGTCTTCTAATGTTGCATTTGCAAAGCTTGCCGATGAATACTATCACAACCAACCTGAAAAATTTTATAACCACCTGGATCGCCTGCGGCTTACCCGCAATTCGGGAGTAGGTATAGTAGGCATTCCAAATCCTTACATTAAAAAGCCTACTAATAAATACTGGTCAAAAACAACTATTCCTTTTATGGCACATGGTTATGAAGAGCTCGAAACTCCTTTAAACCTCTTAATGGTTTATAGTGCCATAGCCAATAATGGCGCTATGATGCAGCCTTATCTTGTGAATTCTATCAATGATATGGGAGTAGAAGTACAGTCTTTTAAACCTAAAGTGCTTTTAGACAAAATTTGTGATGACGAAACATTGGGTAAACTAAAAGGCTGCCTTGAAGCGGTAGTTAAAAGTGAAAATGGCACTGCCCACATGCTCCAAAGCGATGTGTATGATTTTGCCGGTAAGACAGGTACGGCTGTAACAGCGATGGACAACCGGGGTTACAATAAAGGCTCGAAGATTTACCAATCTGCGTTCATGGGATATTTTCCTGTTGACAATCCTCAATATAGTATTGCCGTGGTGATTCAGAACAGCAATGAGTCAAAACATGTTTATGGTTCTTCAGTTTCCGGGCCGGTATTTAAAGAGGTAGCTGATAAATTATATGCCACAAGAATTGCAAAGAAGTCTTTCAATCCAAAAGAGATTTTGCCTGATAACTATGTATATCAGTTTTCAGGAATAAAAAGCGACCTGGATCATATTATAAAAGTATTCAATTACCGTAAGACGGATTCTGCGGCTTCAGCAAACTGGCGGACTACATTGCTTCAGGATGGCAATGCCAAATTGCTTGCAGATCCGGTTTCGTCCACAACGGATAAGGTGCCTGACGTAAGCGGTATGGGATTAAAAGATGCGGTGTATTTGTTGGAAAATATGGGAATGAAAGTCTCTGCGTCCGGAAGAGGGAAGGTAGTGTATCAATCAATAGCTCAAAATACAGATTTTAAAAAAGGCGAATCAATCACAATACAATTGAATTAATGGCATTATTGCAAACCATATTATACGGAGTAAACATTCAGTCTCTACTGGGTTCTACAGAAATAGAAATCACCGGTCTGCAGATTGATTCGCGCAAAGTGCTGCCTGGTGATTGTTTTATTGCCATAAAAGGAGCCTCTTCTGACGGCCATAAGTTTATAGAGGCAGCAATTGCAAATGGTGCAATATCAGTTATCTGTGAAACAATTCCTGGTGATGTTAATGATGAAGTACATTACGTAACGGTAGAAAACAGTTCAAAGGCTGCGGGCGTTATAGCTCATAATTTTTATGGCCGGATCACTGAAAAGATGAAACTGGTGGGAGTAACGGGCACCAATGGAAAAACAACGATTGCTACCTTGTTATTCAAGTTATTTTCTTCATTAGGATATGAATGTGGCCTCATCAGTACCGTGCAAAATCAGATCGGCACACAGGTGTTGGGAACTACACATACCACGCCTGATCCAATTAGCCTTAATGAACTATTGGCAAAAATGCATGAGCATTATTGTACTCATGTTTTTATGGAAGTAAGTTCTCACGCGATACATCAGCATAGAATCGAGGGACTCCGCTTTGCAGGAGGGATATTCAGTAATATCACACACGATCATCTCGACTACCATAAAACATTTGATGAATATATAAGAGTAAAAAAATCTTTTTTTGACTCATTGCCCTCTGCTGCATTTGCATTGAGCAATGCCGATGATAAGAGAGGTAGTATCATGCTTCAAAATACGAAGGCAAAAAGATATTTATATAGCCTGAAAACAATGGCAGATTTTAAAGCGAAAATTATTGAAGATTCTTTGTTGGGATTAGAATTAGTCATCAATGATGTAGAAGTCCATTTCAGGCTGATAGGTACTTTCAATGCCTATAATTTATTGGCAACCTACGGTGCGGCCATATGTATGGGAGAGGACAAGGAAAAGGTTTTGCAAATGTTAAGCAATACGACTGGCGCAGAAGGAAGGTTTGATTATTTAGTTTCTGTCAGAGAAAAGATTGTAAGTATTGTGGACTATGCCCACACGCCTGATGCGCTTTTAAACGTACTGGCAACTATAAAAAATCTGCGACAAGGGGAAGCGAAAATTATTTCTGTAGTGGGTTGTGGTGGTAACCGGGATACAACCAAAAGGCCGGAAATGGCGGAGGTAGCGTGTGAGTATAGTGATAAGATTATCCTGACATCCGATAATCCAAGAGATGAAGATCCGGAAGAAATTATCAGGGAAATGGAAAGAGGAGTACCGGTTACAGCCCGAAAAAAATGTATTTCAATCACAGACAGGAGGGAGGCAATTAAAACAGCAGTCATGTTTGCAGAGAAGAAAGATATCATCCTCGTAGCAGGTAAGGGTCATGAAAAGTACCAGGAGATTAAAGGAATAAAGACTCATTTTGATGACAAAGAAGTTTTAGCAGAAATGTTTCAACTGATGGAAAAATAAATTATTAAACGATAAAGGATGCTTTATTATCTTTTTGAATGGTTTGCAAAAAATGGAATCAAATTTCCCGGTAGCGGGCTGATCCATTTTATCACTTTCAGAGTGCTGGTAGCTGTATTGTTATCGTTGGCAATCACCATGGTTTATGGAAAAAGATTAATAAGGATACTAAAGAAAAAGCAAATAGGGGAATCAGTAAGAGAACTTGGATTAGCAGGTGAACAAATGAAAAGTGGAACACCTACCATGGGTGGTATTATCATTCTTCTTGCCATTTTGATTCCCACTTTATTATTAGCCGATCTTAATAAAGTATATGTGATCCTGATGGTGCTGTGCACTGTATGGTTGGGAATTATAGGATTTGTGGATGATTATTTAAAAATAAAGGCACGCAAAGCCTCTAAAGAAAAAGGCATCGCATATAAAAAAAGTGATGCGGACGGACTTGCAGGAAAGTTTAAAATATTCGGGCAGGTGATACTTGGTATTATTATAGGGGCCACGCTTTATTTTAATCCAAACGTGGTGGTTAAACGTGAAATTATTGGCAGCAGATCGATGAGCAGTTTTGTGCCGCAAAGGGGTGAACACAAGGTGGCGGAAGATACCGTAATATCTAATGGTGAAACGCATAGGTTTGTGACAGTGAAAACACCTATTACCACCATTCCTTTTGTAAAGACACATGAGTTTAACTATGCCCGGTTATTACCTGCAAGCTGGGCGGACTATACCTATATATTGTACATTCTTATAGTGATTTTTATCGTTACGGCAGTTTCCAATGGGGCTAATTTAGCTGACGGATTAGATGGCCTGGCTACCGGTGTAAGTGCGATCATCGGTTTAGGATTAGGCATATTTGTTTTTGTAAGCGGCGACTTGCGCGTTGCGGAGTATCTCAATATCATGTATATACCTAATCTCAGCGAACTGTCAATTTTTGTAGCAGCATTTGTAGGAGCCTGTGTAGGATTTTTGTGGTACAATGCTTATCCGGCGCAAGTGTTCATGGGCGATACGGGCAGCCTTGCATTGGGAGGTATTATCGCTTCCCTCGCCATAATTGTTCGTAAAGAATTATTAATTCCCATTTTTTGTTTTGTGTTTTTGATAGAGAATCTGAGTGTGATGATACAGGTTACCTACTTTAAATACACCAAAAGAAAATACGGCGAGGGAAGGAGAGTTTTTTTAATGAGTCCGCTGCATCA
>JBDTJI010000292.1:0-12519 GCA_039935935.1 Ginsengibacter sp. | reverse complement strand
TTGATACTTCTTTTCTTCAAAATCAACTTTGTTTTTATTTCCTTTTCAATATTAAAATTATTCAAAGGTCCTCTGGACTTTGCAGTTTCAATAATGACATTTGCTTCGTTGGCCCCTACAATGTATTTTAATAAAGAGGGAATAATGCTGATTACAGTAGCCTTTGGTTTATCACTAAGGTGAGGGAAATAGAGATTAGTTTTCTTAGAATTTTCTACCAAAGCTGGCGGAATGGAATCCCACAAAGGATTTACAAATAAAACTGCAACAGCACCTTTTTCTTTAGCGAGGACCGCTTTAGCGCTAATGCTATAGCCCCATTTACTTTGCCTGTTAGTTCCGGTTACCAGGTAGTTTTCATTTACCTGGGGCTCTCCGTTAAAGATCAACACTATTTTATCCTTTACGTCTTTGCCAGCGTAATCATTGTAATTTGAATCTTCAATTCCATACCCAGCAAACACAATTGCAGAGGCTTTTAATCGGGTGGCTAACGAAGATCCGGTTTGTAAAATATAATCTTTACCATACCTCAAATCGCGTCGGCCAATTTTCATCCGCCGGCTTATCAATGTGTCTTTGAACAAGGGATAATACTGCTGGTACCCTTTTAAAGACTCAGGATATTGCAGTCCTATTTCTCTAAACTGGCTTTCAATGTAAGAAGCAGCTTTCCTCTGACCTCTTGTGCCGGTTTCACGGCCCTCCATCTCTGCAGAAGCTATTATGGTAAGCTGCTTTTTTAATCCCTGCTCAGTGATGTTTGTTGTATATTTTAAAGGAATGTCTGTTTGTGAAAATGCAAATGCCGAAAGAAAAACCAAGGCAAAGCCAGTCAGAAAATATTTTTTCATAAGAAGGATCAATGGATGTAATAATATAATTCGTAAATGAAAAAAAGGATGAAAATTAGATTAATCGTTTTGGCTAAACACAGGATATTTTATTTACCCTGTTCTGGTGCCTCCCACCTTCGAATTCAGTATGAATAAATATCTCAAGCATTTTCTCGACTAAATTTTCTTTTACAAATCTTGCAGGAATACAAATAATATTAGCATCATTGTGCTTGCGTGCCAATTCTGCAATTTCTTCTCCCCAGCAAATAGCCGCACGAATATTTTGATGTTTGTTAGCCGTGATTGCTACCCCATTTCCACTGCCACAAATCAAGATTCCAAATGCAGCTTCTCTATTTTCCACTGCATCTGCCACAGGGTGTGCAAAATCAGGGTAATCTACAGACTCGGAAGAATAGGTGCCAAAGTCTTTCCAATCAACATTTTTTCCTCCAAGAAAAGAAATGATGGCTTCTTTGTATTCAAAACCTGCGTGATCACAGCCGATGGCTACGGGTAGAGAAAGATTAAAAGGGCTCATACCAAATGGTTTAGACGATAAAGGTAAAACAATGAAAAACAATATGCATAGAATAGAGTGTGAAATAAAGTATTTGAATTTTGGTAAAAAAATTCTTATCAAAATAAAAAATCCACATTGATTTCCATTAGCATTTGTTATAATTGCAAATATTGAATTTAACTTAAAACAGAATCTTTATGAAGTTATTAGAGAATAAAGTCGCTATTGTTACCGGAGGTAGCCGGGGTATCGGCGAGGCAATCGCATTGAAGTTTGCTGAAAACGGGGCTCATATCGCATTCTCTTATTTAAGCAGTGATGAAAAGGCTAAAGCATTGGAAGAAAAGATAGGATCGCTGGGAGTGAAAGCCAAAGCCTATAAAAGCAATGCGGCTAACCTGGCAGATTGCGAAAGCATGGTGAATGATGTTATCAAAGAATATGGAACTATAGATATTCTTGTAAATAATGCCGGTATTTCGAAAGATAATTTATTGCTTAGATTGACACCGGAACAGTGGGATGAAGTGATAGACACTAACCTTAAAAGTGTTTTCAATATGACCAAACAGGTAATTCGTACGATGATGAAAGCCCGCAACGGAAGTATTATCAATATGAGCTCAATAGTAGGAATGAGAGGAAATGCAGGCCAGAGCAGCTATGCAGCAAGTAAAGCAGGTATCATTGGATTCACAAAATCCATCGCTGCTGAACTAGGAAGCAGGAATATAAGATGCAATGCAATTGCGCCGGGTTTTGTAGAGACTGACATGACCCATTATTTAAAAGAAGGAGAAATCGCCAAAAACTTTTTAGACAAGATCCCTTTGGGCCGATTTGGCAGCACGGAAGAGATTGCAAATGTTACTCTTTTTCTTGCCAGCGAATTGAGTTCGTACGTTACAGGGCAGGTAATAAGTACTTGTGGGGGACTGAATATGTAAGAATTTATTGATAACTTTTTAAGAATAATTTTTAGAATAATAAACTGATAAAAATGGAAGCATATAAAAGACTTTTAAAAAATAATAAAGAATGGGCGTCGGACCAGGTGGAAAATGATCCTGAATATTTTTCACGCCTCATACAATTGCAATCACCCGAAATACTATGGATAGGATGCAGTGATAGCCGTGTACCAGCGGATAGAATCACGGGAACCCATCCCGGTGAAATATTTGTTCATCGTAATATTTCCAACCTGGTTGTGCCCACAGATCTAAACCTTCTGAGCGTTCTACAGTTTGCCGTTGAAATTTTAAAAGTAAGGCATGTCATCGTTTGTGGCCATCACAATTGTGGTGGTATTTCTGCAGCTATGACTCACAAAAGTTATGGCCTGATGGATCAATGGATATGGAATATAAAAAATGTATATCGCATACACCGGGATGAAATAGATGCGCAGCCGACTCACCAGGAAAAGCATAATTTGCTTACCAGGCTAAATGTAAGAGAGCAGGTAATGAATCTTGCCAAGACTTCTATCATACAAAATGCATGGAAACGGGATCACATCCCGCACCTGCATGGATGGGTGTACGACTTACGCGATGGAATAATTAATCCTGTTTTTGAGATGATGGCAGGATCCTCACTCGACCCTATCTATGAAATCAGTGATTAAACATTTTGATTTATTAAGTACTATTTTTTGCATAGTTTTTGAATGGGACATTAACCGAACTCTAAGAGTAGGGCATAGCCATTATTGTAAATAATTTCATTAATTGTATAATTCAATTAAAAATACAAATCATGACCTTTTTTCATAGCGTTGGTAACTCCTTTTGGAAAATATTCAAATCTATTTTTGTCAGACAAAAAGATTGTTGCAAATAATTTTCAATTTATAATTTCTTAATTCTATCATTACCTGCTGTAGCATTAACAAAGTATTACCGGTCTTTCATTAATCTTTCATCAGAATTTTTTTTCTCATTTATGGACGGCTGTAAAATCCGGACACCAAATAATATGAAAAAGAAAATTCTACTCTTAATCGTAATTATTACTTCTACTTTTAGCTTTGCTCAAACTCCCTCTTTTGGTTTTAAGGCTGGCGTTGTATCTTCTGGCGTCCGAGGTGATGCCATTAATAACTTTGATAACCTCCTGGACTTTACCAATGGCCGCATAACAACTAATGATTATACCGGCTTCTTTGCAGGTGGCTTTGGCACATTGCCTTTGAATAAAAACATTTCGATTGAACCAGGTGTTTATTACTCTCAAAAAGGTTACGAAATAAACGGTGCTTTGAATGTAAAAGGTATTGACTTTCTAAATGCAGACGCTAAAGCTGTTTTACAGTCTCAGTATATAGATGTGCCTGTTTTATTAAAAGCAAATTTTGGTGGTTTCCAGATCTTTGCAGGGCCTCAAATTTCTTACCTCGTTAAAGCGGATCTGAAAACTACTGCCGGAGTATTGGGAATTAATTTGCTCAACAATACCATGGACGCCACTCCACAATTCAATCGCTGGGATGCAGGTTTAACAGGTGGTATCGGCTACCGGTTTACAAACGGAGTTAGTCTCACTGCTTCGTATGATTATGGTCTTTCTAAATCCGATGCTAAGCAAAATGTAAACGCCTACAATCGCGCGATAAAAATAGGTATAGGTATCGATTTGTGATTCAAGGCTAATATAAAATCCCGGTTTTTGTTACCGGGATTTTATATTAATACTTTGAAACTAAATGTTAGTTTATTGGTCCGGATTTTCACCATTAAAATAATCATACACTATACCGGCCTTAGACTTTCCAATAATTTCTTCAAGTGATTCTTCGGAAAGTGATTTAATTTTTTTTACCGACTTAAACTTTTTTAAAAGCATGTCAGCAGTATTTTTCCCTATACCTTTTATTCCCTCTAATTCATTGACAAAAGTGCCCCTGCTTCTCTGATTGCGATGGAAAGTAATTCCGAAGCGATGTACCTCGTCTCTTATTCTACGGATTAGTTTGAGGCTTTCACTATTCCAGGGAAGCTTAATTGATTCTTTATCACCCGGAAAAAATATTTCTTCCTCATTCTTTGCCAGGCCTACTATTGATGTTTTTCCTGACATTCCTATCTCATCGAGGCCTTCTAAAGCTGCATTCAATTGTCCTTTGCCACCATCAATAATTACCAGCTCGGGCAATATATTTCCTTCGTTCAAAAGCCTTTTATATCTTCTCACAACCACCTCTTTCATGCTTGCAAAATCATTGATGCCAGCCACTGTTTTAATATTGAATTTGCGGTATTCATTTTTATCCGGCAAGCCATCTCTAAAGTAAACCATAGCAGCTACAGGAAAGCTGCCCTGGAAATTAGAATTATCAAAACATTCAATGTGCCTGGGAATAGCAGGGAGACTCAAATCTTTTTGTAATTGCACTAACACTTTTTCCTTTTCCTTATCAGATTTCCCCTCTAACTGAAGCATTTTTTTTCTCCTAATCTCTTCCTTAAAGTAGCTAACATTTTTTTCAGAAAGATCAAGTAATTTTTTCTTCTCACCACCTTTTGGTATCGTACAAACCAATTCTTCCTTTACATAATCAATCGGGAAAGGCACTACGATTTCATTCGCATCGCTGTTGAACTTCTCTCTCAGATCGGTAACTGCGAGTGCCAGTATTTCTGCATCAGTTTCATCAAGTTTGGGCTCCAAGGTAATGGTGTGAGTTTGTATAATAGCGCCATTTTGGACCATCAGATAATTTACATAAGCCGTATCTTTTTCTCTGAGTATTGTAAACACGTCAATATTTGCAAATGACTTACTTACTACCACCGACCTCGCCTGGTAATTTTCAAGACCTTCCAGCTTTTTCTTTATGATTGCAGCTTTTTCAAACTGAAGCTGTTCCGAATAATAATTCATTTCTTCCTTATATCGCTGAATCACCGGGCTCAGGTTTCCTTTTATTATCTGCCGCACCTGTCGCAATCCTTCATCATAATCCTCTTTTGATTGTAATCCTTCACACGGTCCTTTGCAGTTTCCGAGATGATATTCGAGGCATACCTTAAATTTTTTTCTCAAAATATTCTGATCGGTAAGATTCAATTTGCAGGTACGCAAAGGAATAAATTCTTTTATAAAACTCAACAACTCCCTCACTCTTCCAACAGAAGTGAATGGACCCAGGTATTCAGAACCGTCATTAATTTTGCGCCTCGTTAGAAATATTCTTGGGAAAGGCTCATTTTTAATCACTATATAAGGATAACTTTTATCATCTTTCAGGTTTATATTAAACCTTGGCTGAAATTGCTTTATTAATGAATTCTCAAGAAGAAAAGCGTCCTGCTCACTGTCCACAATTGTAAATTCTATTGTGTAAATTCTTCTTACAAGCTCGTGTGTCTTATAACCGGTGAAGGTTTTGGTAAAATAAGAGCTCACTCTCTTCCGGATATTTTTCGCCTTCCCTACATAGATCAATTCATTTTGAACGTCAAAATATTTATAAATGCCAGGGTTAGAAGGCAGAGTCTTTATAATCGTATGAAATACTTCGGTGGTCATAACGAATCTCTATTCATTTTAAATGATCCTGTATTCGTTAGTCGAAGCTCCAGATCATTTTTTCTTCTTTTACATCCGGCTCATTTTTGTCCGGCGATTGCGTAATGGTTCTGATGCTGTACCAGCCGTCAGTAACCCAGGTCAATTGTGTAGTAATATGGTTATTATTTTCATCAGTTTCTTTGACGAGATAGATACGTTGCACTTCGCGGGATTGTGGATTAATATACACATCCCAGTGAGTAAGATGTAGCGAATCAGGAAGACGGACTTTGGGGTAGTATGAAAATGTAAAGGCATTTATAGTTTGATCCAAAAAAGATGTCTCTGAAAAAAAAGGAGACATCGTTATTGAATCAATCTCTGGTTGAAGAAATGGTGTTGCGTCTGTTCTTACATCTTCTCTTTTTAGCCACATCGAATCGGTTTTCCCGTTGGATATTAAGATCTTTAAGGGTGTAGTCTGCATTCCATCTATCATTTTTAATTGCCCTTTTAAAAACTCTGTCACGGGAAAAATGGATGCAACCTCCGAAGAATCATTTTCTGAATGCTCAACTCTGGTTTTGTTTGAATGGCAGGAATTAAGAAAAAAAGAAAAGCCTATTAAAATAAACGGGAAAAGCTTTTGCATACGCAAAACTACAAATAAAAAAAACCGTTGCAGGGTACGAAGCAACGGCCTTTGAAAATATACGGTTAAAAAATAATCGTTTAAAATAAAACGAGTAAAACTCAGATTTATTGTTGATTGTTTATTTGGATATACCAACTTTTATGCCGTAATCTATCAAATGCTCCTTCGATACATAATTATTTTTATACCGTGAAAGAAACTGGTAGCGAATACTAGGTCCTAAGTGCCATTTTACTTTTCCGCCATAGATAACAATGTTAGGATTAAAATTAAGACCCATGTTTACAGGCCTCGTTAATGAAGGATCCTTCACATAGTACCTTCCATCAGATGAGATGATGTAAGCATTACTTTTTAGTACAGTTGATAAGTCAATGGACGATAAAACATTTATCTGAACTTTTTCATCTTCCCAGATGTGATATTGTAAACCTAACGGGATGGATGCCTGCAAGCTATAATTCAATATATCCATTTTATTTTGGGTCATCCCATTACCAAAGTGGGTTATGTACCTTTTTGAATAATCAAATCCTTTATCATCTTTAAATAGTAATGTGGTAAAGGTCGGATGCACTAGATTAGATACAATATCATAACTAGAGTAGCCTAAATCAAGACCAGTGATAATATCCCACTTTTTTGATATTCTGCGGTTTATTTCGGTACCAACCTTTAGTCCAAAACCTGACTTGTAGGTCATTCCATTAGAGGAACGGATCTGTAAAAGAGAAAAATTAGGACTCATTCCCTGCGACACTTCCTCATTTCTAAAAATAGCGGAACTTCTGGAAGGAGTAACGTAATAAATCCATTTGATGTTTTTTATTTTCTTACTGTTGTTCTTTAAAGAGTTTAAGTCTAGTTCTTTTAAAACACCAGCATCATCATATAGGCTATTCATATCGACCAAACTCAATTCATTTGTGACAATACGTGCAAAAGAAAATAGGTGTTTCAGCGAATTTGAATTACCTGGTTGCGACAATTCATTATAATGTAAGCTATTAGCTAAAATACGATTACTCCCTATGTCTTTTTGCAGACTTTTACTTATACCCAACTCGCTTAATTCCATCTTAGTTTCAGAGAGATCATAGTCTTTTGCAATCTCATACTTCTGTTTTAAAAGATAACTATTGTGAGAATGAGGTTTTGAGGGGTTCGAGGTAACTATCTCTGGTATAAGTGTATATTTGGAGTTAAAGCTACTTTTGTTTTTGTGAGTCAGAACATGAAACTGTTCAGAATCTATTGAGTTTGTAGAAAAATTCTTTTCGTTAGATAACCTACCGGAATAATGTTTTTGATCTTTGGGTTCATGGGTTTCGATGGAGTCATTAGAACTTGCAAATCCATTTTCTACAACGCTATTTTCAGAAACATTTTTGGCTGATTCAGCCTTGGATATTTGGCTCGATTTTTCCTGATTTGGCGAATTATTTAAATTTCCAACAGTTAACAGGGTAATTATAAATACCATTGCAACAGTTACGGATGGCCACTTGCTGCCGGGATGTAAATTATTGTATAGCCCTTTCCAAACCCGTTTGGAGGGAACCATCTTAAATTGATCTGCATGATCTTTTAAAGATTGCTCAAAATCACTCATATCGAATCTTCTTTCCATCTGTCGTACGTTTCAGTTAGTAGTAATCTTCTCAAACAAAAAGGTTACCCTTTTTATAAAAAATTAAAAGCAGAAGCTATTCTCATCTTTCCGCGGGGCTTTTGCAAAATTCTTTTTTTAATAAGAATCTCTTCAAGTAAGGCTTTTGCTCTGGTGTATTGCGATCTACTGGTACTTTCTTCAATCTCTAGGATGGCAGAGATTTCTTTATGAGAGAATCCCTCTATCGCATACAGATTGAGAACAGTTCTATATCCCAAAGGAAGTAACCTGATACATTCCACCACCTGCTTTGCCTGCATCATAGAAGGAATATTAGTGTCGCTAATATGAATTCTTGATGCGTGTATCAGATCAACACTATCAGAGAACTTCTTATTTTTTTTAAGTATGTTAATACAAGTGTGCACCATTATTTTTCTTATCCAACCTTCCAGAGCACCTACTCCTCTATACTGATGGATCTGGGCATATACTTTCATAAAACCTTCCTGAAGCATATCCTCAGCATCTTCCTTATTACGAGCATATCGATAGCACACGCCAAGCATCCGGGGGCTAAACCGATTGTAAAGTGCCTCCTGTGCGGTTGAAATGTTATCAAGACAGCCTTGAAGGATTTGCTCATCACTCATAGATATTTACTTGTTTAACCCTACTAAGATAGGACATTTTTTTACGAAAAATGCTGCATCAAAACTTTTTTTTAAAATGAAAAGTTGAAAAAATAACATTTTCTCTTTTCAAAAATTACAAAGCTGGTACATTTTTCAATTTTAAGAGGCTGATCGCAATCATTCAAAATTCATTTACCCTTTGGTTCTATGCTTCTGATTGAAATGTTTGGAAAAGAGTAAATATTCTCCCGCAATTTAATAGATAAAGAAATATCCTGCGATCTAACCCTTTAAATTTTCACTTTCCTAATCGCCCAAAAGAAATTAAGCCGAGTTTATTAAAATTTCTCCGTTCATCTCCGGAGGTATAGGCAATTTCATCATTGTCAGGATCGTGGGAGCAATATCGCCCAGTTTCCCAGGATTAATTTTGCCCTTCCAATCTTTATCAATAATAAAAAACGGAACGAGATTCTTAGTATGCGCCGTGTTAGGTGTTCCGTCTTCATTTACGATATAATCTGCATTACCATGGTCTGCTGTAAGAAAAATAGCGTAATTATTTTCTAATGCTTCCGTTACAATTTCCTTTACACAGTTGTCCACTGTTTCTACTGCTTTGACAACCGCATCCCATACGCCTGTATGTCCTACCATATCGGCATTGGCAAAATTGAGGCAAATAAAATCTGCGGATTGTTTTTTTATTTCCGGAATCAAAGCATCTGTAACTTTATAAGCGCTCATTTCCGGTTGAAGATCGTAAGTGGCTACCTTTGGGGAAGGTATCATAATTCTTTTTTCACCTTCAAAAGGAACTTCCCTACCGCCGCTAAAGAAGAAAGTAACATGCGGATATTTTTCTGTCTCTGAAATTCTTATCTGGGCTTTGTGATTATCTGCTAACACCTCACCGAGTGTATTTTTCAGATCATCCTTCTGGAAAATAACATGGATATTTTTAAATTTGTGATCATACAACGTCATTGTCGTATAATCCAGTTTTAAAGGCTCCATACCATACTCGGGGAAAGCATTTTGCGTAAGCACCTCGGTAATTTCCCGGCATCTGTCTGTTCTGAAATTAAAACAGATTACAGCATCCCCATCCACTATTTCAGCATCAGGAGCTTCAGCATTTATGATGGGTAATAAGAATTCGTCGGTTACATTTTTTTGGTAAGAGTTGGCTACAGTTGAAAAAATATTGGTCGTTACTTCACCTTTGCGATGTACGATAGCATCATAAGCCAGCTTGATACGCTCCCATCTTTTATCGCGATCCATTGCATAATAGCGACCTATGATTGTAGCTATTTTTCCTGTTGTTTTGTCAAGATGTTGCTGGAGATCTTCCAAAAAGCCAATACCACTTTTCGGGTCGGCATCACGTCCATCTGTGAAAGCATGAACATATACCTTATCGAGATTATGCTTTTTGCACGTACTAGTAATTGCTTTTAAATGGTTAATGTGAGAATGTATGCCCCCATTGCTAACTAACCCCATAAGATGCAAGGGTCTGTTATTTTTCTTTGCATAATTAATGCTCGCCAGAAGTGTAGGATTATTTTCAAACTCGCCATTTTCAATGGCAACATTTATCCTTTCTAATTCCTGGTACACAACCCGACCAGCGCCAAGGTTTAAGTGACCTACTTCGCTATTCCCCATTTGTCCTTCGGGCAAACCAACTGCTCTTCCACATGTTACTAAAGTAGAATGAGGATACTCATTGTAAAGAGAAGTTACAAATGGCGTTTTTGCATTCTGAATAGCATCGCTTTCTTTTTTCGTGCCCAGCCCCCAACCATCCATAATTATTAAAATCACTTTTTTAGTTTCCATTTTTCAAAGCTAATTATTAGCATTTATATTTTAGGGATAATTTAAAAACACAAGATACAGAAATACACTTTTTGTTATTACACTCATGCAATGGATGCTATTCAAGACTCTGTATTGTTGTCAAAAATCTACACTTTTGGGAAATCGTGGAAAAGGAATTACATCTCTGATATTTGTCATCCCTGTTACGAATAACATCAGTCGCTCAAAGCCAAGCCCAAATCCTGCATGAGGTGCAGTTCCGAATCTTCTTGTATCCAAATACCAATCCATTTCGTCAACAGGGATATCCATTTCTTTCATTCTCTCTAGCAAAACATCCAAACGTTCTTCACGCTGCGAGCCACCAACGATCTCACCTATTCCAGGTGCCAGTATATCCATCGCTGCCACGGTTTTTCCATCATCATTTACCCGCATGTAGAATGCTTTTATTTCCTTAGGATAATTGATTAGAATTACAGGCTTTTTAAAATGTTTTTCTACCAGGTATCGTTCATGTTCACTTTGGAGATCAATACCCCATTTATCTACCATGTATTGAAATTTCTTTTTCTTATTAGGGGTGGAATTTTTTAAAATTTCAATTGCTTCGGTATAAGTCAGTCTTTCAAAATCATTATTAATTACAAATTTTAATTTCTCAATCAGGCCCATTTCACTACGTTCATTCTGTGGTTTTTGCTTTTCTTCTTCTGCCGATCGTGTTGCCAGAAAATCCAGATCTTCACGGTTATTATCCAGCACATATTTAATAATGTATTTTATAAATTCTTCCGCAAGGTTCATATCATCCTCCAAATCTGAAAAAGCCATTTCCGGCTCTATCATCCAGAATTCTGCAAGGTGCCGTGCCGTATTAGAGTTTTCTGCACGGAATGTAGGTCCAAAAGTGTAAATATCACCCAAAGCCATCGCTGCCAATTCTCCTTCTAACTGTCCACTTACAGTAAGATTAGATGCTTTTCCAAAAAAATCTTCTTTATAATTAATGGTGCCATCTTCATTCTTAGCAGGATTATCAAGATCGAATGAAGTTACATGAAAAGTCTCACCCGCACCTTCTGCGTCAGAAGCAGTAATAATTGGAGAATGGAGATACAAAAATCCTTTCTCGTTGAAAAACTGATGTATTGCGAATGCAAGTGAATGTCTTATTCTGAAGATGGCTCCAAAAGTATTAGTTCTAAAGCGCAGATGAGCTATCTCGCGTAAAAACTCAAGGCCGTGTTTCTTCGGTTGAAGAGGAAACTTTTCCGCATCGCTATCGCCCAACACTTCTACATTTTGGGCTTTTAATTCTACTTTTTGACCCTTTCCTAAGGACGGTATTAATATTCCGGTCACTTTCAATGATGCGCCGGTTGTAATTCTTTTTAAGAGAGTATCTTCAAACTTACCTAGTTCAAGCACTATTTGCAGATTCGCATTGGTGCTCCCATCATTCAAAGCAATAAATTGGTTATTTCTAAAAGTACGCACCCAGCCCATCACCGTTATCTCTTTGTCAATTATTTCTTTCTTTAAAACTTCCCTAATGCGCAATCTTTTGTTAAACATATCGTTATTTTATCGGCAAATATAAAGTAAGCCAATAAAAATTTTTGGCTTTATCCTTGTTATAGTGTTAGTGAAAATTAAAAACAGGCACCTGCCTGCTTAAATATTTTTTATTGTTTTATTATTTTAATGTAATATTGCACCAGATTAAAGCTGACTAAGTACTCCTATTACTACGATTACCTCAGTATTAACAGTATTCCCATTCCAATAATAAATATCAATTATTAGATTTTACAATTCTTCAATTAGTGTTTTTGACTATTAACCTAACGTCTATTTATGTACGACATCTTACAACTTAACGACATGCTCGTTCCGGAGTTGCTTGA
>JBDTJI010000291.1:0-21621 GCA_039935935.1 Ginsengibacter sp. | reverse complement strand
GTGGAAGTGAAAGATATTTTTCATGAATTAGAAGCGCTCTATTTGGAGGATGGTATGTCAAAAATATTTGGATCAAAGGATTGTGATTTTGGCTACAGGGATAGTGTTTTTAAAAGACAACTGAAAGGTCAATTTGCCATTATGAATGTAACTTATCGCCTTAAAAAAAATCCGGTTTTCAATATTTCTTACGGAGCGATCGAAAAGGAATTAGAAAGAATGAATACAAAGGAGCTGTCTATTAAAGCCATATCGGACGCTGTTATTAGTATCCGTACTTCTAAATTGCCTAACCCCGATGTAATTGGCAATGCAGGGAGTTTTTTTAAGAATCCCGTGATAGATCAAAATGAATTAATAGAATTAGAAAAGATAGAAAATAACATACCCTATCACGCTTTCGGCAAAAACAGTTATAAAATTCCTGCGGGCTGGCTTATAGAGCAATGTGGCTGGAAAGGTTACCGAAATAGAGATACCGGATGCTATGACAAGCAGGCACTGGTATTGGTTAATTATGGCAATGCCACGGGGCAGGAAATTTATGATTTAAGTGAGAAGATAAAAATTTCCGTGCAGGAGAAATTTGGTATTGAGTTGGAAAGGGAAGTGAATATCTTATAGGCAGGTTTTCAATTAAAAAATTTATTCTGCATCTTAAACTAATTTTGTATATGAGTTAGATAAATCTATCAATCCTAAGTAATGCCATCGTGTCAGAAAAAATGAATGGCACTTATTTTGTAAAATGAGCAAAAAAAGAATTATGCAAAAAGGAAGTATAAGAGTACAAACGGAGAATATTTTTCCTATCATTAAAAAATTTCTTTACAGCGATCATGAAATATTCATACGTGAATTGGTCAGTAATGCTGTAGATGCCACGCAAAAGTTGAAAACACTTGCATCTAATGGTGAAGTCAAAGAAGAGGTTCAAAATACGGATATCCATATATTAATTGATAAGGATAAAAAAACATTGACCATTTCTGATAAAGGAGTAGGCATGACAGAAGAGGAAGTAGACAAATACATTAACCAGGTTGCTTTTAGCGGAGCTGAGGAATTTTTAGAAAAATATAAAGGAAAAAACGAGGCTAATATCATCGGGCATTTTGGCCTGGGATTTTACTCTTCTTTCATGGTCAGCGAGAAGGTAAAGATCCTTTCAAAAAGTTACAAATCAGATTCAAAAGCGGTGCGATGGGAATGTGATGGAAGCCCTGAATATACCTTAGAAGAAACAGAGAAGGAAAATCGGGGTACTGACATTGTACTTTATATCAATGAAGAAAGTAAAGAGTTTTTAGAGGCTGATCGTATCCGGCATATACTTGAGAAATTTTGTAGGTTTTTACCCGTACCGATCTTCTTTGAAGATAAACAGATCAACAATCCTGCTCCGGCCTGGACAAAAAAACCGGCTGACCTGACTGCACAGGATTACCAGGATTTTTACAAAGAATTGTATTCATTTGGAGAAACGCCCTTATTCTGGATTCACCTTAATGTGGATTATCCTTTTAATCTTACAGGCATCCTTTATTTCCCCAAAGTAAAAAGGAGTTTTGAAATTCAAAAAGATAAGATACAATTATACAGCAACCAGGTTTTTGTAACTGATGAAGTAAAAGACATTGTACCGGAATTTTTGATGTTGCTCCATGGCGTGATTGATAGCCCGGACATTCCGTTAAATGTTAGCAGAAGCTATCTACAAGGTGATCCGAATGTAAAGAAAATAGGTTCCTATATTACCAAAAAAGTTGCTGATAAATTAGACGAACTCTTTAGAGAAGATAGAAAATCATTTGAGGAAAAGTGGGAAAGCCTCGGCCTTTTTGTGAAATATGGTATGATCACTGATGATAAGTTTTTAGAAAAAGCCAATAAGTTTAATCTTTATGAAGATGCGGACGGTGGCAAGTATTATACCCTTGAAGAATACCGTGCTGCTACTGAAAGTTTGCAAAAGAATAAGGATGGCAAGCTGGTAATGCTTTATACCACTGATCCTGTACAGCAAAATAGTTTTATTAAGGCTGCGCAGCAGAAAGGATATAAAGTAGTAAAACTTGAAACTATTGTAGATGCTGCCTTTATCAATAATATAGAAATGAAATGGCCTGATCTTCAGTTCGTAAGGGTTGACGCGGATATTCTTGAAAACATCATCGATAAAAATGAGAATGCTGAGAGTGTTTTAGGTAAAGAGGAGCAGGAAAAGCTGAAAGAATTATTCCATGTAGAGATTCCCGATTTGCATACCACCGTTGAGGTAAAAGGTTTATCTCCCGAATCGGCTCCGGTCATTGCAACCCGCCCCGAATTTATGAGAAGGATGAAGGATATGGCTATGAATGGTGGAGGAGGAATGGGTAGTTTTTACGGCAATATGCCTGAAGAAGTAACGTTAACCGTGAACGGCAACCATCCCATTTATCAAAATATTTTAAAAGAAGAAAATGCTGAACATCAGGGAAAGCTGATAAAAAATTTAACTGACCTGGCTTTACTTTCGCAGGGACTACTGAAAGGTAATGAATTGACCACATTCATTAACAGGAGTGTAGCAATGATGGAGAGCAAACCGAAAAGTAAAATAATTACAGAGATATAAATCATAAAAAAGAATTTTTTAAAACCACTGCTTGAAAGAGCGATGGTTTTTTTATTTTAAAGAATAGAAATCTGCGATTTGTATTTGCCTTCCGTATGTGGGTTTGTTTGTAGTAATTCTACCAACAAACCTTCCAGGTTTTAAAAACCTGGAAAGTTTTATGCGGCCCCCGATGGAAAGGTTTCTATTATATTTGTTACAGATTTGAAACAGTAACAAATTATTTTAAAATATCTACAATGAAATTATCAAAAGCAAAACCCGTTATTTTATTTCTATTAATTTTTTGTTTTCTTACAGGCAATGATACGCTGGCGCAATCTTCCCGGATTTCTGTCAATCAATATAACAATGGTAAGGGCGATACACTTCTTTATCGCCAGTTGTATCCCGACTCTGATACCCTTCGCAAATACCCGCTTGTTATTTTCTTACATGGATCGGGCGAACGTGGTAATGATAATGAAGCACAATTAAAATGGGGGGTTATGAATTTCGCAAGCGACCAGGCAATGATTATGCATCGTGCCATTGTGATAGCGCCTCAATGCCCGTCCAAAATGCAATGGTCTAATTTTTCCAAAGGAGAAGGAACTAAATTAAGCCTTCAGGCTTCACCCTCCAAGCCCATGGAACTTTTAATAGAATTAATTCACAAGGCTATCAAAACTTTGCCTGTTGACACGAATCGTATTTACATCACAGGGCTTTCTATGGGAGGTTACGGCACTTATGATGCTATTGCGAGATATCCCAATTTATTTGCTGCTGCAGTGCCGGTATGTGGCGGCGGCGATGTTTCAAAGGCAGCGATGATTGCGCACATTCCGATGTGGATTTTTCTTGGCTCAGAAGATCCCGCCGTAAATCCTCTTTACTCTTTAGAAATGCTACAGGCATTAACCAAAGCAGGTGCTCATCCCGGTTTCACGCAATACCCGGAAGTAGGTCATTTTTCATGGCTTGGCGCATATAGTGACCCACTTATGATGGAATGGCTATTCAGGCAACATAAGTGATTTTTATTATCGGAATAATGTATTGTTTTCTTCTCCTTAAAAAATGAAAATTCTGAATAGGTATTTGTTTAACTGTAGTAGCTGAAGAATTATTTTTGAGCAAGCCATTCTTTAATTTTTTCTGTTTTCTGTCTTGAAACAGGCAACCTGGTATTATCTTCTAATAATAAATAACCGCTATCTTCTTTAATAAAACTTGTTATAAATTTTTTATTTACAAGATGTGATTGATGGCAACGAATGAAATAATAATCCTGTAATAAATCCTCATAAAAATAGATTGGTTTGGAAATTAATAATTTTTCGCCTGAAGCAAAATGAAATGTGGTATAGTTGTTAGATGACTGGCATCTTATAATATCAGAGGGTTTTACATACCTTATCTCATGTGCTGAAGGCAAAGCGATTCTGTGTTCTTTTTGATTTTCCTGAAGTAATTGCATCAAGTTCTTCAACTGATTATTTTGGCTTCCTTGTTCTATTTTTTCAACGGCTTTTTTTACCGCATTTTTTAATTCTTCTATATCAATAGGTTTCAGTAGATAATCAATGGCGGCAAATTTCACCGCCTTTATTCCATACTGTTCATAAGCTGTTACAAAAATAACTTCGAAATAATATTTTGATAATGACTGCAAAAGATCAAAACCATTTTCTCCCGGCATTTGAATATCTAATAAAACAATTTCGGGATTATTATGTAAAATAATTTCACTGCCTTCTTTTGCATTTATTGCGGTTCCTGATATTTTCACTTCGGGACAATATTGTTGCAGCAAACTTTTGAGATTGTCAATGTTATTCGGTTCATCATCAATTATTACGGCGTTTATCATTTTTGTTATAAATAGTTTTTAAATGATAAAAGTACAATGCTCCCTTTTTCTTTTTCACTTTTGATATTCATCACTATTAATTCTTCCTTATGACTTTGATTTAATAAATGTATTCTTTCGCGTGTTAATTTTAATCCGTATCCGGTATGTGCCAGGCTCAAATCAAAGCCTTTTCCATTATCCATTATTTGAGTGTACATCGTTTTATCTTTTCGAAAGAAATCAATTGATATTTTTCCATTTTCTCTCATTCCTGGTATTCCATGCTTCACCGCATTTTCAATTAACGGCTGGATGAGCAAAGAAGGAATCTGAATTTCGCTGGTATTAATATTTTTATCTACATTGATTTCATATTCAAAACCAAATCTTAATTGCTCCAGCTTCAGATAGCTATTAATCATTTGTAGCTCGCTTTCCAACGGAACAAAATCTTTATCACTGCTCTTTAAAGAATCCCTTAAAAGATTACTGAATTCTGAAAGATATTGATTGGCTTTATTAATTTCATTGGTGTTGATAAGGCCTTGTATTGATCCTAAAGCATTGAATACAAAGTGCGGGTTTAGTTGCGACCTGATGGAACGCAATTCCAGATTGAGTTTGACTTTCCGCTCTTTTTCTTTTTTTAGCCTTTGGCGATATATCAGAAACAAAAAGAACACCAACAATAAAGCGACGGCAAAACCAGCCAACATATAAAAAGCATTTTTTTGGTACCATTCCGGCGGTACATAAAAAGTCTTTTTCCAAACAATTTCAGGGTAATTGCTATAGCGCACTGATAACACGTAATGGCGGTTTGATTCCAACTTCGGAATTATTATCAGATGGCCGCTTTTGCGCCACGCCGTATCAATGTGTTCACCGCCGGTAAGCTTGTATTCAAGAGAAGAATCAGGAAAATTAGCATTGGGTTTTCTAAAATAAAATGCCAGTTTGGAAGATGGGAAATATCTTTCATTACTATTTCCTTCTCCGAAGGGAGCCGGCCAATCAGCATAAAATGCATTGATACTTTTCATCCGTTTATCTTTTTCCGCAATAGCTTTTTGGATAAAGGCGGTTATACTTTCTGTTTTGGACGAGTCCTGTAGATTCATAGCCAGGAAAGGAGCAATGGGAGATCCAATTCTTTTTAAAGAATAAGATGTAAGTGGCCGCAAATTATCTTTATTCCTGAATTCTATCTGTATGCTATCGTTTACATTTAGAGAATCATTAAACACATGGTAACTTTTTTTGAAATGATTAGGATTATCTTTTTGTCCAATGGATGAATCGAGGAAAGAGGGATAATTAAGAACATCATTCCAGTCATTAATTATTTTATTATTTTCTTTCACCCTCAATTGCAAATTCTTTAATTTGAAAAGATTGGAATCTGTTGCCGTAGTATCTCTTATAAGTAGGAACATAAAATAATTGCCATATATGCTATCTTGTTTGTTGAGTTCTGTGATGCTGATTTTTAATTCAGCGCCGGTTATTAAAATATGCTCTGCCTTAAAAGGATATTGAATATTGATTCCGGTAATTTTTCTGTCGGCGTCACGGATGAAACCATTATTGATAGCAAGAATAGTATTGTGATAAATGTAGTTCCCATGCGATTTGTGGGGTTCATTTATCTGGCCACAGGAAATTTTGCAAATAGCAACTAAGATAATGGTAATAATTATAATGTCTTTCTTCATCCTATTTTAATTTCCAGCTAAATTGAAAAAATCAGTTGATTAAAAATAAGGCAAAAGAGAATTTATATTGAGAAGATTGTGAATTCAGCAATTGCAGATTATTAATATAGTGCAGGTTTTTCAGACGAAAGAGTAAAACAAGTTGAGAATTCTGAAAATTAGCCTGTCTGGCGGTAGGTAGAGCTACCTACTCTGAATAGCTTTCTTCCTCATCGTTTTTTGATAGTATTGAAAATTCTAAAAATTCCATTTTTCTTACAAAATATTCTTCCTGGAAACCAGCGCTTAAAAAGATTTCTTTTTGAACCGGATTAATATACACAACGTAAATCTTACGGCTATTTTCTTTTAATGAAGCAAGGATATTCTTCACTACCTGGAGCATTACTACTTCGTCAAACGGATTAAAAAAAAAGAAGACATTCGTGTCTTTTTGTATTCTATAATCTACTACATCTTTACAAATAATTTTAAATGCAGAAGAAGGATATAATGATTTTACTTTATTGATATTTTTTTCGGCTACTTCACATAATAGAGGCGCGAAGTCAATACCATCAATTTTTTTAAAGCCATAAGCCGCTGCAACTACCATTACCCTACCCTTGCCGGACCCAAAGTCAGCGATGCTACCAATCGCGTTTTCTTCCTTAAGATACTCAAATGTTTTTTCCAATAAACAGTAACTGGTACCCTGGTAAATAGAAGCATGTTTCAGATTACTACTTTCAATTTTTTCGTTGCGTAGATAATCCATTGACGAAGTATTGATATTATATTTTTTCTCTCCTCTTATTTCATGATAAATAGAAAAAATAGCAAGCCTGTAATTCCAGTTGTTTGCGATAAAGAAAAAATATTTTAAGTAGTTTGTTAGATTCATCAGGACTTATTAGTAAACTACAGCACTTTCTGATAACCGGAAGTCAATTATTTTTAACTGTAAAGTGACTTCGTCATTCCATTCGTTTTCATCAATGGTGTATACCAAATCTATAGGCTGATTCATTTGTAGCAAAGAAAATTTTTCTGCCAGGTTAAAGCCTATTCCGGTCAAAGTAATGCCTTCGTTTTTAACTACAAACCGGATATGTTGCTCTTTTACAATTTTAGACCATTCGGTATTGATCACATTTTTTGTAATAAATACGGGGCGCAGATTTTCAGGGCCATAGGGTTCCATTTGTTGAATGATATTGAAAAACTTCTTGTTGATATTCCGAAAAGTAATCTCAGCATTTATGATCAATTCCGGAATTAATAGATAGGGGTCTATGGTGGCAGAGACTATTTCTTCAAATTTATTGCTGAAAGCCAATACATTTTCAGGAAGCATAGTCATACCTGCTGCAGCAAAATGCCCACCATAATCAATCAGGTGTTCCCTGCAAGCGTGTATAGCCTCATAAAGATTAAAACCCGGCACACTACGCGCGCTTCCTCCTACTATATTTTCACCAAGCGTGAGAACAACTGTAGGACGATAATAATTTTCAATAAGCCTGCTGGCAACGATGCCTACCACTCCCTTGTGCCAATGCGCCTGAAATAAAACGGTACTTTTTCTCGATAACATTTCAGGATTATTTGCTATCATAGACAGTGCTTCTTCAGTGATGGTAGAATCAGCATCTTTCCTGTCCGTATTATCGCTATGCAACATTTCCGCATATTTTTTTGCGGTATCAAAGTCGTCTTCAATAAACATTTTTACCGCCTTGGAAGCATCATCCATACGGCCAGCCGCATTTACCCGCGGAGCGATGATAAAAACAACATTGTTAATAGAAAATTTCTTTTCAACTTTACTCAACTCTATCAGCGCCTTAATGCCGGCACATGGAGATGAGTTTAACTTCTGTAATCCATAAAAGGCAAGCACACGATTTTCATCTGTTATGGGAACTATGTCGGCGCCAATAGCGGTTACCACTAGGTCCAGGTAACATAAATATTTATCTTCGGTTAAACCTAACCGTTGTGAAAGCGCTGTGATTAACTTAAAACCTACACCACAGCCACAGAGTTCTTTAAAAGGATAATTGCAGTCTTTTTGTTTTGTGTTCAATATAGCAATCGCTGGAGGCAGCTGCTCATCCGGCAGGTGATGATCGCATACGATAAAGTCAAGGCCTAACGTGCATGCATACCCAATAAGTTCAACCGATTTAATCCCGCAATCCAGAGAGATAATTAAATCAAAGCCATTTTCTTTGGCAAAGTCAATTCCTTGCCTGCTCACCCCGTATCCTTCACGGTACCGATGGGGCACGTAAAAATCAATTTTTTCTTCATTGTATATCGTTCTCAAAAAACGGTACATAATGGCTACCGAAGTAGTTCCATCTACATCGTAATCTCCAAACACAAGAATTTTTTGGTGATCTTTTATCGCTGATAAAATTCTCTGAACTGCCTTATCCATATCTTTCATCAAAAAAGGATCGTGCAGTTGTGACAGTTGAGGCCTGAAATATTCTTTGGCCTTTACAAAAGTATCAATCCCTCTTTGAACAAGAATATTGCAAAGAGTCATACTAATAGATAATGACTTTTGCAAAGCTTCAGACTTGTTTTTATCTGCTTCAACTATTTTCCATCTTTTTTCCATTAGGACTGCCTGGCATTGAGAGTTGACTATTAATACTTAAATCGGTAGATAAAATTAATATTTTCTGTCGGTGGTGTATCTTACCAATTCTTCTAATCCTTTTCTAACATCACTTTCGGGAAATTCAAATAGAATAGCAAGAGCTTCGTCCCTATATTGCCTCATTTTTTTTGAAGCATAATCTATTCCGCCTGCGTCAACTACTTTTTGTAAAACGTATTTAATCTGCTCCGCTTTTTTATTTTCATTCTTAATTATGTAAATAATTTTTCTTTTCTCTGCCGGGGTAACATGGTTCAGTGTATAAATAAGAGGTAGGGTGAGTTTCTTTTCTTTCAGATCATTTCCGGTTGGTTTGCCAATATCCTCTTTGCCATAATCAAACAAGTCATCTTTGATTTGAAAAGCAATACCGGCTTTTTCACCAAACAATTTCATTTTTTGAGTGAGATTCTCATCATTGCTGGTACTCCAGGCTCCTACAGCACATGCGGAGGAGAGTAAAGAAGCGGTTTTACATCTAATTATTTCAAAGTAAACCTCCTCTTTTAAATTTAACCTTCTTGTCTTTTCGATCTGTAGTAGTTCGCCTTCGCTCATCTGTTTTACTGCCTCTGATAAAATATGCAAATGTTTAAATTCACCTGATTCAGTGGAAAGAAGTAACCCTTTCGAAAGAAGATAATCGCCTACCAAAACTGCAATTTTATTTTTCCAAATCGCATTGATGGAAAAAAAACCCCGTCTCTCTAAAGATTCATCTACTACATCATCATGAACAAGAGTAGCGGTATGCAAAAGCTCTACCAGGGCAGCAGCTCGGTATGTTGATTCATTTATGGTACCATGAAGCTTGGCGCTCAAAAAAACAAACATCGGCCTGAGCTGCTTACCTTTCCGCTTGATAATATATTTCATTATCCTGTCCAGCAACGGTGTCTGACTCTTAACCGATTGAGAAAATTTGTCTTCGAAAATCGCTAATTCTGTAGCTATAAGGCTTTTTGTAAATTGCATTATTACTGTAAAGCGGCAATTTAATACAGAAACCTTTAAATAAACGATCCCAAATAAATAAATAAACTAAAAGTATTTCAAGTGCCGATATAAGTTCCATCTTTTGTACTATTTAATTGATACAATATTTTCTTGTTATAATATGTATCAAATTGAACGTTCGTGTCCCGTTTTATAGTTTAGAATTACAAATTTGTAAGAATATATAAAAGCTTCAAAATGTAATCTTTCCTAAAAAAAAATTTGCATTCTGGCTTTCCTTTGATACTTTTGTGCAATCAACAAGTTTATTTAGAAACCCCTCAATCAAAAAGTTATGGCAAGCAAAAAGTTTAAATTATTATTAATGGGTGTTTTTGCCCTATTATCCTTTAGTGTTTTTGCCCAGGATACTGGCATTTACAATATTTACGATTCAAGTGTTATATCATCGAAAGGAATGGCACAACAAAATGAGTTTATGAATAACACCTATGATTTCCCGGCAAAGCCACGGAATGAAATGGAGTTAGGTATTTCAGGAGGGATCTTCTCAATAAGTGGAGATGTTGCGTCAAAATTGCCGACTTTTGGTGGTGCAATACATCTTCGTAAAGCACTTGGTTATGTTTTTTCTTTAAGACTGCAATATCTATACGGTGAAGCTAAAGGTTTGAATTGGAAACCATCAGTTGGATATGCTAATAATCCTGTGTGGAGAAAATACAGTTCGGCACAACTTCAGCCTGTATATTACAACTACAAAACCACGGTACAGGATCTGTCTTTGCAAGGTATTTTTACTTTAAACAACATTCGTTTTCATAAACAAAAATCTGGCATGGTGATATACGGAGGTCTGGGTATCGGCGCGACCACTTACAATGCAAGGGTGCAGGTTCCTGAAAGCTTCGGTCAAATAAACGGAGGCTTATATGAAAATCGTAAAGATACCCGTAAGGCATTAAAAGATTTACTTAAAGATGTTCCTTATATAGCAGCCGAAAACGATAATACTACTAGGGCAAAACTGGGCTCTCATCCATTGAGAGCTACCGGGACAGCATTGGCAGGTATAGCATTTAAATTGGGGAAACGTGTTAATCTTGCCATTGAAGACAGGTTTACTATGACCAAAGATGATTTACTTGATGGCCAGAGATGGCAGGAACATTCGGTTGCTGACCCTGTTTTGACTAGCAGTTTTGATAGCTACAACTATTTGTCTGTAGGATTAAATTTCAATCTTGGTTCCAAAGCCATTGAGCCACTTTGGTGGATCAATCCACTGGATTATGCATATAGCGAAATCAACAATCCTAAGCACATGAAATTGCCTAAGCCTGTATTTGATGATGCAGACGGTGATGGTGTCGTGGATCAGTTAGATAAAGAACCAAATACACCGGCAGGCTGTCCGGTTGATACACACGGTGTATCAAAAGATACAGATGGCGATGGTGTTCCTGATTGTAAAGATAAAGAGTTGATCACTCCTACTTATTGTCAGCCAGTTGATGCAGACGGTGTGGGTAAATGTCCTGAGCCGGACTGCTGTAAAGAGATTAAAGATATGATGGCAACTCAAAAACAATGTAATATTGGTGATCTTCCAAGTATTTCGTTCACAGGTAGAGGTAGAAGTGGAAGCGCTTTAAGCAACGATGCTAAAGCAATGTTGGCAACAGTGGCCTCAAAATTAAAGAATAACGCCACTTGTTCCATTACAATTACTGGTTACCCGGCGGCTTCTAAAGCTTCCCAGGCTCTCTGCAATAAAAGAGTAGATGCGATTAGGGCTTACCTTTCGGAGAACGAGGGAATTGGTTCTGACCGTATCTCTACTACTTGCGAAGTAGGTGGTGGCGATGTAAATACTGTTGATATCAAGGCCAATTAAAAAATATCACTTTTTGCTCAATGATAAAACCCTTTCCATTTTTTGGAGAGGGTTTTTTTATTTTAAAATAGTTTTTTAATACCGTTCAATTTTGAGAACGGGGAAGATTACATTTATTTCGGTTATCAGTACAGAAATAAAAATGACAACATAATTGGCGACAAAAGTCAAGCTATATCAAAAATGGTTATAAACACTGATAAACTTCATTTTTCAACCAACTATGCATCTGCTAGTGTTGACAATTTCAGCATAAACAGAAAAGAGAATATTTAAGGTAATTGACACAACCTTAGTATAAGAAAGGACATGTACAGATTGCCGGGAGTGTCCTGATATGCAGGCAGAGTTGCATCTCCATCTTTCGTAATTCTATCAGATACAGCCAGGACAAAACTTTCATCACACCTTCAACAGGAGTACCTTATTCGGCTTAAATAAAACTCAAGAAAAAAGCCAAAAGTTGAAATAACTATTTTAGTCTTTCAGGATTACGGGCTAAAAAATCCTTCCAGCCGTTCATTTTATGTGATATATCTCTCAATAGAGTGTTTGCCTGTAAATGATGGCATACGGCTACAGCAAGTGCATCTGTTGCATCAAAATACTTTGGATCTTCATCAAAAGCTATGATGCGTTGCAACATTTTCAAAACCTGAATCTTGTCAGCATTTCCATTTCCGGTAACAGATTGTTTGACTTTACGTGGTGAATATTCGGTAACCGGTATGCCTGCCTGCATCGCAGCGGCAATGGCGACGCCTTGCGCACGGCCAAGCTTTAACATACTTTGTACATTCTTTCCGAAGAAAGGAGCTTCAATAGCAAATTCATTTGGCGAATGTTGGCTAAGTAATTCTGTAACCTTCTGGTGAATAGCCTGCAAGCGTTGATATGCATCGTTTTTAGGAGAAAGCTTTAGCACATCCATAAGTATCAATGTAATTCCCGAAGACGTAATTTTAATCACCCCAAAGCCCATTATCAAAGTACCAGGATCAATTCCTAAAATGATTTTTGAATTTGTGTGCAATTGGAGTTTATTTTTACCGTTTTGAAAAAAGATAGACGTAAATTAATGTAAATCTTTGTAACGGCATTTAATGATTCGTATCAACAAAAATATCAAAATTATTTTCAAATACATTTTGGTGCCATTATTAGGACTGTGGTTATTTTATTCTCTTTATAAACAGATAAAAGCTCAGCCTCATCTGCATCAATCTATTCAACTTATAAGAGATGCACCTTACGGACTACAGGCATGGAAATTCTGGCTGGTGATTCTTCTTGCATTTTTTAATTGGGGATTTGAAGCGCGCAAATGGCAGGTACTTTTAAAGCCCCTTCAGAATATGAGTTTTTTCCGAGCTTATAAATCCGTGTTAAGTGGCTTGGCGCTGTCATTGAATACGCCGAACCGAATGGGTGAATATGGCGGGCGTATTCTATACGTGAAAGAAGGAAGCCGCATTAAGGCTATTGCATTGTCTATTGCGGGAAGTATAAGCCAGCTCATACTTACACTGGCAATGGGTTGCGGAGGTTTAGTCTATCTTCTATTTTTTCAATCGATGCATACAGGTGCTGTAATGGGCCTTCCTGCTTTCTGGATCCGAATTTTTTTGTTTATCTCCACTGTTACTGTATCAATACTTATTGTGTTTTTCTTTCGCCTAGCCTGGCTCATTCGCTTAATTGAGAAGATCCCATCTGCACATAAACTAATTACGTATATTAATGTGCTGGAAGATTTTACTCCTAAATTATTGTTAAGGCTCCTTTCTCTTTCTTTATTTAGGTATCTTGTTTTCGTCATACAATATATCTTGCTTTTGCAAGTTCTTGAGGTAGAGATATTTTGGATAGACGCTTTTTGGATCATTACTATTCTTTTCCTGGTATTGGCAATGGTGCCTTCATTTGCGATTGCTGATTTAGGAATAAGGGGGAAATTCAGTACCGAACTCTTGTGTATCTACAGTGCAAATACGATTGGAATATTAGGCACTACATTTGGTATTTGGTACATCAATTTATTCATCCCTGCCCTTGCAGGAAGCATTTTTATACTCGGGATAAAATTTTTTAAAGACAAATAAACATAACTTGAAAGCAATCATCTCACTTCTACTCATATTTTTATCCCTTAATCAGCCAGAAAAAAATGAGTTCTGCGGTGCCAAAAATACAGCGTTCCAGGCGGGTGAGCAGGTGACAATGAAGGTATATTATACAACTCTAGGTATGTATGTTGGTGCAGGCGAAGCAAAGTTTACCACTACGCTCGAGAGATTTAACGGCATACCGGTTTATCATTGCGTTGGAACAGGTGATTCATATTCCTTTTTCGATAATTTTTATAAAGTAAGAGACAGGTATGAAACTTATATTGACACAGCAACCATGCTACCGGTAAAATTCGTAAGAAACGTGTATGAGGGCGGTTCTAAGATTTATAACAATGTAACATTCAATCACAAAGCAGGGACAGCAGTAAGTACAAATGGATTGTTTAAAGTAACCCCTTGCATACAAGATGTAATTAGCTCAGTATATTATGCACGTAACATCAATTTCAGTAAATATAAGCCCGGAGATAAAATCCCCTTCGATATGTTCCTGGATGATGAGATTTATCATCTATATCTGAGGTATGAAGGGAAAGAAACTGTAAAAACAAAATATGGAAAATTTAGGGCCATCAAATTTAAGCCTTTGCTGATTAAGGGAAGTATTTTTGAAGGTGGTGAGAAAATGAATGTGTGGGTAAGTGACGATGCGAATCATTTGTTGCTTCGTGCAGAAAGCCCTATATCAGTAGGTTCTATTAAAGTAGATATGATGGAATACAGAAACCTCCGTCACCCACTTACTTCTTTAATTAGTTTTCGGTAACAGCAATTCCCATATTAAAGTTTATTTGTTTGAGTCCGATTGATTCCTATTTTCAAGCCGTCTTTTCCAATATAAAATAAAAATAGAAATACCCGCTACCAGGTAGGTTATTGATAAGAGCATGTTTTCCTTATGCGAAAGGACGATGCCATTCAATTGCTCTTTAATGAAGAAATAAATTATAATTCCCATGCACAATACCACCAAGACTATTATTATTTTTTTCATTTCAATTGGGTGTTAATATTATACTTATATGTCTTCAAGCTTAAAAATATCTTTACTGCGGATACTCTTTTCTGTTAGATTAAGATTACAACACTCGATTTTTGCATCGTGCTCAAAAAATAAAATGTAATCGTTTTGTTGAGCTTCAGTAAGGAATAGTTTTTTTTCTATTAGAGTGTCCAGTGGGCGTGTGTCATAAGCCATTACATAAGGAATGGGGATATGGGCTGCAGACGGCAAAAGATCAGCCATATAAACAATGGTTTTGTTCCTGTATTTTATCTGCGGCAGCATCATAGACTGGGTATGGCCGTTTACAAAACGCAGGTTGATATTTTTGGTAAATTGAATCCCCTCTTGAATATCTACAAATTTTAATCTTCCGCATTCTTTAATGGGCAGAATATTTTCTTTCAAAAAACTCGCTTTTTCCCTATCATTCGGTTGAGTAGCCCATTGCCAGTGTTTTTCATTACTCCAGTAAGTCGCATTTTTAAAAGCAGGCAATAAGTTTTCTCCTACCTTATCAATGGCTCCGCCGCAATGATCAAAGTGAAGGTGAGTCAGAAAGACATCCGTAATATCCTCTTTCGAAAATCCATATTTTTTTAATGATTTTTCCAAAGTATCATCACCATTTAAAAAATAATACCCGAAAAATTTTTCACTTTGTTTATATCCCATGCCGGTATCAATCAATATTAGTCTTCCTTCATCCTCAATAAGCATACACCTCATAGCCCAATTGCACATGTTATTGTCGTCGGGGGGATTCAACTTTTCCCACATACTTTTTGGAACCACTCCAAACATGGCGCCGCCGTCAAGTTTGAAATAGCCCGCATTAATAGAATATAGTTTCATGTTTTTTTTTGTGATTATGGAATCTTTGCAGGTAAGATCAATAAATGCCCTTAATGTCAACTATGTCATTCACTCACCTGAAGTTGGCATATCTTCTCTTTTTGTTGCCTGCGTAAAGACGAAATTAAACCAATAAGTCCAATCGTAAAAAACACCACCAAAAAAAGCACCGAATCGCGCATAGTACCTGTTACTTCTTCAATATATCCAAAGGCTGATAACCCGATAACAATCGCGATCTTTTCAGTAACATCGTAAAAACTAAAAAACGATGCCGTATTATTTGTAACCGGCATTAATTTGGCATAGGTAGATCGACTTAAGGACTGTATGCCCCCCATTACAAGACCCACTGCTACTGCTAAAATATAAAAATGATATTCGGTCTGCATATAGTAACCACCCACACATATCACAATCCAAAAAATAACCACTCCTATCAGCGTTTGCAAATTGCCAAACCTCTTCGATAACCCTGACATCATGTAGGCACCCGCAATGGCTACCAACTGTATAGCCACGACTGTCATAATCAATATCGTTGAAGGTAAGTTTAGCACCTTGCTTCCAAAGAGGGTGGCTGCAAGCATCACTGTTTGTACACCCATATTATAAAAGAAAAATGCGAAAAGAAATCTTTTTAAAACAGCCATTTTCAGCATTTGCAAAAAAACCTTTTTAAGTTCTATAAAACCACCCGTTATAAAATTGACGTTTTGACCATGTTTTTCTGATGGAATATTTTTTGGTAAACGTTTAAAAGTGATTTGAGCAAACCCAAACCACCACATCCCTACTAAAAGGAAAGTCCACCTTACAGCATCGCCCGCACTATGTAAAAACGGAATCTTATCCCAGAATACTACCAGGCCAAAACCAACCATTTGCATTAGTACGCTTCCTATATATCCATACGAAAACCCTTTAGCGCTTACACGATCTCTGTCTTCCTCTGCTGCTATTTCAGGCAGGTAAGAATTATAGAAGACCATGCTTGCATAAAAACCAAACGCAGCCAGCATCATACAAATAATTCCAAAACCTAAATATTGTGGCGTAAAAAAATAAAGGCCACTACATGCCAAAGCTCCCATATAGCAAAATGCCTTCATAAAACTCTTCTTATTTCCTTTGTAATCAGCGATGGAAGAAAGAACAGGCAACACGATAGCAACTACCAGATAAGTAAGAGCAAGGGCATAATTATATAAAGCTGTATTTACAAAAGTTCTTCCCAATATATGTACCTCACCATTAAATGGAGAAACTTTTGTCATTTCGGTATAATAAATAGGAAAGAACGTGGTGGTAATGACAAGGTTATAAACTGAGTTAGCCCAGTCATACATAGCCCATCCGTTAATTACTTTTTTGGAAGCAGTTTGCATGTAACAATAATAAGACCCCAAAATAATAAAAATATAGGGAAGGAAAGCAATTCATTTTGAGAAAGCCATTTGATTTTATTGACCGTGTAGTTAGCCCTGTATATAGCCACCATAGATAAGCCCTAACAAAACCAGGCCTATTATAACACGGTAGATTCCCCAAAGACGAAATCCATGTTTTTTCAAAAATTCAATAAAAAATTTGATGGCTAGTAACGCCACCACAAATGCCACCACATTTCCGATTAAAAGTAATTTTACTTCTTCGGCTGAGAAACCACCCTGATCGTGAAAATGTTTAAATAATTTATAACCGGTAGCAGCTACCATTGTAGGCACCGCAAGAAAGAATGAAAATTCTGCCGCTGCGCTTCTTGTAAGTTTTTGTTGCATACCGCCAATTATAGAGGCTGCACTGCGGCTTACGCCCGGTACCATGGCAAGGCATTGCCATATTCCTATGGTGAATGAATTCTTATAAGAAACTTCCTTTTCAGATTCTACAACCGGATGGTTAAAAAATCTATCTATATAAATTAAAACCACGCCGCCCACCAACAATGCCACAGCCACTGTTGTAGTACTTTCTAACAGTTTATCTATTTTATCAGAAAATAACAAACCTAAAATAATGGCAGGGATCACTCCAATAATTAATTTAAAATAAAAATGTAGATTCTTAAAATCGAAAAATCTTTTCCAGTACAAAACCACTACTGCTAATATAGCCCCCAATTGTATTGCAATGGTAAACATTTTTGTAAACTCATTCTCAGTGATGCCCAGTAATTTTTCAGTAATGATCATGTGCCCTGTGGAAGAAACAGGAATGAACTCTGTAAGACCTTCTACAATGCTGATAATAATGGATTGTACAACATTCATCTTTCTTATAGATTAATTGGAACCGAAAAAAAAAGCGATGAAATGATCACCGCTTTAGAATATGATTCTTAAAAATTATTTATGCTTTTTCAGGATAGCGAATATCTCTATAATTAAACCTGCAACAATTAATATAGGCGCCAAAGTAATTCTCCTAAAGCTGTAAATTTCCTTGTCGTTAAATACATTAGGATCAGCACTTTTACCACCGGCCATTAAAAAAAATCCTATTGCCATCACAATAACACCTATGACCATCCATTTAAAATTTTCTTTTGTAAATAAGATGCTTTCTCCGGCATTCTGACTCACAGTCTCTTTTGTATTATGAGAAGAGGATGGAATAATTTTTTTGGATGAACTCATATCTTAATTTTCTTTTGCAATGTTAAGGAATAATATTTTAGATTAGTACAGATCATCAAGCTTCATTTTCAAATACTTTAATGCAGATCGGTAAGTGCTCAAAACAGTAATACAGATACCCAGGATAATGATACCCGCAAATATTAACAGCATGTTCCAGGTATCATGTAAAGCTTTTAAATAGGGTATAAATTTTTCTGAGATAGTAATAAAACCTATCATCAGGCCGATCGCAACAGCTGACGCAATAATGCCGTTTACAACGGCTCGTCCGGCAAGAGGCCGTGTGATAAATCCACGTGTGGCACCTACCATCTGCATCGTTTTTATGATGAAACGGTTACTGTACATAGCCAGCCTGATGGTATTATCAATGGAAACAATCACCAACAGAGATAGTATAATTGCCACTACAAACAGTACCAATGTACTTGTTTTTACAAACTGGCTTACGCCGGCAACTGTGGCTTTTGGAGTTTGGAATTCAGAAACTGTTTCAGGGAAATTAGTGACGAGTTGGCTTTCCAGTTTGGCAAGGCTGTCCTTATCAACATAATTCGCTTTTACGAAAAAATCAATACTTGCTGGTAACGGATTGCTGATGGCCAGTTTCTTCCAGAGAGTATCATTCTCCTGGTTGTATTTTTCAATAGCCTTTTCCCTGGTAATGTATTCCACCCTTACAGCATAAGGCAGGGTTTCAATATAATGTTTTAAAGAATCTATTTGCGTATCAGAAGCAGTGCGGGTGATATAGGCGTGCAATTGAATATTTTCTTTAAAATAATCACCCGTCTTTTTTATATTGAGAAAGATCCAGGCTACGATTCCGAACAGAAATAATACCAAAGAAACACCGATAATTGCATAAACATAAGAAGGTTTTCCGCGTTTAGTGGATGCTTTACCAAATTGAGCCATAGTAATTGTCGAATTAATTTTTAGCCACCTTAAAGAACAGCAAAAATATATGTTTTTAAACAGGTTTAGTATTTTTGCGACTTTGCAATGGATCGCTAATGTAATTTACATCCGTCATTGAAACAATTGCAGATCAATCAATAACATTTCTTTCACAAGGAAGGATCACGAATTTAGGATTAATATTAAAAACACTCATGGAATATAATTTTAGAGAAATAGAAAAGAACTGGCAAGAGACCTGGAAGGAAACAGGTATCTATCACGTGAGCAACTCACCGGATAAACCAAAGTATTATGTGCTGGATATGTTCCCTTACCCGAGCGGTGCAGGCTTGCACGTAGGTCACCCACTGGGTTATATTGCCAGCGACATCTACGCCCGTTATAAGAGACTGAAAGGTTTTAATGTATTACATCCAATGGGATTTGACAGTTTCGGTCTGCCGGCAGAACAGTATGCTTTGGAAACCGGCCAGCACCCTGCAATAACAACGGAAAAAAATATAGCGACCTTCAAGAAGCAGATGGATAAAATCGGATTTTGTTATGATTGGACCCGTGAAGTAAAAACCAGCGATCCGGAATATTACCGGTGGACACAGTGGATTTTCCTGCAACTATTTAAAAGCTGGTATAATCATAAAAATGACAAAGCAGAACCAATAGAAACACTGATTGCAATTTTTGAGGAATCAGGCACCACTTACCACTTACCACTCACCACACACCACTTCTCTGCTGAAGAATGGAAATCTTTTGATGAAAAAAAACAACAGGAAATTCTGATGGATTTCCGTTTGGCATTTTCATCTTATGGCGAAGTAAACTGGTGTGAGGCGTTGGGCACTGTGCTTGCCAATGATGAAGTGATCAACGGTGTGAGCGAACGCGGCGGCCACCCGGTAGAAAAAAAGAAAATGCGCCAATGGTATTTGCGTATTACCAAATATGCAGACAGGTTGCTGAAAGGCCTGGAAACAGTGGACTTCAGCGATGCGATGAAGGAAATGCAAAGAAACTGGATTGGAAGAAGTGAGGGAGCGGAGATGGAATTTACCATTCACAACTCACCACTCACAATTGATGTCTACACCACCCGCCCCGACACCATCTTCGGAGTCGATTTTTTAGTACTTGCTCCTGAGCATGACTTAGTGAATCAAATAACTACCGAAGAGCAACTACAATCCATAGACGAATACCTTACTTACGTAAAAAGTCGCAGCGACAGGGAACGACAGGCGGAAGTAAAACAAATTACAGGATGCTTTACCGGCGCGTATGCCATTAATTCATTTGACGGAAAACAAATACCCATCTGGATTGCAGAGTATGTGCTGGCTGGCTATGGCACCGGGGCTATTATGGCAGTGCCTTGCGGCGACCAGAGAGATTTTTTATTTGCAAGGCATTTTAATATTCCTATCACCAACATTATCGGAGAACATTATAACGGTGAAGAAGCCAATCCCACCAAGCAAGCGGTTTTGGAGAATTCCGGTTTCCTCAATGGATTATTAATGAAAGATGCCATAGGAGTTGCTATTGATAAAATTGAAGAATTGGGAATAGGAAAGCGAAAAGTCAACTATCGTATGCGTGACGCAGGCTTTAGCCGTCAGCGTTATTGGGGTGAACCATTTCCTATTATTTGGAGCGACGGCGTTGCTCTTCCTTTGGACGAAAAGGAATTGCCATTGGAATTACCTTTTGTTGAAAAATATGGTCCGGGGAGAGAAGGTGAAGGACCTTTGTCTAATTTAACCGATTGGGTAAATGTTTCAAATGGCAAACGCGAAACTTCTACCATGCCTGGCTATGCGGGTTCATCCTGGTATTTTCTTCGTTATATGGATCCGCATAACAATGAAACCTTTGCTGATAGGAAAGCCACCGATTACTGGAACCAGGTGGATGTCTATATTGGAGGAACAGAGCATGCTGTAGGCCATTTATTGTACAGCCGTTTATGGACAAAGGTTTTGTATGATTTAGGCTATATCGGTTTTGAGGAACCGTATAAAAAGTTGGTGAACCAGGGAATGATTCAAGGGAGTAGTAGACTTATAAAAATGCTTATTTATCAAGTAGATGTCAGTGTAAAAACAATTCAGGATTTTGGTAAAGTTATTAAGATAAATAACCTATTTGTTTCAAAAGGTGTTTATGATAAAATGCTTAGTAAAGATGAAATACTTCCATACATAAAGTCGGGCTTAAAAAGATTAGGATATAAGAATATACAAATACCTAGAGGAGATTTTAACGATGAAGTTATAGCACGTCATGTAAATGTAGATATTGTAGATGGAGTTGAACTTAATATCGATAAATTCAGGAGATCAAAAAAAGAATACGCAGAAGGAATCTTTATTCTAGAAGATCAATC
>JBDTJI010000290.1:0-4170 GCA_039935935.1 Ginsengibacter sp. | reverse complement strand
TTTCCACTGATAATCTATATGGCTTTCAAACCCATTATCAGGGATCATTTTATTCGTATAAAAAATTTCGGAACCTGCCGAACAGATCAATACATCCGGATCCGGTAAATGATAATCAACAAAAGCTTGTTGGATTATTTCTCTGTTTCGTCCGCTGGCTACGCCAAAGATCACTTTGTCTCTGTGGCTATCTACCCATTGCCGGAATTTGTCCAATCCGTCTATATCATCACCTTCTAACAGAGTGCCGTCAATGTCGGAAATAATAAAAAGTTTAGCCTTCAATAATTTTTTGCCATAAGCTGTTTTGCCTGATTCGGAAATGCCACCCGCACTTTTTTGTTTCGCGATATCATCAACTATTTCCATGTATCTGTTTACGTGAGCATTCCACGAATAAAGGGTATTTACGGCTTTGATACCGTTTGCAGAATATTTATCCCACAATGCCTGGTCGGAAATAATTTGTTTCAGCGCTTCGGCAATTGCCGTGGGGTCTTCCACATCTATTAGTAAACCATTATTGCATTGCTCCAAAATCTCTTTAGGGCCTCCTGTTGGTGATGCAATTACAGGAAGGCCACTGGCAGCGGCTTCTACAATGGTAAGTCCAAAATTCTCACCCGGTGTTGCATTTACAAAAACTCCTTTTTTACGTGCAGCAACACGGTATATTTCAGGAACATCCAGCTTTGGGTCATTCTTTTTAGGTATGGCCATCTTTCCATATAAATCGTATTTATCGAGAAGTAGCAATAAATTGGTAAGTATATCCTGCTCGTCAGCCGGCATTTGGGATATATCTTTTCTAACGCCTGCATAAATGGCAAGATTTGCCATCGCCTGCAACTCCTTATTCTGCCCATAAGATTCGATAATCCTTTCAAAATTTTTACGCTTGTCAGCCCTGCCGATAGAAAGAATTAGCGGCTTTGCGGGATTAAATAAAAATCGTTCTATATCCGAATTAACCCGGTATAACGCCTGTTCCTGCTCAATAGTCATTTTAAAAGAAGGCATGTCAGACCTATAAAAAGGATAGAAAAGGTCCAGGTTCACGCCGGGAGGAATCACTTCAAATCTTGCAGACTCCTTATTTTTATACAAACTATATTGTGTGTCTATTTCATGGTTTGTACTTACAATAATTACGTTCGCGTTTTCCAACAAATGTTCTTCTACTGCAATTCTTTTCTCGATATTGAATTTCTCGTTGATTTTTTCGGGTGAGACGCCGTGACTCAGTAAAATCTTCTTTTTATTTCTGCCCAGTGAATGAGCCGTAGCAATGAAAGGAATTCCAAAGACCTGGCTCAATTGGCCGGCTATGTAATTACCATCAGCATAGTGTCCATGTACCACATCGGGAAAGTCGTCTTCCTTTTCAATAAATCGAATTGTCCTATCTACAAATTCATCCAAATAATCCCACAATGATTCTTTATTGCGATAAGTATTGCCGCCACATATTATGCGCACGATGCGGGCTTTTTCATTTATCCTTTCTATTTCCTGTTCGTATGACGAAGAAACCCTTTTATCATTTATGCGCCTTGTAAATAAATCTACCTTTCTTACCTGTGGATGTTTCGCCAGGGTTTCCAGTAATTCCAATACATATTTTACCTGCCCTCCTGTATCTTTATCTCTGCCTATTTCCGGATCTTTATACCGTATAAGCCCGTGAGGACTGAACAATTGAATGTAATATTTGCTCAACTTTTGCCTTTTTTTGAATGTGAATCATCTATATTATGGCTTCCAATATTCCTTCGGGAGATATCAATATTCAAACTATCTGAACATCGGCACCCTAAAGACTTAATGAATTTGAGCCTTGCCAAAGTTGGCTACAGAGCCTAAACTCTTATTAAATGTGATTTGTAAAACTAACTAATTCAATATAAGTCGAAGTATTTTGTATTTTTAGATTAAAAAAGAAAACAAGATTATGTATTCAGGGTCTGGTTTTAGCGATTGGGAAATAGGTGACATTACGGTAATCATACATGAAGGTGTGTATCATTTGTTCCATCTGATTATTCCTAATCACGATTATATAGCGCACGCGATATCTGAAGATGGCATATCATGGAAGAGAGTAAAGAATGCTTTGTTTGTAGGTGATCCGGGCGAGTGGGATGATGATATGCTGTGGACGATGCATGTGTGTGAAAAGTTGGCTAAGTCAAAGGGCTCTGCGGTTTCATCATTTGAAATGTATTATACAGGCCTGCAGCGGAAAGATCGTGGAGTTATTTCAAGAATAGGAATGGCGGAATCAAAGAATCTTCTTGACTGGAAGAAGATTGATAAGAAATATTTGCCAATTGAGCCCAAAGGAATTTATTATGAAACATCCCGTACCAACCCGAGGAAATGGTTGAGTTTCAGAGATCCATTCCGATTTGAATATAACGGCGAAGTATACCTGCTAATCTGCGCCCGCAGCATTTACGGACAGGTGTCCCGCAGAGGATGTGTGGGCATGGTCAAAATAAAAAACAATAATGTAGAACTATTGCCGCCATTGTTGTATCCAATGGTATATGATGATATTGAGTGCCCTTGTGTTTTTGAGCTGAATGGAATTTATTACTTAATTGGTTCTGTCAGGGAAGACATTAAAGTGCGGTACTGGTTTTCGCCGGAATTTTTGGGCGAATATCATTCTTTCCATTCCGATGTGTTGCTACCCCAGGGCAACTATGCAGCAAGAACCGTAAAAGATGGCGATCATCTGTTAGTATATAATTTCTTTTATGCTTATGGTAATATCAATGCCATGAGAGTACTTCCCCCACCTAAAGAATTGGCTACCGATAAGGATGGAAGGTTGTTCTTAAAGACTTATTACCGGTGGGAGCAAATAATAAAAAAAACAATACATCAGTCGGAGATAAGAATTATAGAGCATGTGCTCTCTAATCCCACAGCTACATCAAATATTACACCGGACAAATGGGTATGCGGTTCAAGAAGTGGTTATGAAATATTTTGTTTTAAAAGGCCATCGCCGGGTTTTATCTGGGAGGGGTTATTAACAGTAGAAGGTATGGGGAAACTGGGATTAGTAAGTGATATGGATGAAGAAGGAAATGGCTATTTTATTTCGTTCGACGTGATGAACGGCTTGTTGCAGCTAAGAGCATGGGGATTTAATCCTTTGAATACCCGGCACAATTTTATTTTTAATGATATACAATCGGGGATTTTTAAACTGAATGAGAAAAATTCATTTTACTTCAGGCTTATACGGTATGGTAACTATATTGAACTGTCTATCAATGATGAGGTAAAACTTACGTTAATGGATTATACCTATTCGGGAAATAGCATTGGCTTGTATTCGGCATCATCAGTTATTTCGTTACAAAATTCAACCATAAAAATATTACCGGATCCCGAGGAAGAATACGCCAGCCAGGAAGAAGCCCAAACATTTCCTGAAAAGGAGTGAAATACGTTAATAAAAGATCAGCACTCCATCGATACCGATTGTCGGATATTTTAAGTAATTTTTTGAATTATTTTTACGCCGCCGCCTGGTCTCCTGACCAACGGCATACTGAACACCCGCGCTTGCTATAGCTTTATCTTAACTACCAACTTTTTAATGGCTCCTTCCCCTATCATTGGTGCATGCACATCTTCAGGATAAAAAATAGCAAACTGGCCTTCATGTAATTGGAAATAAGTATCTGGCTGATCACCAAAAAATGTCACATCTTTTTCTGCGTTGTAAGCAACTTTAATATTCACACATGTCTCACGCGGCTTCCATCCCAGTGTTTCTTTTCCCCGTGGACAAACCTGGATGTCAATAAAATGATCATGCGCTTCAAATTTTGCATCTTCCTGTTTTACGCCTTCTTTATCAGATACAGCGGCATGAAGATCCGGGCCATCAATTTGATATTTTCCAACTTCTATTTCTTTTAGATTTTGACTTTTAATAAATTTAAATGCCTTTGAAAAGAGCGGGTGAAGATGAATGTACTTTTCGGAGTTAGATAATGTGTCGATGATCATGATTGAGTTTTATTTTATACTTTATTTGTTAGGTGTAAATATACTTTATAATCTATCGCGGGAATTTTCTGATTGAAATGTGTTGGTTAAAATATCAGAAAGAGCGATTAATTATCTATTCGGAAAAGTGATTTTACA
>JBDTJI010000289.1:0-12606 GCA_039935935.1 Ginsengibacter sp. | reverse complement strand
CGGTCATAACAATCGTCGGAAATTAAATTGAGCTTCATTTCATCCTTTACAATTGCATATTTATATTTACCCATAGTAGATTCGCTGCATTGGCTACTTCCCCACAATTTTTGAAGCGTAATTACTTTGCCGTTAACTGAATACTGCATGGTTTCAAGGCTGCTGTTATCATAAGTATTTACAACGCTCAGTGTATCACCTTTGAAATGAAACACAACATCCATTCCTCCGTCGATGTTGAGCGTGCCTTTCCATTTGGTGTTTGAAAATTGGGCGTTTACAGTACATGCTGTCAGGCATACGATCAGCGTAATCATCATTTTATTCATGGTATTCATTTTATTTTTTAAAATTGAAGTGTAATAATACAAAAAATAAAATCAAAGGCTAAGCAGGATTCAGATAAATTATTATTTGATTCTCTATACAAGGTTTGTTGTTCTGCGTCCTATTATTAAAAAAGAAAAGTTCAGGCAGATTTTTAAAGTAAAAAAATAATCTGGCCACTCAACGGGCCATTAATATTAGCTCCCTGGCTACCCTGCTCACTGGTAAACCCATCACATTATAAAAATCTCCGTTGATGGATTTAATGCCTATGGCGCCAATCCACTCTTGTATGGCATAAGCACCAGCTTTATCATAAGGCTTATAATTGTCCACGTAGTATTCAATTTGGCTAGTAGTGAGTGGATGAAACTCTACAGAGGTTTCTTCGGCAAATAGTCTTTCTTTGGCTCCTGAAATGATGGATACGCCGGTTATTACCTGATGCACCTTCCCTGACAGTTGTGAAAGAATACAAATCGCATTTTCCCTGTCGGTTGGTTTTCCAATAATGGCACCTTCCAGTACAACAATCGTATCTGCACCAATTATAATTGGAGCATGACTATCACTTTTTGTAGAAAGACTTCTTTGTACGTCTCCAGATTTATTCTGAGCAATATACATCGCAATCTCAGAAGGAGATAGCAGAGAAGGATAACTTTCATCAGTGGTTGACACGATCACTTCAAAAGATATTTCCGCCAATTCAAGCAATTGTTTTCGACGAGGAGAGCCGGATGCTAAAATTATTTGATTCATTATTTTAATTAAAAAATACCATCGAAATAATGCCTGCCAGCATTATCAGTTTTACTACAGAACTCAGTCGATGAAACTCTGTTGCCGTGTTGGCCGTATATAATTTTTTCAAGACCCATAGCAATGGGATAATAATAGTCACCACGGAATATAAGGTTGAGTACCACCACCCAAACTGTAATACATAGATTTGTATGGCAACTACTAAACCAGTTAATACTATGATCCAGACTCCGGTAAATACTTTAGACACCGGTAGTCCCCATACAACAGGCATTGTTTTACATCCATACCTGATATCCCCTTCCATATCTTCCATGTCTTTTATAACCTCTCTTATTAGAGAGATGATGAAAGCGAATCCAGCATAAATAAATGAAATCTTCAGAAGCCTTTGCCACACAATATCTTCCGGCGAAATACGAAACCTATACTCGGCCAATGTCAGGACTAAAATGACCCAGGCGGTCAATAAAGCGATTAGCACATTTCCTATAAGCAATTTTTTCTTAAACATGCTAGAGTACACCCACAAAATCAGTATGGCAAGTGAATTAAAAAAAGGAATTAAAATATTGCCAATCTTAAATCCAACATACAGGCTTAATGCCAGACCTATCAACGATAGGGTCGCGTGAAGTAAAATTGCCGATCTTCTTTTAATAAACTTGCCTACAATTACTTTAGAAGATTTATTCACCAGGTCAATGTTGATGTCAAAGTAGTCGTTGATAATGTAGCCTGCCCCCGCAATACATACAGAAGCCAGGGATAATAAAATGAATAAAGATGAAGAAAGTTTAATATGGTCATATCCAGGATGGGCTTCAATATACACAAATGGCAAAATGAAATACCTGAAAAGCATTTGAGTAAGCACAATAAAAATAAGATTGGGCCATCTGATTAGTCTAAAGAATGCAACAATTGTCTTCATGAGAAAACATTAAAAATAATCAGATCAGGTTGAAGCAATATCATTTTGCAACGTCCATTTATGGTTCAATCTCAGTACTTTTTCTATTACGTCTCTCACGCATCCTGTGCCACCATTATATGGAGAAATATAAGAGGCAATTTCTTTAATGTCAGATACGGCATTGGCGGGACATGCACCCACTCCTACCATCTTCATGCAAAAGTAATCGGGAATATCATCGCCCATGTAAAGTATTTCGTTTAACAAAATATTTCTTTCAATGCTTAAGTTCTTTATAAATTTGCCCTTGTTCTTCACATTCATAAACACATCAGTCACTCCAATCTTATCCAGGCGATCGGTAACATTCGGTGCGTCGCTGCCAGAGATGACTATTATCCTGAATTTTTCTTTTATAGCCAATTGTAGCGCATAACTATCATGGACATTCATACGCCTGAGCCAGTTATTATGACTATCGATCAGAAGGCTGCCATCTGTAAGAACGCCATCCATATCGAATATAAATGTTCTGATTAATTTTAGGCGAGAAAGGAGATGCATTTTATGAACGATAAGTTTGAAGGGAACTATTAGTTAAAAAACGGAAGCTTTTATTCTGTAAAATTTTTTCAAATATAAACATAGGAACTTAAATTATCTACTGTGCATCTAATTTAACGCGACATTCGATTACCTCAATAAATCTTAATAGCCCTGTTCTATTAAAAACGGTGACTCAAAGAATTGATTTACAATCAAATAATAATTCTTGTTAACTCCTAATCTTATATTTGTAGTATTTTCAAATCCGGAACATTATAATAACAGCTTCCTCCAATGGGTAAGTACCATTTATTTTCAACATGCTTCTTAGCTATAATTTTATACTTTCCTGCTAACACATCTGCCCAACTTTGCCGGGGAAGCCTGGGTGATCCTGTAGTGAACATTACTTTTGGATCAGGTACTAATCCAGGGCCTTCCATTGGTAATAGTACCAGTTACAACTACTTTGGCAAAGATTGCCCATCGGATGGGGAATATACAATTGCAGGCTCTACCGGAGGTTGTTTTGACAAAACGTGGTATACTTTATCGCAGGATCACACCAATGGAGATAATAATGGTTATATGATGGTGGTTAATGCCTCGTATAGTCCCGGTGATTTTTTTGTAATAACCGTCGACGGACTTTGTCCTAACACTACGTATGAATTTGCAGCATGGATGTATAATTTACTTTTGCCTTCTGCCTGTAGCGGCAACGGAATCAAACCTAATATCACCTTTAATATAGAAACTACCTCAGGAACTATTTTACAAACTTATTCTACCGGAGATATAGCTGAATCTACCGGATGGTTACAGTATGGATTCTATTTTTCAACAACCGTCGCAATTAATTCTGTTGTGCTTAGGATGACCAATAATGCTCCCGGCGGCTGCGGCAATGATCTCCTGCTCGACGATATCACGTTTCGTCCATGTGGGCCGCTGGTGTCGGCTGCCATTAATGGATCCCTCGATTCAGTAGATGTTTGTACAGGTGATGATGCGGTATTTAGGATGCAGGCAAATGTTTCTGATGGCTATTCCGCTCCTGCCTATCAATGGCAGGTAAGCACCGACAATGGCCATTCTTTTTCTAACCTAAACGGCGCTACCAACACCACTTACATAAGGCCAGCCACATATAAAGTTGGCAGATACCTATACAGGTTGGCTGTTTCTCAGCAGCAAAATCCCGTTATTTCATCTTGTTCTATTTTTTCTAATCTTGTGACGGTTGAAGTAAATAAATACCCTGCTATTGGGGCCACTTCTTCGGGTCGGTGCACAGGCGATACTGTGTATTTAAAAGCTCACGACGGTATCCGGTTTTTATGGTCGGGGCCTAATAATTTTGCAAGCACTGATCAGAATCCATCTATTTTTATGGCTGGAATTGCTGATAATGGACTATATCACATAACGGCTACTTCCGAAAAAGGCTGTACAAGTAAAGATTCGACTGTTGTTGCTTTAAGTAAAAGCCCAACTGTAAATGCGGGAGATGATACAGAATTATGCGAACGCAGTTCCATACAATTAAAAAGTATCTCCGATATTCATGTTACTATGTATCAATGGTCTCCACCTACCGGCCTTTCCCGCACAACGATCGCTGATCCGACAGCCTCTCCAACAGAAACAACGCGATACCTTCTCACAGTTTCTGACGGTAAATGCAGATCTTCTGATTCACTTTTAATAACTGTAAATAAGATGCCCACAGCAGACGCAGGCACCGATAGAATAGTCATAAAAGGCCAGCCTGCGACGCTCAATGGTTTAGCCGGCGGGACGGATGTCAGTTATTTGTGGACACCGGGTACCTACATTACAAGTACTTCGTCGCTTAATCCTGTAGTAACGCCACCAGTTACTCAATTTTATACTTTGAATGTATATTCAAACAAGGGCTGCGGTACTGCAACGGACCAGACATTAGTAAAGGTTTATAAACAGTTGTATATACCCAACGCTTTTTCGCCCAATGGTGATGGGCTTAACGATACCTGGCTGATAGAAGCGTTGCAGGCTTATCCCGGCGCTGAAGTAAAAGTTTATGATCGTTTCGGGGAAACCGTGTTTGATAATCGTGGAAAAAATATCGCGTGGGACGGTAGATTCAAAGGAGAATCACTTTCTTCTGGTGTGTATGTGTATATAATTGATTTGAAAAATAAAATGTCGGTGATAAAAGGTCTCCTGACCTTAATTTTATAAACACCTGGCCGGATTTTTTCAAAAAGTATTTTAATTTTTTTACTGAGGTTGCAGCTCCTCATTTAACCCAAAGGAGGCGCTTCCCAATTTGCGAATTTAATCATCAAAATTTTGTGTCTGATCAGGTACAGTGACTTCTATCTCGCCATTACATTCTGCTAAAATACACTGGCAGCTTAGTCTTGAATTCTCTTCAGGGATCATCGCTATTGATAGGACATCTTCTTCCCTGTCTGATATTTCAGGCAAATATTGTTTTCCTTTATCAATATAACAATGACACGTACTACAGGCACAAATCCCGCCACAGTCTGTGTGTATATCCATATCATTTTCCAGTGCTACATCTAAAATGGATTGATCGGCCTCTACATTTTCTAAGGTTATAGGATTAAGACCTTTCTACAAAAACCTAAACGTTATCTTATACATCTTCCCTCCTTAATCAAACACAAAATTAAATCCGGACTACCGGAATCATTTGCGAATTGAGTAGTCCTTTTAGTGGAAGTTAGCATTATCGTTTGTCGTGAAATTTTATAATACTTTCTGAAAGCTTCAGATAAAGATACTTGATGTCAGGACTAGATGAAAGCGCTTGTAAATGCTTACTGAGCGTGAAAACATCGTCTCTTACTGCAGGTCCGGTTTGCGTTAAAAAAGGTGAAATTTCTTTTACTCTTTGTGTAGTTTCTTCTATGAGTGGGATCAGTGTTTTAAAGTCTAATTTTTCTTTTTTACAATATAATTCTGCAAGTGCATACATGTGATTGGCAAAATTACTAACAAACACTGCTGCTATGTGGTAATGCAGCCTTTGAGTATCACTAGTTTCAATCACAGTGTGAGAAATACTTTTTGCAAATCCCAGAATCTTGTGCAAAGTTTCTTTATCATTACCATCTATTAAAAAAGGAATTTCGGGAACATGATTGCTGGCTTTGGAGAGGGTTTGCAGAGGATATAAAACCCCATAGGTAGTGGTGCTGCTGCTGAGAGCATCAATGGAAACAGAGCCGGCTGTATGTACGACTAATTTATTCCTGATCCCCGGAATATTTTCAACATGATCGAGCGCTGCATCATTCAATGCAACTATGTAAATGTCTGCATCAGCCAGTTGAGGAACAATTAGTGTAGCAGTGGTTGCGGAATAAGAAGCAGCCAGTGTCCTTGCATGTTCTTCGTTTCGGCTTACTACCTGAACGATTTCATGTCCGGCATTTGCAATTAGTTCACACAATACGGTAGCGGTGTTTCCTGAACCAAGCATTACAATTTTCATTAAAATAATTTTTGTCCCTTATATATAATTTTCTATCCTTTCACGCAACTTGTGCACAATTGGTGCCAGTATATGTGTATGGCTTTATATTTCTTAGAAGAAGCTATGTAATATTCCACCCGCGCTTATTTAAACAGCTAGTTTGCTGCGGGACAAACGAAGATAAAAGAAGCTTTTTATAAAATAAATTTTCTAATTAAAATTTGATTTTTAATTTTTAAACTAATATTGCAGCCATGCAAAGCCGTTTATTTTTATTATATTGACGTGACTCTTTAATTGAAAGTAATGGTAAAATAAAACCAAGTATGGCAAAAAATTTATTGATTGTGGAATCTCCTGCGAAAGCAAAAACCATAGAAAAGATTCTGGGTAGTGACTTCGAAGTCAGGAGTTGTTATGGGCATATACGAGACCTTGAGAAAGATGATATGGGGATTGATATAAAGAACAATTTTGCACCAAGATATAAAGTGCCTGATGAGAAGGCAAAGGTGGTAAACGAACTAAAGCAATTCGCAAAAAAAGCCGAGACCGTGTGGCTTGCATCGGATGAGGACCGGGAAGGAGAAAGCATTAGCTGGCATTTGGCGGAAGTACTTGGGCTGGATATACATACCACTAAGCGCATCGTATTTCATGAAATAACAAAGCCGGCGATCAATGCTGCGGTACAAAATCCTCGCATTATTGATATGAACCTGGTGAATTCCCAACAGGCAAGGAGAGTTTTAGACAGGCTGGTTGGCTTTGAACTGTCTCCCGTACTTTGGAGAAAAATTGGAATGAAAGGTGGCCTTAGCGCAGGCCGGGTGCAAAGTGTTGCAGTAAAGCTGATCGCTGAAAGAGAAAGAGAAATTAATCAATTCAAGTCCACAGGTAGTTTTAAAATAGAGGCCGTTCTTGCTGCATCCGATGAGTCGGGTAAAAAGATTTCTTTTAAAGCGGAAGATGGCGGAACAAGAACTATTGAAGAAGCGGAAAAGTTTTTAGAACGGTGTAAGAATGCCAATTACTCAGTAAGAGATATAATAGTAAAACCCGGCAAACGCACTTCTGCGGCACCTTTTACCACGTCCACGTTACAGCAGGAAGCCAGCAGGAAATTAGGCTATGGTGTGAGTAAAACCATGATTATAGCTCAAAAATTATACGAGAGTGGGAAGATCACTTATATGCGTACCGACAGTGTGAACCTGAGCGCCACTGCTAAAGACCAGATTAAAACCGAAGTGCTTAAAAGCTACGGCGACAAATACTTACAGCTACGCAATTATAAAAACAAAAACGAAAGTGCACAGGAGGCACATGAAGCAATACGCCCAACTGATATGGGTGAAAGCAAAATTGACAATCCCGAAACGGCGCGGCTCTATGAACTTATCTGGAAGCGCACCATCGCCAGCCAGATGAGTGATGCAATCCTGGAAAAGACAACAGCCAAAATAAAAATAAGCACCGTTGAAGATGAGCTCACTGCTACCGGCGAAGTGCTGAAATTTGATGGCTTTTTAAAGGTCTATAATGAAGGAAATGATGATGAAGACCCGGATAATCCTGGATTTGGAGGCGAAAGCAGGCTTCCTGGCCTGGCAGTGAATCAACAGCTGGATTTCGAAGGAATGACTGCAACTGAAAAATTTACCAGGCATGCGCCAAGATATACAGAGGCCTCCCTGGTGAAAAAATTGGAAGAATTAGGAATCGGAAGGCCAAGTACGTACGCACCAACTATAAGTACCATTATTAAAAGAAGTTATGTAGAGAAACGAGACAAGGAGGGAACGAAGCGTGATATAAGAATTTTAAAACTTTCAAAAGAAAATTCAATTAGTAAAATAAAAACGTCTGAAATTACCGGAGCCGAAAAAAGTAAATTGTTTCCAACTGACCTCGGATTAGTAGTTACGGATTTTTTAAACCAGCATTTTGAAAAGGTAATGGATTACTCTTTTACCGCGAATATTGAAGAAGAATTTGACAAGATAGCAGAAGGTAAATTACAGTGGAATACTATGGTGGGAGAGTTTTATGAACCTTTCCATGATTCGGTAGAACACACACTTGAAAATGCTGAACGCGCCAAAGGTGAACGCGAATTGGGGAAAGAATCTGAAAGCGGAAAGCCAGTAATAGCACGTATGGGAAGGTACGGACCCATGGTGCAGATAGGTTCTGCTGACGAAGAAGAAAAACCACGTTTTGCAAAACTAAAAGCCACACAGAGTATAGAAACTATTAGCCTTGAAGAAGCGATGGATCTTTTCAAATTACCGTTAAACCTGGGAGAATTTGAAGAAAAAGAAGTTCTTGTAAATATGGGAAGGTTTGGGCCGTATGTAAAATGGGGAGAACAATTTATTTCTATGCCCAAGGGAGAGGAACCAACTGACGTGGATCTGCCGAGGGCAATAGAAATAATAAATGCCAAACAGGTAGAAGATGCTCCAATAGCTCACTATGAAGAGAAACCTGTTACGAAAGGTAAAGGACGTTTCGGACCTTTTATTAAGTGGAATGACCTTTTTATCAATGTGCCCAAGGCTTATAATTTTGATAGTCTCACCCAGGAAGATTGCAATGAACTCATACGCAAAAAGATAGAAAAAGAAGCTAATCGTTTTATAAAGCAATGGCCTGGGGGTAAGATTGCTATTGAAAATGGAAGATGGGGTCCTTTCATCCGGTTTGGCAAACAGATGCTAAAAATACCTGGAAAACCTGGCGGTGGTAAATACGTGGCAGAAGAATTAGCTGTTTTGGATTTAGAAGAGGTGAGGAAAATGATCTTGCAGCAAGACCCAAAGGCTTTTGATAAAAAGCCGCCTGCAAAGAAAGTTGCAGCTAAGAAAACTGCTACCAAAAAGGCAGTTAAGAAAAAATAAATGACAGGTTAGGCAACCCTGTTCTGAAAATAAAAAGATTTACAAACTATTCTATCTTTACATCAGAAATGAGAACATTGCAACTGCGGCAGGTATCTGTGGGCTGTGTCTCCGCCACGAACAAAATAAGCAGGGTCAATGGACGCCCACTACTATTGGATCCGGAATGCTCTTTTAGAAATGTAATTGAAAAATAGATTTTTCAAATGCTTGAAAACAAAGAAATATCTGCACTTTTCTATTTAATAGATGATCCTGATGACGAAGTTTTCAGCACAGTTACCGAACGGATTTTATCACACGGGCGTAGCATCATACCCAATCTTGAACATTTATGGGAGAACAGCGCCGACCAACAGGTACAGGAAAGGATTGAATTAATTATTCATAAATTACATTTTCGCGATTTAACAGAAGAATTCCTCGATTGGAAAAACGGTAACCAGGAACTATTGCAAGGAGCGCTCCTTGTTTCCAAATATGGCTATCCGGAATTGAATGCCATTGTCACTCTTCAGGAAATAGAAAAAATGCGAAGAAATATCTGGCTTGAATTAAACAGTTACCTTACCCCATTAGAACAAGCAAATGTTATTTCCGGAATATTGTATAGTTACTATAAGTTGAAAGGCAATGAGGTAAGCTATGATCTTCCTGATGATTTTCTTCTGACAAGGCTTATAGAAAATAAAAGAGGCAACGCGATCACTAATGGCATTCTGTATCTGGTTCTATGCGAATTGCTGGACGTTCCGGCCAAGGCCATTGATATTCCAAAGCAGTTCATACTTGCCTATTTTGATATGGATTATAACTTCCCGAATCCTACCAAACAAAAAAACGAAAAGATTAATTTTTATATTGACCCACTGAACGGCCAGGTTTATTCCCAAATAGATATTGACGTTTATTTTAAGCGTATCTCAGTCCCGGCCTCTCCCTCTAATTATCTGCCGCTTAATAATAAAACAATCATCAGTCATCTTCTGGAAGAGTATAGTAAATGCTTTACTGATCCAACAAATCTTTATAAAAAGAATGACCTTCTTTTTCTTGCAAAATTGTTAAATGACTGATTTTTCAAGATATTTTTAAGATCATTACTAAAAATTGATGTATGTTTTATCAATCTCCAATAGGCATTCTTAAGATTGAAGCCATTGATGGCTATATCAGTGAAATCAATTTTATAGATGAGGTGAAGACACAAAAAAACAGCGGCGATAATGAGATTCACAATTCTTCGGATTCTGTTGTTTTAGAAGAATGTGGTAAACAACTTGATGGATATTTTGCAGGGAAAAGAAAAACTTTCGAAATTCCATTAAAACAAAAAGGAACGTTGTTCCAGGAAACAGTGTGGAACGAACTCGCAAAAATACCTTATGGAAAAACGGTCAGTTATCTCCATGTTGCAAAAATGATCGGCAATCCAAAATCAATAAGGGCGGTGGGTACAACTAATGGGCGTAATAATATCGCAATTGTAATACCTTGCCACAGAGTAATCGGATCTGATGGAAGCCTGACAGGATATGCCGGAGGATTGTGGAGAAAAAAATGGTTATTAGACCATGAAAATAAATTCGGAAACGGAGTGGTTTCTTTATTCAAGTAATTGCAGAAGCCACTATTATACTTTTGGCTGAGTAATTGCGATATTTTTCATTTTTAAGAATTTAAATTTTTATGATGAAACAGCGACAATCCATATTAAAAAAGACAGTTTATTTCTTTTGTTTTTTAATGTTATTAGTAGGTATGCAAAGTTGTAAAAGTGGAGAAAGAAATAGTCCTGACTCCGAAGGAAACAACGATACCGCTACAGTAAGTGATCCTCTTTACAAAAAATACCATCTCGACAAAATAAAATTACCGGCAGGGTTTAAAATAGAAGTGTATGCAGAAGTACCAGCGGCAAGAAGCCTTTGTATATCTTCTAACGGTACCGTTTTTGTTGGCACAAAAAACAGCAAGGTATTCGCTATTACAAAAAATAAAACAAGCGGGAAAGCAAACAAAGTATATGAAATAGCAAGCGGGCTTACTGCTCCCACAGGCGTAGCTTTTAAAAATGGAAGTTTGTTCATAGGAGCACGGTCAACCATTTACAGACTGGATCAGATTGAATCACATCTGGACAATCCGCCAAAGCCTGTAATTGTATATAATCAATATCCGGCAGATGCTCACCACGGCCTTCGATTCATTGCGTTTGGGCCGGATGGGAAATTATATGTACCGGTTGGCGCTCCCTGTAATATTTGTGAGCCATCGAAACCGGTATATGCATCTATAACCCGAATTAATGATGACGGTACCGGGTACGAAGTTTTTGCACATGGTGTCAGAAATACAGTTGGTTTCGACTGGGACCCAGTCACTAAACAAATATGGTTTACCGAAAATGGGAGAGATAATTTAGGGGATGATATACCTGGAGATGAATTGAATATGGCACCGAAGGAAGGAATGAATTTTGGATATCCTTATTGTCACCAGGGAAATATGCCTGACCCTGAATTTGGCAACGGCAAAAATTGCAACGATTATACTCCGCCTGCAAAAGTATTACATGCGCATGTAGCCGCATTGGGAATGAGATTCAACACCGGCAGCATGTTCCCGGCAGAATACAAGAATGCCATTTTTATTGCTGAACATGGAAGCTGGAACAGAACTATTCCGATAGGTTATCGAATAGAAGTTGCCACCAAAGACGGTAATGGAAATCTGCTGGATCCAAAAGTTTTCGCTGAAGGGTGGTTGCAAAATGAAAAAGAGGTAATCGGCAGGCCGGTGGATGTTCAATTGATACAGGATGGTTCGATGTTGGTAAGTGACGATTATAATGGAGTGGTTTACAGGATTAGTTATAACCAAAAAGCAATGAGCAATAGGCAATAGGCAATAGGCAATGAGCAATGAGCAATGAGTAACGAGATTGGATCGGGTTGTCCTTGAATTTTTTTGCTAGCATCCCGTTTTATCGGGAGTCTTTTTTGTTCAAGCAAAAAGAAAAGGAATAAGAACAGCGATTGAATTAAGTATTAAAGATCGTACGCGTTCACGACCTAAACGTCTGATTCTATAATTATATTTTAACCAATGCCGGTGTTCCTTTTTTTTATATCCCAAATGTCGTTGGTCAGGAGGAGACCAGACGACGGCATCTGGCCGCAGCCACACTTAGGTTTTATACCCAGCTAATCAATGCCGCCTGGTGCTCCTAACTATTATCAACACTAACCCATCCTAAAAAAAATCGATAATAGCAAAGTAGGTGGTTATGAAAGCAAAGATGATTACTGCAATCAGCCCGATATTCATTTTCAGCGAAGCTGAATGAGTGTTCACAAGGCTTTTTTTGTTTAATAAAATATAAACAGGTATGGCAACAGCCGGTAAAATACAAGCCTGAAAAGCCTGCGAAAAAATCATGATGATAGGCGCACTGTGCCCGATAAACAGGGAGCCAAAGGCAAAAAGCAAACCGGCTAAAATTAGTATCCGGTACATAGGTGATCGAATGTTCCTCGGCCTGCCGGTATAATCTGAAATCAACCACGGCGCAATCAATACAATAGGAAAAACGGTAGAAAGTCCTGCGCCTACAATGCCTACGATTAGAAGAAGTGCCGCCATTTTTCCGCCAA
>JBDTJI010000288.1:0-12369 GCA_039935935.1 Ginsengibacter sp. | reverse complement strand
AGTGTCATCTTTACTACAAACTCCCAGTCTTTATCTTTTTGCTCGCGGCTGAATTGTTTTTCTTTTGGATTAAAATCTTCTCCTTCCATGCAATTTTCTTTAACCCATTTCAATGCTTTTTCATACTCTTCTTCGTCATAAATATTCTTCTGAATACGGCGGAATACTTCAGATGAATCCACATATTCATTTCTCATTCCAAAATATTCCTGGAACAACGAGGGTGTAACCATAGATCCTGCTATTCCCATAGATACAGATCCTATAGACAGATAAGATTTTCCGCGCATGATAGCCACTGCCAGACCTGCTTTTGCGAAGTTTAATAATTTTTCTTTTACGTCATCGGGCACATTTTCATCCCCAAGATCCTGCACATCTCTGCCATAAATACCAAATGCCGGTAACCCCATTTGATTATGTGCGGCTAAGGTAGCAGCAAGATAAACAGCACCTGGGCGTTCTGTACCATTGAAACCCCATATTGCTTTGGGTAAAGCAGGATTCATATCCATCGTTTCACTTCCGTAACACCAACATGGAGTCACGGAGAGAGAGACTCCTACATTACTGGCTTCAAATTTTTGTGCACAAAGAGATGCTTCATGCACACCTCCAATGCAGGTATCGGCTATTACACATTCAACGGGGGATCCGTCAGGATACTTTAATTCTGACGAATACAATGCGGCAACATTTTGTGCCATCTTCATTGTTGTTTCTTCCAATGACTCTCTAACGCCTCCCAAGCGGCCATCAATAATAGGCCTTATGCCTATTTTGGGGTAATTGTTTTTTTGTTTCATTCTGATCTATTTTTAAATATGCTAAAATTCTTTTTGAATTAAAAAGCCACTAATTACACAAATTAACACGAATTTCTTATTACAGAGTTCGGTTGAGCGCATTTAAATCCGATAGTTATCGTGACCCAGCGGAAGAAAACCAAGAAGGTTTTAGAGACTTCATAACCTGAATGTCTTTCTAAAAAACCTTCTTGGTTTGACGCCCTTATGGCTAAAGTGCTCAATTCTGAAATTCTTTTTGAATATCTTCCAGGGATACGCCAAGTAATTTTTCTGCTATTGTATTCAGTCCATTTTCATCTCCGGTAAAGTGAAATACAGCATGCTTATGCGAAAGCGATTGCCCGGGTTTTAGGAATGCAGCAGGTGATACACTTTCTATTTCATAGAATGGTCCCATTTGGGTACCATCACCCAAAGGCCCGTCATTATAGGCATTTACCGCATCCCCTGAGAAAATGGGTTTAGTGGTATTCCATTCCTGGTTTAAATATTTTGCTGATGAATCCACGTCAAACAGGATGATAGTAAGCACCTTATGTTCCGGATCATAACTACCGGCAAGAGGTTTTGCGTAACCCGGAACAACACCTAATTTTCCACGGCTTTTTCCATCGGCTTTAAAAAATAGAATATCATCATTATGTTTTAATCTGTCCGATGGAATCTGCCCAAAGTAATCAGACGTGGCTATTTGATTGAACGGTTTTCCTGATAAGCTTTTGAAAGGAACGACGATTACGGTAGAAGGAGACGGATTAAACATATCCAGCAACCAGAGGCACGGCATACCTGTAGCCTCCGTCCATTCATTCTGACCTTTGTTGGTAATAGTATTGACTGTTTGATAAGCCACTGCTTTGACTGAAGTGTCTAAAGCAAGCCCTATCCTTTTTGCGATTTCTTCATTGCCCAAAATTTTTACTGAACGTTCCACCGACAGATCAAGTTGAGTGCCTTTGTAATTGGTTAACTGCATCGCTTTTTGCATGGTAACCGAATGGTCGTTTTCATTTACCACATTCCAGAGTTCGGTGTCAAAAGGAGCAGGTGTTTTCCAGTTGGCAAAAACCATCTGTGAATCAGGAGGAAAGAATAGTGAGTATTTACCTCCTTCAGGTCCCAGCCACAAACGATTTTCACCACCATAAGCATTCATGTGGCCATCTGGGGCACCCGTGAATGCTTTATAATTAACCCAACCAAAACTTTGTCCTCCATCTCCATCAGCGGTAGAAGTAAAAACTTTTGCCTGGTATTTTGGCGATACAATGATGCGTGCGGTATTGGAATCCATACTTAATACAATCACACTATCGTCGTGCTGTTTTAGAAAATTCAAATCATATCCAAAACTTCCTTTTGGGTAGGAACTTGTATCATTAGATTTAGATGCCTGTTGCTGTCCTGACTCATTGCATGATAGGATCAATATAGCAATTATTAAAAGTGAACCAAAAATATTATTTATCATAATCGGATTTTATTACTGATTTCTAATTGATTCTATCTCCAATACTGAAATGCATTTTCAAATTAAGAAATATAAAGAGTAATCATTTCTTCTTACTGCAACTTTTTCGTAACACTAATTTCCCCTTTACTATAATTATTGTATATTTCTTATCATTATCTTTAATTTTTTCAATGGCTAATGTAACTGCTTTTTTCCCCATCTCAGCAAGAGGCTGTCTGACATAAGAAAGTGGCGAATAAAAAAAGTCAAAGGCGTCACTTTCGTCAAATGAAATAATAGAAAGTTCTTCCGGCACTCTAATCTCTGAATCATAAATTATTTTTAAGCCCTCTATGGCCAGGGTATTGGTCGCGAAAAAAATACCATCTATTTTTGGAACAAAGTCGAGGAGTTCTCTCATTGCTGTAGTTACCTCCTTTTCGATATTCTGATATGAAATATTTTTGATCAATTCACTTCTTAGCTTGATTCCGTTAGCTTTCAAAGCAGCTTTGTAGCCATTCTTTCTTTCCTGCATGTGAGTCAAGCTGGTATTGTATCCGATCATTGCAATTTTTTTATTGCCATTTATTGCCAAATGTTCAACTGCATCGTAGGCTGCCTGAAAATTATCGATATGAACACTATCGGTTTCCACTGTTATAAAATACCGGTCTATTAATACAACCGGTACATTTTTTTTCTGTAATTCTTTTATCTGTGTTTCTGTGTTTTCTACAGGGGCGATGATAAACGCATCTACCTGCCTGTTGAAAAATACATTTATAAGATCCTGCGACTTTTCAGGATTTTCATCACTGCTGCCAATGAGCACGATATATCCTTCTTTTTTTGCTTCGTCTTCTATGATCCTTGCTATAGTTGAAAAGAAAGGATTAGATATATCGGCCACTATCAATCCTATGGTATGGGTCTTTCCGCTTTTTAAACTTTTGGCAATAAGGTTGGGTTGGTAATTTAATTCCGCGACTGCCTGTCTAATTCTTTGAACCATTTCCGCTCCTACTCTTGCTTCTTTTTCTTTATTATTGATCACATAAGAAACTAAAGCGGTAGAAACGCCTACATGCCGAGCCACATCTTTGAGCGATATTTTTTTAGCCATTCTTCATAATCAATTAACCAATATAAGCAACCTTACCTTTAATACGAAAATTGTATTCTCTGAAAGAGTTAAAACAGCTAAGGATTAAGGGTTGTATTGAAATATCAATTCACTTCCAATCCATCATTGTCAGGCAAAGCTGGAAATGCGTTGTGAGGTTCTGCCTGATACCAAAAAACCGTAGATGCTATATCATCCCGTAATGAGAGATAACGTCCGCCGCTTCTCCATCCGAGCGCCTGGATCGTAACTTTCAGGTCTTTCTCAAAACGTATAGGGTCTGTAATATGCCAGCGATACAAACCAAACCGCTGAGATACCTTATAGTGTCCATCGCCACGTATTACCTGGTGAAGTCCCGCATATGGGGTACAAAATTCGGTGTAATTTACTTCTTCCACTCCTGCTGCATTTTTCTTCCTGGTATCAAAATCATAAGAGCCGCAAAAATAATCTTCAGTTCCGGTGCCATTAATAGTTGGGTATTTTGTGTCACCATCTATATAAAACTTTATTTCCCCTTCCCCCCACCATCCATTGTTATGCACTCCCCATGCCATATAAGTACCCACATACTGGCCGCGCCCTTTTATATTATCAACCAATGTGTAAACTCCTTTATAAGGTAATGGGTTTACCCTGCGGAATTGTGCATGAAAATAGGCAGCATCCGAAGGCACTTCGGTGAGTATATAATCAACCTGGTAATATAAGACCATATCTTTATCGTCAATATTCTCCATCGTGATCCTGCATTTTTTTCTAAACGGCATAGGCCAGTAGCAATTAAAAGCACTGCCCGGATTTACACAAACAGCAAGAGATTGCAAAGGAGCATATTCACCCCACCCCATACAAAAGAAATCTCCCACCGGAGCTTCGACCGAAGGATTCGTTTCCCCATCCCAGTAAAAACGGAGAATTGAGTTACGCCAGTTTCCTGTTGGCGTCATCCATATATGCTGTATCGAACCAGGGCCGTCAATCTCTGCAACCGTAAATATTGTATGAGATTTGATTACTACGCTGGGGCTTACTTTCCACCCCTGCCCAAGGTCTCTTGAAGCGCTTTTTCCGGTTCCTTCTGTTGCCATTCCTCCCTGTCCTTTTGCTCCTGTAAAATTTTCGGGACTGATTGATCGCGTCTTTGCATCAGATAGCCTGTAAATATTACTCATGTTGGATTCAATGCCGTTGTATTTGCCCTGGCCAAAAGACGCAAGAGAAGCAAAAACGCAAACAAATAGAGCACTAAGTAACTTCATGTTCATGATGTGTGATTTTAACATTAATAATAATTAATTATTGAGTTATCAGGGACGGGGAAATAACGTTGCTTAAACGTTTAAATATCAAATATAAAATAAACCTCCAAATAAAAAAATATTTTAATCCGTGTGACAGATATCATTCTTTCAATCGTAAAAGTTATTTTGAACCCTTTGATTCCGATTATAAGATCGTTATCTATGATTGCCAACCCCGCCGGTAGACAAGTAGTTATTTTGAATGTTGCAGCAAAATCACTATAGTGCGCAAGGGGCAAAACAGTGAATCGTTTATCTTAAAAAGATCACTAATTTATTCCTTACACATTCTTTAACCTTAGTAGAAAAGATAATTCATTATTACCTCCCACCTTATTAGCTTATTTTATGAATATCAAAAACTTTCTTTAGTTCTGATAAGGTAATAATGTAATAAGGTTGATTTTCTATAAATGAATTTTTCTACTAAGATTAGAAGCCATATCACCATAGTATCCCCATCTATGGGAAGGATCTCCAAATTTTTAAATGCAACGAAAATAAAGAATTTTCTAACCTGTAAAGCTCACTAATTTACACCTATTTAGAGTATAATTGCCATAACAATCGGAAGGTAAAAGCAGAGAAAAACTTACTGATAACCAACTGTTGCGGATGTACTTATGAAACCTGTTAAGATAACGTGATGAGTTTTTTATATCTCAGGCATTTTATATAGATTAAATTACCTTGGTCGCATTGAGCATAAAGTACATCCCAAATCCGATAGCTATAGGCTTTCGCATAGCCTGATAAATTGTGGGCTTTAAAGACACCGGCAGCGGCGAGCGTTCGGGTCTGGTGTCGTCATCAACCCGCGAAAATTTAGGATGCACTCTTGAGCATATTTACATATTTACTAATTCTGATTTAAAATTTTTTTTTTAAATTCAGGATTACTTTTTATCAAAAAGAAATATATTATGAACAATTGGTGGCAAAAAGTTTATTTGGGTAACAGCGTCGAGGATTGGCTCATTGCCTTAGGAGTTATAGTGTTAGCGGGAATCGTACTGTACGCGCTGAAAAAAACAGTGATAAGAAGACTAAAGAAATGGTCTTCAAAAACAGATAGTTCGATAGATGATATCATTGTTGTCGGTATTGAACGTTCCGTGATGCCTTTAATTTATTTTCTTATTGTTTATGCCGCTATCAATTATTTATCCATACCGGAAAAAATAATGAGTAAGGTGAAGGTGGTGGTATTGATCATGGTAATGTTCTACATATTAAGGAGTGTTACAGCGGGTGTCAAACATTTCATATTTGGCAAAATAGAAGAGCAAACAGAAAGTGAAGCCAGGAAAAAACAAGCGAATGGACTGGTTATAGTTGTCAGTATTACTATCTGGATTTTGGGTTTTGTATTTCTACTTGATAATTTGGGTTACAATATAGGCACTTTAATAGCAGGACTGGGAATAGGGGGTATTGCGATTGCTTTGGCTGCCCAAACCATATTAGGGGATCTGTTCAGCTATTTTATCATCTATTTTGATAAGCCATTTGAAATAGGAGATTTTATCAATTTTGACGACAAAGCAGGATCGGTAGAATACATAGGGCTAAAGACCACGCGCATCAGAACATTAAGCGGAGAGCAATTGATTTGCTCCAATAAGGATCTTACAGATTCGCGCATACATAATTTTAAACGTTTGGAAAGGCGGCGTGTGGTATTTAAGATCAGTATTATTTACCAAACAGCAGCGACTACAATTAAGGAAATTCCAGCGCTTGTAAAAAATATTATTGAGCAGTCAGAAGATGTACTATTCGATCGGGGCCATTTTATGAACATAGGCCCCACAACCATTGATTTTGAATTCGTCTATTACGTTCTGAATGCTGACTATACGCTCTATATGGATAGGCAACAGAATATTTTACTGTCAATTTTTGAGATCTTTGAAAAGAAAAAAATCAAATTCTCTTATCCTACTCAAACTTTGTACTTAGAGCAGCAAAAAGCAAATGCCAATGTAAATGTTGATAAGCCACAACAAAAAGGGGCTGACACAGTATAGTTTCAATGTAAATCAATAACATTTGTCGGCTTGTGATGTAATGTCTATAAACAGATACAGAGCTTCAAACAGAGTTATTTCTTATCGTTAATATTCAGCCTGGTTGCAGGGATTTGAACACAACTTCTTTCCGATACATTATAACAGTTCACCGATTTTCTATTCTTTTCTTTCAGTATAAAGCTTACTATTAACGATAACATTATATTCAAACATCTCGAAACTGTGTCACGCGCCTTAAAATTGATGAAAAATAAATCATCACTGCCTTTGAACACCGCATAGCCGTTGCAGTGAAATTTTTACAATCAAAAATACCTTAATTTAGTTTTTCAAATAGTTGTTTATCTAACTAAATCGAATATGTTACACAAAAGAAATATTAATAAAGTTGCCGTGTTGGGCAGTGGTATTATGGGAAGCCGTATTGCGTGCCATTTTGCAGGCATCGGGGTACAGATATTGCTGTTGGATATACCACCCGAGGAAATAAACGAAATCGAAAAGAAAAAAGGACAGTCACTTGATTCTCCCCAGGTAAGAAACAGGATTGTGAATGATGCTCTCGCTTCAACGATAAAATCCTCTCCCTCTCCCATTTTTACCAAAGAAGTTCTAAAGAATATTACAACAGGAAATTTTGAAGACAATATGAAAGATATTGTTTCCTGCGACTGGATTATTGAAGTGGTAGTGGAGAGATTGGATATTAAAAAATTGCTTTACGAACAGGTGGAAAAATTTCGTAAACCGGGCACCTTAATTACTTCCAATACTTCTGGTATTCCTATTCATTTAATGGCAGAAGGAAGGAGCGATGATTTTAAAAAGCATTTTTGTGGTACTCATTTTTTTAATCCACCGCGATATTTAAGGTTGTTAGAGATTATTCCCACTGAATTTACAGACAAAGAAGTAGTGGATTTTTTAATGCATTATGGTGATTTATTTTTAGGAAAAATAACCGTCTTATGCAAAGACACACCCGCCTTTATAGCCAACAGGGTTGGTGTTTTCAGCATCATGTCTATTTTTCACATCATGGATCAATTAAATTTGACCGTTGATGAAATAGAGACCCTCACCGGACCAATTATTGGAAGGCCAAAGTCTGCAACATTCCGGACGGCTGACGTAGTGGGAATTGATACATTGGTAAAAGTAGCAGTTGGTGTGAAGGAAAATTGCACGGATGATGAAGCGAAAGAAATATTCACGATACCTGCCTGGCTGCAAAATATGGTGGACAATAAATGGCTTGGAGATAAAACTGGACAAGGCTTTTTTAAGAAAACAAAAGGAGCTGACGGAAAAACACAAATTCTTACACTTAACTTAAAAACGTTTGAATATGCTCCGCGCCAAAAGCCAAAATTTGCTACCATAGAAACTGCAAAGCCAATTGATGATCTTAAACAAAGATTAAAAATTTTATCAACGGGAAAAGATAAAGCGGGAGAATTTTACAGACAATTTCATTACCGTCTTTTTTCTTATATCTCCCATCGTATTCCGGAAATAAGCGATGATCTATACCGTATTGATGACGCAATGAAAGCTGGTTTTGGATGGGATATTGGGGCATTTGAAACATGGGATGTGTTGGGTGTGAAAGAGACAGTTGAAGCTATGAAAAAGGAAGGACACGAGGTCGCCACATGGGTTAACGAATTTATAGATGCAGGCAACAGTTCATTTTACAAAGTACAGGACGCAACACGTTTATACTATGATATTGGCAGTAAAAATTATCTGCCTCTCCAGGGAGTCCAATCATTTATTATTTTAAGTGATCTTGAGGAAAAAACTGTTTGGAAGAACAGCGCTTGTAATTTGTATGACCTGGGTGATGATGTGGTGGGATTAACATGGAACACTAAAATGGGAAGCATTGGCAGCGAAGTTTTAGAAGCATTAAATAAATCCATTGCAATAGCGGAAGAGAAATACAAGGGATTAGTGATAGCCAATGTTGGCGCACAATTCAGCGCTGGAGCCAATGTTGGAATGATCTTTATGTTGGCTGCTGAGCAGGAGTTCGATGAATTAGATATGGCAGTAAGGCTTTTTCAAAATACAACTATGCGTATCAGGTATTCCTCGGTGCCGGTAGTTGTTGCGCCGCACGGACTCACTTTAGGCGGAGGTTGTGAAATCTGTTTGCATGCCGATAAAGTGCTGGCCGCAGCAGAAACATATATCGGATTGGTTGAACTAGGTGTAGGCTTAATCCCGGGAGGAGGAGGAACCAAAGAATTTGCTTTGCGGGCTTCGGATGCTATTCAGCATAATGAGCCTGAAACAATTCCATTGCAAAACCGCTTTATCACTATAGGTACAGCTAAAGTTTCAACGTCTGCCTTTGAAGCCTATGAAATGGGAATATTACGGAAAGGCACAGACGAAATAAGTATGAATTTATCGAGGAGGATTGCGGATGCCAAACAAGGTGTGATTGATATTTTCGACGGTGGTTATACAACGCCTATACAAAGGACTGACATTAAAGTTCTGGGGCGTTCTGGTTTAGGAATGTTATATGCAGGAATTAATGGAATGTTCCGCGGAAATTATATCAGCGAATATGATGTGAAAATTGCAAAAAAGCTCGCTTATGTAATGTGCGGCGGAGATCTAAGCGAAGCAACTTTGGTAAATGAACAATATTTACTGAACCTGGAGAGAGACGCATTTTTGAGCCTCTGCGGCGAAAAGAAAACGTTGGAACGATTACAAAGTGTATTAAAGACAGGAAAGCCGGTTAGGAATTAATTGGTCTGACCGTCCCGGATGAGAACCTTGTCTGACCGTCCCGGGTCTGACAAGGTTCACATCCGGGAGTCCCAGGCCCCAACAACCTGGTCAGACGGGGACCGTCAGACCACATGCTCAAAAAGATTGCTATGGATTTCCAGCCCGATAATGTTTACCATATTTACAATCAGGGTAATAATCATCAAAAAATTTTTTCCTGCGATGAAGAGTATGAAATTTTTCTAAATCTTATAAGAACAAATATTTCAGTTCATTGCGAAATTATCAATTGGTGCCTGATGCCGAACCATTTTCATTTTTTGGTTTATACCGACGAAAGGGTTTTAAGCTTTCAAAAGCAGGGAGCATTAGACATAGATGTGCTAACTAACGGAATAAGAAAATTACTAAGTGGTTATGCCAGAATTTATAATTCACGGCATCAGTCTTCCGGTTCTTTATTCAGGCAGAAAATAAAATCAAAATGTTTATCCGATACTAATTTTAAGATTACACCAAAACAATATAATGACTCTTATTTTAATTGCTTCCATTATATCCACCAAAATCCTTTCGTGGCAGAGTTAGTCAAGAAAATGGAAGATTGGAAGTTTTCTTCTTTCATTGATTATGCCGGATTGAGAAATGGTACACTTTGCAATAAATCTCTGGCCATAAAATTTTGTTCTTATGATCCTGAAACATTCATAAAAACCTCTTACCAGATTATTGATGATTTTGATTTTTTATAATGTCTGACGGTCGCCGTCTGACTTTATAAAAAAAAACTTTAATTTCTTTGTCAGACGGGAGACCGCCAGACCGGCGAAATCATTCAATTTCTGGTCAGACGGAAGACCGTCAGACCAGAAATTGAAATGGAGACCTTCACTCAAATTACTTTGGACTGCAATTGACTTAACAAGGCTTAGTTGAACGAACTATTCTATCGATTCTAATAAAAATTAACGGATCAATTTATAAACCAGGCATTCGTTCCTTTATGATCTTTTCAAAAATTGTTTTTTGGCTATCAAGATATGCAGTCCGCCTTGTGTTTTGGTAAGAGTATGCGAAGGATATTTCAATGCTGTAATTTATATGATGATTGCTTAACGGGCATGAACAAGTAACTTTACTCATCGGCGACGAATCACCCAACAAAGATCTATGGAAAGAAAGATCATTAGGCTGCAACATTTTGAAATGCATCCCACCCAAAAAAAATTCTCATAGTGCTAATGGTACGTCTTTTTTTGCAAGAATTTTATCTTCTTTAATGGCCTATTTAAAACTCCAATACCAAATGAAGAAAATATGTTACACGTTATTGGTATAACCCAATTCATAATAAAACGACATGTACAATTTTAAAAACGATTATTCAGAAGGAGCACATCCTGCTATTTTAAACAAATTAGTGGCAACCAATTTGGTGCAACAATTGGGCTATGGCGACGATGACTATTCTATACAGGCAAAAGATATATTGAAACAAAAAATAAATAATCCAAATGCGGTTATTCATTTTTTATCGGGTGGTACACAAACTAATCTGATTGTAATCTCTTTCTTGTTACGTGTTCACGAAGCCGTAATAAGCGCCAGGACAGGACATATCTATGCCAACGAAACCGGAGCCATTGAAGCTACCGGTCACAGAGTGATTACGGTTGAAACCAATGACGGAAAACTAAAACCAACTGATGTGGAGAAAGCATTAAAGGAATATTCATTAAAGCCACATGTGGTAAAACCGGCAATGGTTTATATTTCTAACTCTACCGAGATAGGCACCATCTATAGCAAAGCAGAACTAAAAAATTTATCTTCATTCTGTACATCTCATGGACTGTTACTGTTTTTAGACGGAGCAAGATTAGGTCACGCCTTAGCTGCCGAAAACAATGATTTAACTTTACCAGACATTGCCCGGCTTACGGATCTGTTCTACATTGGTGCAACAAAAAATGGCGGATTATTAGGAGAAGCAATAGTGTTTAATAAACCCGCCCTGGCGATAGATTTTGAATATGCGTTAAAGCAAAAAGGAGCTATGTTGGCAAAAGGACGTATACTGGCTATTCAGTTTGTCGAATTATTTCAAGACGATTTATATTTCACATTAGCAAAACATGCCAATGCTATGGCGATGAAGATAGCCAAGGCGATAGAAGAAAAAGGCTTCACCTTTTTAACGAGATCTACTACAAATCAAATTTTCCCGATTTTATCGAAGGAACTTATTGAGAAGCTAAGTGAGCATTATCTGTTTTATGTTTGGAAGGAGATTGATGATAAGCATTCTGCGATACGATTGATTACCTCCTGGGCGATAGACGAAAATCAGGTAGACGAATTTATAGTGAATTTAAACGCATAGCAAAACAAATAGCCATAAATAATTTAGACTTCATCAGGCACATACGTGCCGCCGATGTCTTCGCCTGTTGAGCTTTCGAATTCAGAAATGATAAGACCCTAAACTGACAGACATTATTTGATAGAATATCAAGACCAACCATGCGTATAGGAATTTTTATGGAAAGAAGCGCGTCACAGTTCGTTCAAAAAGGTAGCGGACTATTATTACAACATAATATATAGCCGCAAAAAATATCTATCAAATACCTTATAAAATCTGCTAACTTTATAAACGCTCAGGATCCTAATTCTTTCAATCTTTTATATACCAAACATGTGGGCTACCTATTTTCAGTTTCCAATAACATGTATTAGCTTGCTTTTATATCTAGACCCTTTTTCTGCAGATGCACAGAGCTGTCCCGGTAATATTGATTTTGAAACTGGTACTTTTAACGGATGGACCTGCTATACCGGATCTTCAGAAGCTGTCAACAATACAAATGTCATTAATCTCTATCCCTCT
>JBDTJI010000287.1:0-3552 GCA_039935935.1 Ginsengibacter sp. | reverse complement strand
CACCAATTCTTCCACAAAACCCGCTTCAGCAGCAGTTGCAGATTCCTTAAACGATTCTCTTGGCTTTAAACCCAATAACTGAAACATCCTATTATCCTCATCAAAATCTGGGTTAGGGGTCGTCAGTAATTTTTCACCGGAGAAGATAGAATTGGCTCCTGCCATAAAACACAATGCCTGTTCGGGAACGGACATTTCATTACGCCCCGCGCTTAATCTTACCATGGCTTTCGGCATGATGATTCTTGCAGTAGCCACCATTCTTATCATATCCCAGATATCTACTTTTTCATTTCCGGCAAGCGGAGTTCCTTCGACCCGCACGAGTGCATTGATAGGAACACTTCCGGGATGAGCAGGTAAGGTTGATAAGGTATTTAGCATTCCTATCCTGTCTTCGCGTGTTTCGCCTAAGCCTATGATACCGCCACTGCAAACGCTGATGCCAGCCTTGCGCACGTTGTTCAGCGTTTCGAGGCGATCGTCGTAAGTCCTGGTGGTAATTATTTCCGGGTAAAATTCGCGTGAGGTATCTACATTATGGTTGTAGGCAAACAGGCCGGCATCATGAAGTTTGGCAGCCTGGCTTTCAGTAACCATTCCCAAAGTACAGCAAACTTCCATACCCATTTCATTCACTCCTTTCACCATATCCAGTACCTTATCAAAATCGCGGTTATCCCTTACCTCGCGCCAGGCCGCTCCCATGCAGAATCTGGTAGAACCGGCTTGCTTTGCTTTTGCGGCGCTCGCAAGCACTTCTTCTTTTTTCATGAGCGCTTCCACTTTCAGTCCGGTATGGTTGCGGATAGATTGTGAACAGTAGGCACAATCTTCCGTGCATGCACCCGTCTTAATAGAAAGCAATGTGCATACTTGTACTTCCCCGGTTTCCTGGTACTCACGGTGCACCTTAGACGCTTTATAGATCAGTTCTAATAAAGGAGTATTGTATATCTCAGTAATTTCTTCTTTTGTCCAGTCGTTTCTTATTTGCATGAATTGTTGTGAATTGTGAGTGGTGAATAGTGAATAACTTTTATCTTTCATTTGCTTCTCCTCTATTAAACTTATAACCCTCAACCCTGGCATCAGCGACTATAAAGGGTTGTCTTATTTTTTTTTGATCTTCAACAGAAGAGTCCTCCATTTCGGTTGCAAATACCTCTATTTTTTTCCCTAAACTTATCAGGAATAGTCAATATTATTTTGTTGTTTTCAGGAATGAAAATTTCTCTAATTGATTCCATGATTTCTTTTTTTATCAAAAATAACTCAAATTCGTTTTAGGCGTTAGCGCCAAAACACTTTCATAGATAAGCCTGATCGTATTTTCAACATCATCTTTGTGCAGCATCTCTACCGTGGTGTGCATATAGCGCAATGGAATTGAAATCAGTGCAGAAGGGCAGCCATCATTGGCGTAAGCAAAAGAATCCGTATCGGTACCGGTGCTGCGGCTTACGGCTTGCAACTGAAAAGGAATTTTATTTTTTACGGCGGTATCTTCGATTAATGCACGCAGTTTATTATGTACTGCCGGGCCGTAAGTCAATACCGGACCTTTGCCGCATGAGCAATCCCCCTGGATATTTTTGTTGAGCATAGGAGTGGTACCGTCATGGGTTACATCGGTGATGATCGCAACATCCGGTTTTATTCTTCTTGCTATCATCTCGGCGCCACGCAATCCTATTTCTTCCTGAACCGCATTGACTACATACAATGAATAAGGAATGGTTTTTTTATTTTCCTTCAGCAACCTTGCTACTTCTGCAATCATAAAGCCCCCGATACGGTTATCAAATGCGCGGCCTACTAAATTGCCATAAGCCAGTTCGTCAAACCCTTCTGTATACGTAACTACAGCGCCCACATGAATTCCCAATTCTTCCACTTCTTTTTTATTCCTTCCGCCACAATCCAGGAAAAGATTTTCCACTTTTGCCTGCTGTTCCTTATCGCCACTGCCGTGGCGGGTATGAATTGCCGGCCATCCAAAAACGGCTTTTACCGGCCCTTTTTTGCCATGAATAATGACACGTTGTGAAGGTGCGATCTGGTGATCCACGCCTCCATTTCTTTTTAGATAAATAAAGCCTTCAGCATTAATATAATTTACAAACCAGCTTATTTCATCTGCGTGGGCTTCTATTACCACCTTAAAGTTTTTACCGGGATTAATAACTCCTACTGCTGTGCCATAAGGGTCGGTGAAGGTTTCGTCCACATAATTTTTTATATAATTCAGCCACACTTTTTGTCCTGTAACCTCAGCCCCCACGGGTGAAGCCGTATTCATATATGTTTTTAAGAACGCTTTGGATTTTTCGTTGATACCAAATGGGGATTGTTTACTTTTTGCCATGTTTAGATAATTGTATTTGTTTTGAACAAGCGCAAATTTATCATTAAAAACTGAATAGGTAAACGAGGACTGCCTGTAAGAGCATCATGCCGTCAATGCCTGCGAGGTATATAAAATCTGAATTGATTTTTTTAGTGGCCTCGATGGTGATGAAGGTGAGTATGGCAGAAATGATCATTGCCATAAGAAAGTTCACCTGGGGGAGATAGAAATATTGAACAAGTGTTAATACTACAAACAGTATCAATAACAGGTAGGATAGAAGATAGGACCTTTTTCTACCCAGAATAACAGATAGCGTGTTAATATGTTCTTTGCTGTCCACTTCAATGTCACGAACATCAAAAAGCAAGCAGAGCACGAACATAAAAACAAATCTTTTTACAAAAATCAAAGCAAAAAGCCCGTTGTCAAAAGGTAAAGCATTTACTGGAAACCAAACCGTCACTAAGGTCCATAAGAGAGCTAACGTAATGATCTTTAAAAATCCGTAATCTTTAATTCTTCTTTTTGTGCCAAAGGGAAGGAACGGAAACGAATACAGCACCGAGATAAACCCGAGAAGAACCAGAACTATAAAATGTTCGAGATGAAAACTGAAAAGGCTAAATACGATAAGTGCAATACCTATTACTAAAAAAGTTAAATGGATACCGCTATTCTTCTGTGACCAGCGTAGGCGCTCAGAGTTAGCAATGGCGGTCTTCTTCAGCAAATAATGAAGATTATATTGTACAAGGGTAGCTCCAAATACAAAGCAATAAAAACTAGTATTATTTAAAGGTACTCCCAATAAAATATTGGTCTCCATGCACAGAGCAACAGCACACACGGCAATAAAAACACTACTGAACAATATAAAGGACGATAGTCTCTTAATCAGCACGATCATTGATAAATAAGTACAATGGGAGCAGATGATATGGTATCACTAGTATGATTGGCTTTGTCGGTTATAGCAAAACGAAAGACTGCCGTATCATTCTTCTGGCATTGAGGTGATATATTAAAATAAGAAGGGTCAGAAGAATTGTAAGCAAAAGTCACGGTCAGGTCACCACTTTCATTTTTTGAGGAAGGAAACTGGGGTACGGGATAGTTCTGACTGAAAGAGCTGTTGGCGCAATAGGGCACTATTTTTTGTGCATAAAGGGTGTTCGAAATATCTCCCTCTGCATCAGTAA
>JBDTJI010000286.1:0-18087 GCA_039935935.1 Ginsengibacter sp. | reverse complement strand
ATTAATTCAGCAATAAGCGCTTTTTCTCCTTGTCCTGCTCCCCTGAATTTGATTACATAAAAGAATTCATCATCGGCTTCTGCAATGGCGGGCATGGAGCCTCCCTCACGTAACGTAGTTACATATCTCGTTACATGAACAGTCCTTATTTCAGGTAAATAATTCATCATAAAATAGTGCACAATTTACACTACTTACCACATAAAATGTGTAATCCACGATTCAGGCAAATTTATTGAGCACAACGGCTGATTAATATTTTGATGTGCTAATAACATATTTGCTAAAGCTCCGTAGGAGCGGCATATCAGTAGAAAATATAAAAGAATATGGTAGTACGGAAAGCTCCATAGGTGCGGCATGTAATAAAAGTCAGTAGTATCAAAATTTGTATTAAATCAATTTGTTTTTTGTTTAACTGCATAGGGCTTAATATGCCGCTCCTATGGAGCTACCAGAAAACAGGAACGCTTATTTTGTGCTACTGACATATCGCTCCTACGGAGCTGAATGAAATGTTGATTCGGCAGCTTCACCGGCAAAATGTTTGATCCGGAACCCTGATGAGATTTTGGTACAATATTTCCAGATACCTACCGACAGACAAGTGTCAGAATTTAATTTATGTTTATCTCAACAAAAATACAGACAAATGAGTACCATGATACATCAGTACCTCAAAATATTAATTAGCCAGCACAACTTTTGATCTTTAATCTTAGATTTACTTTGTAACATGATAAATCAAAAGAAATGATCAGAGAAAAAATACTAGTGATAGGTGCCTGCGGCCAAATAGGGGTTGAACTTACTTTGGAACTTCGTAAGATATATGGGGGTGCCAATGTTATTGCATCTGATCTCCGTTCGGAGAATGAGTTATTAAAAGATACCGGGCCTTATGTAAGCCTTGATGTAATGAATAAAGAAATGCTTCATGTATAGATCATACGTCAAAATATTACTCAAATTTATTGCTCGCTGCTATTCTTTCGGCAACGGGTGAAAAGAATCCGCATCTTGCCTGGAGCCTGAACATACAAAGCCTGTTGAATGTACTGGAGATTGCGAAAGACGAAAGTATCCATAAAGTTTACTGGTCAGGTAGTACCGCCATTTATGGCCCTACCTCACCCAAAATAAGATGTCACCAGCAAACTATTATTGAACCTGCCACGGTGTATCGGATAAGTAAATATGCAGGCGATTTTGGTGTAATTATTTTTACTATCGTTACCAGGTGGATGTCCGTAGCCTGCGTTACTTGGAGTAATAAGCTACAAAAGTGAGCCTGGCTGGCACTGCAGACTATACCGTAGAAATGTTTTATGACGCGGTGGAAGGAAATAAATACACTTACTTTTAAAAAAAGACGCTTACCTCCCTATGGTGTACATGCCATACCCTATCAGGGCAACGATTGAATTAATGGAAACCAGAGCAGAAAATATTACGGTGGCCACTTCGTATAATATGTCGGCCATGAGGTTTTCACTCCATGAATTGCCCTGGAAATAAAGAAGCTCACCCCAGCAATTATTTACCTGATTATCGCCAGCCAATTGCAGAAAGCTGGCCGCAAAGTATTGATGATTCAATTGCCCAAAAGGATTGGGGTTGGCAACCAAAATATGATCATCCGCTATCGCACAAGTTATAATTCAAAATTTAAGAAAAAATGACACCCGCAAGACAATAAAAGATTAGTTGGCCCAACTGTTGTGCAAGGCAGGGCAACATACACTGTTGCGCTCGAATTAATAATTTTCTATTAAAAATTATTAATTCGAGCTATTCGTAAAACTAAAAACACAAACAAAAAATGAAAAAGATTATTTTGGCAATTGCTATTGTTGCATTTACAACAATGGGCGCACAGGCACAGGATGCAACATCTACAACTTTAAGCATAGGAGTTAATGCCGGTATTCCTACTACTACTGGTTTATCTCTCGCCTATGGCGCTGACCTGCAGGCGGATTTTGGTGTAGCAGCTGCTACTAAAATTACTGCGAGTGCGGGATACGAGGGCTATTCGTGGAAAGGCGGTAGTGGGAGTTTTGGAATTATTCCACTTCTGGCAGGAGCTAAATTTAACCTTGGTGAAAAAATGTATGGCCATGCTCAGTTAGGCTATGCGCTTTCTACCAATAAAGGCGGCGGCGGTGCTTTTGCTTACGCACCAAGTGTGGGTTATTATGTAAGCCCTAATTTTGACATTGCTCTTAAATATCTGGCATCCAGTAGAAACAAATCTACCACAGGTTCGCTTAACTTAAGACTTGCTTACAACTTTTAATTTTATTGAAATATTGAACTAATTTAATCCCGGTGCGTCATGTAACCGGGATTTTTTTTATTATAATAAGGGTGAGGCGCTATTGAATATTCAGCACATCTTTCATCGTAAATATTCCTTTCTTATCAACAATAAATTCTGCGGCGAGCACAGCTCCCTGTGCAAAGCCCTTTCTATTATGGGCAGTGTGGGTGATTTCAATATCGTCAATAGAGGAAGTGTATTTTATAGAATGAGTTCCCGGAAAGTTTTCAATCCTTTTACTGATTATAGATAACTCATCAGTATTCTGCGCTTCGTGGTTTACCCATTTGCTTTTATCTTGTAATGTAGATAGAATTCCTTCAGCAAGTGTGATGGCAGTACCGCTGGGCGCATCCTTCTTTTCGGTATGATGTATTTCTTCCAGGGCTACGTCATAGTCGGAGTGCGCTTGCATAAGACTCGCTAATTTCTTATTTAATTCGAAGAATATATTTACGCCTATACTAAAATTAGTTGCGGATAAAAAAGTACCGTTGAGCTCTTTGCATTTTGCCTGAACCATATTTAACTGTGATAACCAACCTGTAGTTCCGCACACTATTGGCACATTTTCATTGAAGCAAAATAAAATATTTTCAACTGCGCTTTGCGGATTGGTAAATTCAATAGCAACATCGGCTTTCCTTATATTTTCTTTCGTAAGATCATCGAGGTTTTGATCATTTATACGTAACACCACCTGGTGGCCTTTTTGCAAAGCAATTTCTTCAATGGCCTGGCCCATTTTGCCATATCCTAATAATGCGATTTTCATAAATAGAGATAAAAAACGGAAAATAAGAAATAAAAAAATAAAAACCGAAATAAAAAATGAGGGCTTGTTTATACAAGTGCTGTTTCAATTTGAAATGGAGTTGAAACAGTTTTACGGAAGTGGCCTGAAAGGCTTGTCATGTTTATCCCTTAAGGAAAAAACCAGGGAAACACCTGATCCTCCACCGAGATAATTAAATGACGGGCGTATCTTCATAGTGATATCGGGGCTCACATTAAAAGCTTTTAAGTGGGCATCCACTGTTGCATCCACTACATTCAATCCCCAAAAGACCATGAAAACCAATACAGAATAATCTACGTTTTGCCTGAAAACTCCCCTATACATTTTGATTGACTCCGTGGATAGATTAACAAACTCAGGATTTATTAATTGATCATTGGTAGTATCGCTATCAAGCCGGTAGATTACCGCTTGCCTCAACTGTTTGTAAGTTTTTAAATTGTAAAAAAAAACGCCGGCAGTAATTCCTAATGCGCCATATACAATAGGGATTTTCCAATATTTTTTATTATACCACTGCCCCCACCCGGGCAGTATTGCAGAACGCAGTGTCGCTACTTTCGGGTTAAATTTTTTCTTCCTTGTTGCCGTATCCAATGCCAGTAAACTTTTACCGGAGGTGTCTGGAACATTACTTTTTATTATCAGGGTATCTTCCTTGTCAGATACAAGGGAATCACTTTTTTGTTGAGCAAGAGCATTCGTTCCCGGTAGTACAAAAAGGAGAAATAAAGTGATAACGATAATTGAACGTACAGTCATAATTTAATCAACCGAAACCTGCATTTTGTCCAGCAACGAACTTAACTCTTCAATCGAATAATAATTAAATGTGATACTGCCGGTTCCTTTTTTGGTGTGAGCTATTTTCACTTTCGTGCTGAAATGGGATGCTAAATTATCTTCAATTTTTTTCAAAGATGGTGGTAGCGTGGTTTTTATAGAATTATTAACATCAGCTTTCTTATCCGTATATAATTTGCGTACCAGTTCTTCAGTCTGGCGCACTGAAAGCTCTTTATTTTTTATCTCATTGAAAATGTATAATTGTTTGTCTATTACGTCCACATTAATCAATGCCCGGGCATGACCCATACTTATTTTTCCATTTCTTACTGCAGCCTGCAGGTCGGGTGGTAATTTTAAAAGACGAATATAATTTGTAACTGTACTCCTCTCTTTACCCATACGCTCTGCCAGTTGGTCCTGGGTGTAGTCCAGCTCCTCCATAAGTTGCCTGTAACTAAGCGCTATTTCTATGGCATTAAGATCCTCTCTTTGTAAATTTTCCAGTAAAGCGAGTTCAAGAATTTTGGAATCCTTAGTGTCTCTTATATAAACCGGAACATCCGCCAAACCTGCAATTTTTGCCGCACGAAACCTTCGTTCTCCTGCCACGATGCGGTATTTGCCGTTGGTAATTTTTGTAACTGTCAGAGGCTGTATAATATCATGCATTTTTACCGACGCAGCTAACTCACTCAATGAAGTCTCATCAAAATCATGCCGTGGCTGTCCCGGATTGGGTTCTATTAAATGCAGTGGTATTCTTGTATTTACAAGCCTATTGTGTTCAGAGCTATCTTTAATAAGGTTTCTTTCCGTAACAGAAAGGTCAGTATCAATATTTTGCAGTAGAGACCTGATACCTTTTCCTAATGCTTCTTTTCTTTTCGGCGTATTCATATTCATTTGTTGACTGAGATCATATTTTCATTGTATTTATAGATGTTCCAGTATCTTTTCGTCCTGTGTTATCTTTGTCATATTATTTTTTTGAAGCACTTCCCTGGCAAGGTTCAGATAATTAATAGATCCTTTGCTGTCTGCATCATATAGAATGGCCGGCTTACCAAAGCTGGGCGCTTCGCTCAACTTGGTGTTGCGATGGATTACACTATTAAATACCATTTCTTCAAAATGCCTTCTTACTTCATTGACAACCTGGTTGCATAAACGTAATCTGCCATCATACATGGTCATCAGCAGGCCTTCTATTTTTAGATTGGTGTTAAGCCTGTTTTGTACTATTTTAATGGTATTGAGTAATTTTCCTAATCCTTCTAAGGCAAAGAATTCAGTTTGTACCGGGACAATCACGCTATCAGCCGCTACAAGCGCATTTACAGTGATCAATCCAAGTGAAGGAGAACAATCTATAATGATGAAATCATATTGATCACGGATTTGGTACAATATGTTTTTTAATACAGTCTCTCTTTCAGGATAATTGATCATCTCTATCTCCGCTCCCACCAGGTCGATGTGAGACGGCATCAGATCGAGGTAAGGAATTTCAGTTTTTAAGATTACATCTTTTGCAGGTATTTCGTTTACCATGCAGTCATATAATCCTGTTGTGATATTATGAAGATCAAAACCCACTCCCGTCGTGCTATTAGCCTGTGGGTCAGCATCTACCAGCAAAGTCCTGAACTCAAGTACGCCCAGGCTGGCTGCAAGATTGATGGCGGTAGTGGTTTTACCTACTCCCCCTTTTTGATTGGCGATTCCTATTATTTTTCCCATATTTATTTGTTCCTGATTCGGCCTTTTGTGGGTTTAATGCTTTTGGCTCTCAGTTTTGAGCTTTCAGCAGCCATAATGGCAAATTTAATTATTAGGCATAATATTAAGGCATTATCATCGGTAAAAACTATTTATTAATCCCCTAACTTCTAACAATTATGATTTCGATAAATAATAGAACGGAAAAACCTGTTAATTTTATAAAATGTACACGATCATAAGCGGCACGAATCGGAGTGGAAGCCACTCAGAAAAAGTAGCGAGGGAATATGAAGCCATATTAAGAAGTAAAAATATAAATACAACCCTGTTTTCTCTGGAAGGGTTGGATGTCCTTCACCGATCGGACGAATATATCAAAGCTGAATCAGACGTTTTAATTCCTACTCAAAAATTTGTTTTTATTATTCCCGAATATAACGGATCCTATCCCGGGGTGCTAAAAGCTATGATTGATATCAGCGAGATCAAAAAGACATGGAATTATAAAAAGGCATTGTTAACGGGGGTGGCTACCGGGAGAGCCGGTAATTTGCGCGGAATGGACCATCTTTCTGATACTTTGCATTATATGAAAATGAATGTATTCTATAACAAACTACCAATTTCTGTGGTTGATAAGGTGATGGACAGGCAAGGGCATCTTAATGATGCCACACTTAAGGAGATACACAAACAACTGGATGAGTTTATTGAGTTTTAATTGTAAATAAATATTGTATAAAATGAGGACACCCATTGGAGCTTTAATGGTATTAATAATAATGATTCTTCTGGATATTTATGTTTTTATGGCAATTAAGTCACTAACTGATTCCGCTACGTCAAAAATTAAAATGATCATTTACGTTGCGTATTGGGTTGTTGCGGTAATAGCAGTAATTGGGTTACTACTTTTTATTTTTACAGGTGCAGAATTTCTTCATAAATCGATAAGAACTTATCTCTTTGCGTCCATACTGGCTTTTGTATTTGGTCAGATAATCACCAGTGCTTTTTTACTGATAGATGATCTAAGGCGTTTGATTCAATGGGCGGCGGGTAAGACATTTTTTCAAAATACAGAAGTTGCCCAAATGAACAATGATGGTATTAGCCGATCTGTATTCCTTAGCTGGCTTGCTTTAGCCGCCGGAGGCACGCTTATGGGGAGCCTGGTTTATGGATTTTCAAATAAATATAACTATAAAATAAAACGGATAAAAATTGCATTTGATAATTTGCCACCCGCATTTAAAGGCTTGAAAATAATACATTTCAGCGATGTTCACTCCGGCAGCTTTATGAATAAAAGAGCAGTAATGCATGGTGTGGAAAAGATCATTGCTGAAAAGGGCGATATCGTCATTTTTAGTGGAGACCTGGTTAATGATCGTGCTACAGAAATGAACGATTACATGGAAGTTTTTAGTAAAATAAAAGCACCGATGGGAGTGTATTCAACTTTTGGAAATCATGATTATGGTGAATATGTGCGTTGGCCATACCAGGGAATAACCAAAGCGCAAAATTTAATTAACCTGGCAAAAGTTCATGAAGATCTCGGATGGAAGTTAATGATGAATGAACATGTAGAACTTGAAAGAGGCGGTCAAAAGATTGCGATGATCGGAATTGAAAACTGGAGCGCCAAGGCTCGTTTTCCTAAGTATGGTGACATGAAAAAGGCTCATGCCGGTACGGAAGAATATCCTTTTAAAATCTTAATAAGCCATGACCCCAGCCATTGGGATGCACAGGTAAGGCCGCAATATCCGGATGTTGATCTGACATTGAGCGGACATACACATGGAATGCAATTTGGTGTTGATATTCCCGGTTTCAAATGGAGTCCTGTACAATATTTATATAAAGAATGGGACGGCCTCTACGAAGAAGGAAAACAAAAGCTATATGTGAATCCTGGTTTCGGTTTCATAGGCTATCCTGGAAGAGTGGGAATTCTGGCGGAAATAACGGTAATCGAATTAGATATCGCCTGAGAAAAATTTGTTTGAAAATCCACTGGAATATGTACAAATAACAATTGAGAACTGTCACGATGGTATTACTTCAAGAGAAATTACTCTAATACTTCTCTCCTTTGGAGAATGGCTCGCGGAATATGCGAAACGAATGCAGTTCTCTAACCTTTTTAATTGATTGAGGAGTGTGAATAGATGAATGGGTAAGTACGAGTAAGATTTTTCACAAGCTAAAAGATTTAGATAAAAACTTCGATAATAGCTACTGTATTTCTTTTTAATATTCTTGTTTACTTAAACGATTAAACTCAATGTCATATATGTTTGAAGCAGTTATTTAACTTAATGAACCTTAGGAAGTGCTAATGTATAAACGTAATTTGGAATGGAAAATTTTCAACAAATTATTAAGATTTATTGAAAAACACTATTGTATTTAAAGATAAAATGATAATTTTAAAGCATTATGTTTTATTGTGGCACATTATATGAGAGGAAAAGTAGTTTGAAATTAAGCAGGCAGAAACCTAATTATTTGAAATATATATAAAATGAACCGTGTACTAATCGTCGATGACAATACTGATATTTTATGGGTGGTGGAAATAATACTGAAACGATATGGATTTAATGTGATGAGTACGTTAAAAGGTGAAGAAGTGTTAGCCAAAACAAAACTGTTTTCACCACAGTTAATTTTGCTGGATGTTTTTCTTTCGGGGATCGACGGCATAGATGTCTGCAATACGCTTAAAGCAACTCCTGAGACAAAAGATATTCCGGTTATTATGATTTCGGCCCATACTAATTTTAAAGACATTAAGAAATTTTGCAAAGCCGATGATTTTATCGCAAAGCCTTTTGATGCCCATGAACTGGTGAAAAAAATTAATCATTATATCGGTACCCCTGGTAAAGAATAGAAGATTATTCCTGTTTTTTTTTATTTCGGGACTTTTTTACGAATAAATATTTTTTTCGGATAATCTCATACAGAGGCTTTTCATCAACCTTACTCTCCAGCCATGATATAATGTCCAGGTAAGCGAAAGCCCGGGTTTCAAATTTACTGGTCTCAAACTGCCTGATGATATTTAATAATTTTTCAAATTCAGGCTTGAGTTTTCTGGCGGACATATAGAATGATTTTCTTAAAAACTTAAATATTTCTTCTTCAACCAGGCTTAGATTTTGCATCTTGGCCATGAAGCGATATACTGTTTTTATAAGATATTCTAATAATTGAAAATTTCCTAGTTCATAATGAGTGATGAGGTGTAGCAGCCTTGCATAACATTGAAGATCATTTCTGAGTGTTACTTTCCAGTTAATTATTTTATTCAGATAATGAATCGCATTATCAAAGTCGCCTGCCCCAAAATAAAGTGAAGCGATTTTATAGTAAAATATAAGAGTGCGATGCTGATCGAGAAAAAGATTGTATTCTTCGAGGTGCCGGGTGATTTCATCAACAATCGTCAAGCCTTCTTTAAAAGTGCCCTCGAGGAAATGCTGATTGATTTTTGCGATATATAAATATACAAAGACCTGTATTTTATTATTATCATTGAGATTAACAATATCAGATTTACTGAAATCCTCTAATAATTTCAGTGCTTTTTCAAAACCCGAATAATTCCTTAAAGCAAAATGAGCGTTTAATAAATTGTGTAGCCCTTTTATGTAATTACCTGTTTCAATCTGTATCATACGTGGCCTGTCGGTAAAAAGATCCACCCATTTTTGTGTATGCCTGTAGTAAATGAGATAGTCCTGCCGGATAAAAGCATACCAGCAATAACTTTGATGAAAATATAGCTTTTCATAAAATCCTTCGGGATTTTTTATCTCCGGTAATAGATGAGCTTTAAAGTAATCTTCTACCTCCTTTTCGTCATTTAAGTTGCGTGCCAACCCGTTTTTAATGTACCAGCTATATAATTGTAACGCGAGATTAGAAAGTTTTGACTGCTTTACCAAATGTGAGTTGGCGATATTAATATCACGTGTAAGTTCATCTGCTCTGTCCTGCATACTCCTGGTAATATGAAGTGACTCAATTTTCTTTTCAGTCATCAATACTTCTATCTCAAAATTGATTTGGCTGGTGCTCCTTGCTATTTCCTTAATTTTATCTAATATTTTAAGGCTCTGATGATAGAGTCCCTTATTATAAAGTATCCTGGCATGGTCGAGTTGCTCATGAAGAAGAATATCAATGTTGTTACTGGTTTCCAACAAACGTAAACTGCTTAAAATTTGTTTGTAGAGATGTGCTTTAATATTGGGAAGTTGCTGCCTTTTTATAGAGGTTGACTTACGTATCAGAACACTTTCATCATACACCGCCATCTTATCTATTATGTCAAAAACCTGTACTACCTTTAGATCGTTATTAGATGAATTTCTCTTCACATACAGCTTAAAATTCCTTTTTTCAGACTTCTGTAATGAGTGTATTAACTGGAATAATGAATCCGTAGATCGGTTGGGCATCGTATATAGTTTATAAGCAATAGTAGTGGTAGCAGGGGTTTGACAGCAATATTTTATACTTCATAAGTGTAAATTTCTAACATTTTGATTAGATTGCCATGCTTGAATTCCCTATTTTCGGAAACTTACACCTATTCTTATAAATACAGGATTCATCATTTGGACAAAAACTAATAATAAAATGGAGAAGGTAATTATATTCGATACTACATTGCGCGATGGAGAACAAGTGCCGGGCTGTAAGTTAAATACTAGTGAAAAAATTGAGCTGGCGCTTGAGTTGGAAAATCTTGGAGTGGATGTTTTGGAAGCAGGCTTTCCAATATCAAGCCCTGGTGATTTTGCATCTGTGCAGCAGATCTCAGAGGTTCTCACCCGTACTATTGTTTGTGGCCTTTCACGAGCTGTAAAAAAAGATATAGAAGTGGCTGGGCAAGCTTTAAAGTCTGCCAAGAGATCACGCATTCATACAGGAATCGGCACCTCTGATTTTCATATAAAAGGAAAGTTTAACTCAACACAGGAAGAGATTTTGCAACGAGCAATTCAATGCGTAAAATGGGCAAAAGATTTTACTGATGACGTGGAATTTTATGCCGAAGATGCAGGCAGGACAGATAATGAATATCTTGCCAGGGTAATCGAAGCGGTGATAAGAGCAGGTGCAACTACCGTAAACATACCTGATACTACCGGTTACTGTCTGCCATCTCAATATGGTGAAAAAATAGCATTCCTTAAAAATAATGTGAGCAATATTGATAAGGCAGTGATCTCGTGCCATTGCCATAACGATCTTGGATTGGCAACTGCAAATTCTATTTCAGGAATTATGAATGGTGCACGCCAAATCGAATGCACAATTAATGGTCTTGGGGAGCGCGCCGGGAATACTTCGATGGAAGAAGTGGTGATGATTATTAAGCAACATAAAGATTTAGGATTTTATACCGATATCAAGTCTACCGGGTTGTACCCGATGAGTCGTAGGGTTTCGGACATTATGCGTATGCCGGTGCAGCCTAATAAGGCCATTGTGGGAAGTAATGCATTCTCTCATTCCTCTGGTATTCACCAGGATGGATTTTTGAAAGATAATCTTACTTACGAAATTATGAAACCTGAGGATGTGGGAGCAGGAGGATCTAAAATTGTACTGACGGCAAGAAGTGGACGTAGCGCCTTGGCCTATCGTTTTCAAAAATTAGGATACCAGTTCAACAGGGATGATATAGATGAATTGTATGCCCGTTTTTTAAAAGTAGCAGATAGTAAAAAAGAAGTTGTGGATAGTGATCTTTCTGATATGGCAGTGAATTATCAAAAATCAGAAATGACTTATAGTTAATCTTCGTAAAAAAAATAAAAATGGGCGACACATTATTTCAAAAGATATGGAGCAAACACCTGATTAAAACAATACCTGACGGACCTGATGTAATATATATTGACAAGCATTTTATTCATGAAGTAACCAGTCCACAGGCATTTTCAGGAATTGAAAAAAGAGGACAACCTCTTTTCAGACCTGAAAGAACTGTTGCCACGGCCGATCACAACGTTCCTACTATTAATCAGCATCTTCCGATCAAGGAAGAGCTGAGCAGACTACAAGTTCAAAGATTAGTTGAAAATTGTAAAAGACACAATGTAGAACTTTATGGATTGGGGCATCCCTTTCAGGGCATCGTACATATTATTGGCCCTGAATTAGGGATTACACAACCGGGAATGACCATAGTATGCGGCGACAGCCATACCTCTACGCATGGTGCATTTGGTTCAATTGCTTTCGGCATAGGCTCCAGTGAAGTAGAAATGGTTTTTGCTACGCAATGTATTTTACAAAACCGTCCAAAGGTAATGCGCATCAACATTGATGGTCAGCTCAGCAAGGGAGTGGTTTCGAAAGATGTTATACTTTACATTATTTCTAAAATCTCTGCAAGTGGCGCTACAGGCTATTTTGTAGAATATGCCGGCTCTACCGTCCGCGCACTTTCTATGGAAGCCCGTATGACCATTTGCAATATGAGCATAGAGATGGGCGCACGTGGAGGCATGATCGCGCCAGATAAAGCAACATTTGAATACGTGAAAAACCGCCTCTTTGCTCCCAAAGGACTTGAGTGGGAAAATAAAATAAAAGAGTGGGAGAAATTACCATCTGATGAAGACGCCGTTTTTGATAAAGAAATATATTTTAATGCCAAAGATATAGAGCCTATGATCACTTATGGCACCAACCCTGGTTTAGGGATCACTATTGGCTCCCATGTGCCGGAACTGGAAAGTATTAGTGATGAAGGAGAAAGAAATAACATTGCAAAGGCCTTGAAATATATGGGTCTGCAACCCGGACAAGTCTTGAAAGGAATGCCGGTGCAAAATGTTTTTATTGGAAGCTGTACCAATTCCAGAATTGAAGACTACCGAATGATTGCCTCGGTCATAAGAGGGAAGAAAAAAAATGACAACGTGAAAGTGATGATAGTACCAGGTTCACACCAGGTCGCAGAGCAAATAAAAGCAGAAGGCCTCGATGTGATATTTAACGAAGCAGGTTTCCAGATACGGCAGGCAGGTTGTAGCGCCTGTCTCGGAATGAATGAAGATAAAATTCCCGCAGGCGAATATTGCATCTCTACCAGCAACAGGAATTTTGAGGGAAGGCAGGGCCCCGGTGCCAGAACTTTACTGGCAAGCCCTTTAACTGCTGCTGCCGCAGCTATTACCGGTGTAGTGACCGATATCAGAGAATTATTAAATTAGTATAATAAAGGGTAAGACTAAAAAAATGAAAGCTTTAAAACATATTCACAGTTCATTTATTCCACTTCCAATAGAGAATGTAGATACAGACCAAATCATACCGGCAAGGTTTTTAAAATCCACTTCAAGAGAGGGGTTTGGTAAAAATCTTTTTCGCGATTGGAGATATTTCAATAATGATGAATCACAACCCAAACCGGATTTTGTTTTAAATCAACCCGAATATAAAGGTTCCATTTTGGTAGCCGGCAAAAATTTCGGATCAGGATCTTCACGTGAACATGCAGCATGGTCCATACTTGATTATGGATTTGATGCAGTAGTATCCAGCTTTTTTGCCGATATATTTAAAAGCAATGCCTTAAATAATGGTGTAGTACCGGTGCAGGTGAGCGATGAATTTTTAGATAAAATATTTAGCCTGACAAATGAATCGACACTTTCTATTGATATAGAAAACCAAAGTATCACGATTGATACGACCGGAGAAAGTGAAAAATTTGATATCAATAATTATAAAAAAACCTGCCTGATGAACGGTTATGATGATATTGATTATTTACTCAATATCAAAGACGACATCATTCAATTTGAAAAAGCAATGGAATTTTGAAATAAATACTCATGCAACAACCTTCTGTTATAGTTAAAGAACTTGGTGTTAAAATGCAGGGTAATACTGTGCTTAATAAGGTTTCTTTTATATTAAAACCTGGTCAGCATCTTGCCATTTTAGGATGTTCCGGTAGTGGCAAATCTTCTTTAGTAAACGCCCTTGCACATAAAATTCATTTTTCAGGCAGTATCTCGTTCAACTTTCCCTCTTCGGTTCTTTCGGAAGTTGAACTTGTTGAACAACGGTATTCATTTAAAAATTTATCGGGAATAACGGACTTCTATTATCAGCAACGTTTCAATAGTTTTGATGCAAATGATGCACCAACAATCTCTGAAGTTTTATTAAAAAAGCTGCAAACTAACACTAAAGAATTAGCAGTGGGCCATTCGATCGAAAATATTTTAAAAGTTCTTGGGATTCTGCATTTAAAAGATTCTCCACTAATTCAGCTTTCAAGTGGTGAGCATAAGAGATTTCAATTAGCCAAAGCTTTACTTAATCCTCCTGCTTTATTGATTCTGGATTCGCCTTACACCGGGCTTGATGTAGCTGTGCGCGAAGCATTGAATAAAATACTTAGCAGTCTTGCCAGGAAAGGAACACAAATTATATTAATACCCGGTATCTTTCCAATACCCGATTTAATAACACATATTGCCTTATTAGAAAAACAAGAAATTTCATTTTTTGGTCAGAAGGAAGAGTTGAAAACAAATGGTCTGGCCCTAGATAAGGATGCAACGATAATATATGACGATGATCTTTTACCGGCCTCCAATGAAAATTTTCAATCGGGGACGGTAGTGGAGATGAAAGATATTCAGATAAAATATGGCAGTCATACCATACTTCAAAATGTAAGCTGGAAAATAAAGCAGGGAGAGAAATGGCTGTTAAAAGGCCGTAACGGCGCAGGTAAATCATCATTGCTGAATATGATCACAGGCGATCATCCACAGGCTTACTCCAATGAACTTTGTTTATTTGGCAAGAAAAGAGGGAGCGGAGAAAGTATCTGGGACATTAAAAAAAACATCGGTTACATATCTCCTGAGTTGCATGCATATTTTGATAAAAACATCACTTGCTATCAGGCTATAGGTTCAGGATATCTTGATACAATCGGGTTGTATAGAAAACTTTCAGAGTCACAAAATGAAAAAATATTGGAGTGGTTAAGTTACTTACAGATAGCTGACGCAAAAAATAAGCCGTTACATGCAATCGCTGTAAGTACACAAAGAATGATCTTACTTATACGGGCACTTATAAAAAATCCACCATTATTAATTTTAGATGAGCCGTGCCAGGGACTTGATTATCAACAAAGCATTCAATTCGTTTCATTGATAGATCACATTTGTTCATTGTCAAAAAAAACCCTGATTTATGTAAGCCATGAGGAAAGTACAATTCCCTCATGTATTCAAAAAGTATTAGAATTGGAAAGAGGAACTTTTAAAATTTACTCAATCAATAAAACCGCTGCGCTTGCCGTAGCATAAAACAAAAATAAAAAATCAGCGAAAGCGAAAAGAATGAACAAGAATATAACCGTTATTTCCGGTGATGGCGTTGGTCCGGAAGTTACACGTGAGACTTTAAAAGTGTTAAATGCAATCGCTGTAAAGTTTAACCACCAGTTTAATTTTACTGACCGTCTTATGGGCGCTGTGGCTATCGAAAAAACGGGCGATCCGCTACCCCAGGACACCATTGATAGTTGTCGTAGTAGCGACGCAGTTTTGGTAGGCGCTATTGGACATCCGAAATATGATCACGATCCGTCAGCAAAGGTTCGGCCCGAACAAGGTCTTTTGCGACTCAGGAAGGAATTGCAATTGTTTGCGAACATCAGGCCGGTAAGCACGTTTAGATCATTGAATCATCTTTCTCCATTAAAAGAATCTCATTTGACCGGGGTTAGTTTTTTGATCTATCGTGAGTTGACAGGTGGAATTTATTTTGGGAAAAAAGAAGTGAGTGACGACGGAACAGAAGCCTCTGATCTTTGTATTTATAATAAAAATGAAATAAGCCGTATAGCACATCTCGCTTTTGCGTCTGCACAGAAACGGAAGAAGCGATTAACTCTTATAGATAAGGCTAATGTTCTGGAAACGTCCAGGTTATGGAGAAAAACTGTAAGAGAAATCGCTACAGCATATCCGGATATAAGAGTGGATTATCTCTATGTTGATAATGCCGCTGTGCAAATAATTTTAAATCCAAAGCAATTTGATGTAATACTTACAGAAAATATGTTTGGAGATATATTGAGTCATGAAGCGAGCGTTATTACCGGTTCGATAGGATTGTTACCTTCTTCTTCAATAGGTGAAGTAAATGCATTGTTTGAGCCCATTCATGGTTCTTATCCGCAAGCCACAGGCAAAGATATAGCCAATCCTATCGGTTCTATTTTATCAGGAGGAATGATGATGGAGCATTTTGGATTGATCAAGGAAGCCCGGCTAATATTGGATGCAGTAGAATGGACGCTGAACAATGGCTTTGTGACCAAGGATATTGACCCAATAAATTCTTATTTCACTTCTACTCTTGGCGAATTAATATGTGATTTTATAAGCAATGACGCTCCACAAAATTTTAATGCAAGAAATATAGCAATGGGGCGTACGACGATTATTTAAAAAAGTTCTTTGTTTTTCAAAAGAGGTGTGCTAAGTTTGCCTTTCAATTCTTCATCAATGTTGAAAGGTAACTTACTTAATAACGTAAAAAATATGTCAGTGATCATCATTGCTGTCATAGTCGTTATTGTGCCTTTTATCTTTGGAGATGGGATTGTTATTTAATAAAAAAATTATCAAATATAGCCCCGCCTCCGAAGGATGCGGGGTTTTTTATTTTAAACCCTTTTCAAAATAAGTTATGTACTACAACGAGAACACGGTTATTTTTCTGAACGGAAAGATTGTAAAATCTTCAGAAGCAAAAACGGATTTGTATGGTCAAACACTTCATTATGGCTATGGTGTGTTTGAAGGTATCCGTTCTTATAAAACAACACATGGGACAACAAAGATTTTTAAAGAGGAAGAGCATTTTACAAGATTAAAAAATTCTGCTGATGCTCTAAATCTTCCCTATACATGGAGCAATGAAGATTTGATAGAAGCCAGCTACGAGATTTTACAAAGAAACAGTTTGCAGGATGCCTATATCAGGCCAGTAGTATTCGCACCTGCCAACATGGGTTTTAACCTCAATACAGAATCTTTTATTGCAATTGAAACGTGGCAAATGAATCCATTTTTAGGAGAGAAACTATTACAGGTAATGATATCTTCATTTGAGCGACCCAATCCAAAAGCTTTCAAAATAGAGGCAAAGGCTACGGGACATTATGTAAACTCTATTCTTGCAAGCCAGGAAGCAAAGGTAAAAGGATTTGACGAAGCCTTATTAAAGGATGCAGAAGGATGCATCGCCGAAGGACCTGGCGCTAATTTTTTTGTAGAGAAAGACGGTGTACTATATACACCGCAAGCAGGAAATATACTTCCCGGCATCACAAGGGCAACTGTCTTTCAAATATGCGATAAACTGGGAATTCTTTTTGTTGAGAAAAAGATCAGTGTTGAAGAAGTATATGGTGCGGATAGTGCTTTTTTCTGTGGCACTGCTGCGGAAGTGATCGGTATTGATTCACTTGATAAAATAGTTTTTAAGAAAGAATGGAAAGATTCTCTTGGTAGCATTATCCAAAAGGAATATAAAGATTTAGTTACAGAAAAGAAAAAGATATTACAATCGGTAGATCAATAATTTCGTTCCGATAGTTATCGGAAGCTATCGGAACAAGATTTTAAATAATAAACAGTAAGCAAATAAATATTCAAGATTTCAATTTAAAATATGAGCGAAAATTTAAAAGGTATCGAACTGAATAAATACAGCAAAACCCTTACCCAGGATGAAACACTACCTGGAGCGCAAGCCATGTATTATGCCATCGGTTTTCAGGAGAAAGATTTTAAGAAAGCACAAGTCGGAATTGTAAGTATGGGTTGGGACGGAAATCCCTGTAACATGCATTTAAATGACTTTGCAACAGAAGTAAAGAAAGGTGTAAATGACGTGGAGGGCTTATTAGGACTACGATTTTATACCATTGGTGTGAGCGATGGAATCAGTATGGGAACGGATGGTATGCGTTTCAGCCTCGTAAGCCGTGATCTGATTGCTGATAGCATAGAGACCAACGCCAGTTCGCAATATTATGATGCTCTTGTGGCTATTCCCGGTTGTGATAAAAATATGCCTGGATCAATTATGGCGATGGGTAGATTGAACCGTCCTTCCATAATGTTGTACGGCGGTACAATTGCTCCTGGCCATTATAAAGGGGAAGATCTAAACATCGTATCTGCTTTTGAAGCTTTAGGACAAAAGATTGCCGGCCATTTAGATGAGGCAGATTTTAAAGGCATCGTTCGCCATGCGTGTCCCGGAGCCGGCGCCTGTGGTGGAATGTACACGGCTAACACAATGGCAAGTGCGATTGAAGCCATGGGAATGAGTTTGCCTTATTCGGCGAGCAATCCTGCATTGAGCAAAG
>JBDTJI010000285.1:0-4972 GCA_039935935.1 Ginsengibacter sp. | reverse complement strand
TTCTTCTGCCGCGTTAGGTCTTACCAAAACCCTGTCGTCAAAAAGTTCAAAATTTTCTTTTGCCATAATTAGTATTTTTTTTTAATTTATTATTGGGTTGCAAATGTACACGAATAATTGTACCAATGTTTTTTATCAGATTAGTTGGCAGATAAACTTAACAGTTGGCAGTTTTTAGGAATAAAAAAGCCGTCAAAATTTCATATTTGACAGCTTACGCCATCTTCAAATTTGTCTCCTTCTAAATTGTTAGGATTTCTAATTCTTAATAAACTTCTCTGAGTGCCACGATTGCTTATCAAAAACCTGTATGGTATAAACATCGGCTTTAAGCAAAGAGATATTCAGAAAGGTGTTTTTATGGTACGGGCGTATTTGATGTTTTTTATATTACCCAATCTACTTATTTAAGTATATTATTTCCCTAATCTGAGGCCATAAGAAAGCGCTAATGCCAATCTGGTCAGGTGATATTTACAAGTCTCGTGTTTATAGCCGCGACCCCAATCATCTCCTGGAAAGTACGACCAGGCATGATCAATTTGTTTTTCTACTCCTAAATTTATTGTACTCTTCTTGGTTATTGTATAAAAAGTGGAGGCATTAAATATTACGCCATTTTTTATCCCAAATTGAAACTCATCTATATTGTAAAAAATTGGCCCTCCTGCCACTTCTATTCCTGCCTGATGTGAATTAATATCAAAAAGATTATATGTAAAAGTTGCCATAATAGGAATTGATAAGGCGGTTCGTTTAGCATTGCTAAAATAATTTTCTAAATAATGAAGGTAAAGACCGCTTTGTAAACCCACTTCAAATCTTCGGTTTAAAGAATAATTTACACGTCCAAAGACATTAAAGTAAGGATGTTTAAACTTCATTCTGGATAAATATTGTAGGAACAAAGAATTTGTCTCTGAGCGATATATTTTTGAAATATCCTTTCCTACGGATTCAAGAATACCTGCGTTTAAATCGAAGGATAACTTCTTTTGAGCGCTTAATTGAATAGTTACTGAAAATAGAATTGAGAGTAAAATTAATCTCATGCTTATTAGATATTGTCAATTTTCACAAAGGTATTGATCCAATGTTCATAGTGCAATGCGCAATTGAGTATTTTTTAATAGGGTTATAATCCTAATTCATTATCGATAGTAAATAATGCCTGCTGCGTATATATTTTAAATTTTTCGCGTAACCTGGTAAGGCATTTTCTTACGGCAACATACCTCTTTTACTTCTGCGCGTTCGGTATAAGAAAAATGAGACAGCCGTCCCAAGAAAATCGCCAGCCTGAACAAGCTCAGACCGAACCCTAACTTTATTTTTGAGTTTTCATATCATCTGCCATTTTGGGAATACGATATAAAAATCTTTTTTTCAGCTAAGTCCCCATTTTTTCTGTAAATCCTGCAAATCAGTTTCCGGCAAACGGCATTGCTCATAATGTCTCTTTTCTTGTTTTTGACGAAACGCTTCATACAGAGTTACTGCACATGCGACAGAAATGTTTAAGGATTTAATGATACCCACCTGTGGAATCATGAAATCACCATCTCCAAATTTTCTTATCTCTTCACTCACGCCGAAAGTTTCATTGCCAAAAACTAATGCAGTAGATGTGGTAAGGTCGGTTTCATAAAGATTGGTGGCTGTCTCGCTCAAATAAGAAGTGTATATTTTTTCATATCTTTTTCTCACTTCTTCAAAGCATTTTTCGGCATTTGTGAACTGGTGAGCAGTAAGCCATTCGGCAGCAGTGGACGAACTTTTGTAACCCCACTTTTTATGGGGCGGGATGCGATCATTTAAAATGTAAATATCCTGGATGCCTACAGCATCGCAGGTGCGCATTACCGCAGATACATTATGTGGATCGAAAACATTTTCCAGCACAACAGTTAAGTCAGGCTGGCGATGATTTAAAACTGTGGTAAGGCGATGATGCCGTTCGGGAGTCATGTATTTATTTTAATTATGATAGGGTTCCGACGAATAATTGTATGAAGGGCAATATTAGGCCAATAAATGAAAATGAGTTGAGATGACCCAATTTTAATATTTTGATGGGCTGAGAACCTATTTTGAAAATGAGATACAGGACGATATTCTGAATCCAATCGGAATTAAAAGCTCCGTAGGAGCGGCATATCAGTAGAAATACAAATAAAATGACACCACAACAAGCTCTGTAGGAGCGACATGTAACAAAAATCACTAGTATCCAATTTGTATTAATTCAATTTGTTTTTTCTTTGACATAACGTTTTAACGGGCAGGGCTTAATATGCCGCTCCTACGGAGCTAAGAGAAAACAGGAATGATATTTTGTATTACTGACCTATTGATCGCATAGAGCTAAAAGAAAAATGGACTCCGGCAATTTCGCCGACAAAATATGGCTTCGGAATTTTTTTGAGATTTTGTGTCGGATATAGTATTCCAGGGGCACCCGCATGTCGACAGATATCGGAATTAATTTATGCTTGTCTTATTTTACAAAAAACATTGGTAAATGAATAACCCACCACACCATCACATCAAAATAGTAATTAGTGGTTGAGAAGGAAGTTTAGCAAAGATTATTTGAGAGTTACCATTATTCAATTATAATTTGTTTGTCAGATAAGAAAGAGAAAGTAAACTTTTGTAAAGTAAACAGGAGATATATGCCGTTAACTAATTGCATTTAAGTTAGCTTTTCCCCTTGTCTTTTTTACGGCGATTATGGTTAACAGAGCAGACATAAACAATGATACTGACATAAAAATATAAGAAGCATCAAAACTATGGGTAGCACTGTTTAAATATCCTACAAGATAGGCTCCCAGAAACGAACCTAAAGCTCCAAAGCTGTTGATAAGTGCTATGGCTCCTCCGGCAACATTTCCTGGTAATATCTCGGTGATGATGGCGAAGAAAGGGCCATAAGGTGCATACATAGCACCGCCGGCTAATACCAGCAGTGTAAACGATAGCCAGAAATTGCTGGTGCCTACCAGGTAAGACCCGTAAAAGGCGATCGCGCCTACCAAAAGAAAAGGCCAAATAAATTCTTTCCTGTGTAAGGTCTTATCTGAAAAATGAGAGGCTACCAACATCATAATTATAGCCAGAATATAAGGAACTGAAGACAGCCACCCAGTTGTCACTATATCCATGTTAGGGGCCCCCTTGATTATGGAAGGTAGCCACATTACAAAACCATATACTCCTATACTCCATAAAGCATACTGAAGGCACAGTAAAATCACCACCCTTGACTTAAAAGCTTCTGCATAGTTCTTTACCGGCGTGATACTTTGTTGTTCCAACGCCAATTGCGCTTCCACATCATGTTTTTGAGATTCAGAAAGCCATTTAGCATCTTTCACTTTGTCATTTACTAAGTACCACCAAAAGAAGGCCCAAATGATTCCCGGGGCTCCCTCTATTATGAACATCCAGCGCCAGCCCAATGTTCCAACCAGGTGCCCGGATAGAATTGACATCCACAGAATGGTAACAGGGTTGCCAAGAATCAGAAAGGTATTGGCTCTTGACCGCTCTGCTTTTGTAAACCACCTGCTTAAAAATATAAGCATTGAGGGCATTACAGCGCTTTCCACCACGCCAAGCATAAAGCGGATTACAATCAGCAGGCTCACATTGTGCACCATACCTGTGGCCATAGCCAATATCCCCCAAAGTATCAATGACCAGAATATTAATTTTCGGGCACTTTTTTTAGTCGCATAAATGGCTCCGGGTATCTGGAAAAAAAAGTATCCAAGAAAAAAAAGCGAACCAAGTAATGAGGACATGGCCGCAGTGATATTCAGATCATCGGCCATTCCTCCGGCGAGCGCAAAACCGAAATTGGCCCGGTCTAAATACGCAAGACTGTAGGTAATAAAAACGATAGGAATCAAACGATACCAGCGTTTTTTGGGTAATGGGTTGGACATATCTCGCTTAATTATTTTGTATACTTTTTATTACAAAAAGAATATTGAGTAACAGTTGTATCCAGATTGAACTACCAGGTCCTGCTACTCATAATTTCATCCAATTTTGCTTGAGTCATTTTCCCCAACTCAGGGTGTTGATCGAGCCATTTCAGAAAATCTGTTTTAATCTCTTTTGTCCACTGGCTGTCTATCTGGCCTGTGGAATATTTATTGGATTTTACCATTTCGAAGCCAAATTTATCTTTTAGTGTAACAAACTCTGAGGTACTTATAACGAGTTCAGCCAATTGAGCCGGAATAAAAAGAACCCCTTCCCGGTCTGCAATAACGAGGTCGCCTGGTAAGACAATGGCATGCCCGATACGAATAGGTGTATTAAGGCCTGTCAAAACCATTCCCTCAAGAAAGGAAGGATGAAAATCACGCACGAACGCATTAAATCCTTTTATTTCAGACAGACCTGACAAGTCACGTGCTGAACCATTAAATATTACTCCATTACCTGATTTGCTATAAATTGAATTTCCAAGCGTACTTCCAATCAGCGTACCTCCCGCAATTTTACCGAATCCATCTGCCACATACACATCTCCTTTGATAAGTACATCTATGGGCCATGAGTTGGTATTACCTTTTCTGCCTTCTTTTATTCCCCGCTCTTTAATATTTTTTTCAACATCCGGCCTGGAAGGAAGAAACATAGCAGTAACCGCACGGCCTATAACAAGAACGCTGTCATTTACCATTTTCCAACCGCTTTCAAACTGATTGTTGTATCCTGAATTTTTTAATACCGTCCATGCATCATCAATGCCTATAGTGCGAGCCCTTTCCAACAGATCATCCGAAACTTTTGGCCGGCCATCCGCAAATCTTTCACCTTTCCATTGTGAAGTAAGAAAAATCAATTCATCTTTAGAAATAGTTTGTGCATTGAGATAACCGGAACAAAAAAAGCACAAAAAAATCAACCAAAAAATAGCTCTGTAAATTTTCATTATTGTAATTTGATTTGA
>JBDTJI010000284.1:0-4318 GCA_039935935.1 Ginsengibacter sp. | reverse complement strand
CTGATGCTAAATTTGCGTTGGGCATATTCTTTTGTAACTGTAAAGGATTTTACTTTTTGTGAAGGCAACTCGTACATGGCATCGGTAAGTATACTTTCGCAAATACTTCTCAGACCACGCGCGCCTAACTTATATTCAACAGCTTTTTCAACCATAAAATCATAAACATCGTTTTCAATAATAAGAATAATCCCTTCCAGTTCAAAAAGCTTTTTATATTGCTTTATCAAAGAATTTTTAGGCTCTGTAAGAATATTTCTGAGTGTTGTTACATCAAGAGGTTCCAGGTAGGTTACTATGGGCAGTCTGCCTAAAAGTTCCGGTATCAGGCCAAAGGTTTTTAAATCCTGGGCATTTATAAATTGTAACAAATTTTTACGCTGGAAGTCCTGCAGATCTTTATTTACATTAAATCCTATAGCATTGGTGTTGATCCTACGGGCAATAATCCTATCCACCCCATCGAAAGCACCACCGCAAATGAAGAGAATATTACTTGTATTTACTTTGATTAGCTTTTGTTCAGGATGTTTACGCCCACCTTGAGGGGGCACTAACACTTCGGTTCCCTCGAGGAGCTTAAGCAATCCCTGTTGTACGCCTTCGCCGCTTACATCTCTTGTGATGCTGGGATTATCACTCTTCCGGGCAATTTTATCAATTTCATCAATATAAACAATTCCTTTTTGCGCTGCTGCTACATCAAAATTACATACTTGTAAAAGGCGGCTCAATATACTTTCTACATCCTCGCCTACATAGCCGGCTTCTGTAAAAACGGTGGCATCCACAATAGCAAAGGGAACGTTTAAGATACGAGCTATTGTTTTGGCTAATAATGTTTTCCCGGTTCCGGTTTCACCCACCATTACAATATTGCTCTTCTCAATTTCTACATCATTGTCTATTTTTTGATTCAATCTTTTGTAATGATTGTACACTGCAACAGCAAGAACTTTTTTAGCCTCATCCTGGCCAATTACATATTCATCTAAGAATTTTTTAAGTTCTATAGGTTTTTTTACGGAAAGTTTATAACTGGAATTCATAGAACTTCCATCTGCAGAGGGAACAATTTCCTGCATTATGATTTCCTGCGCATGCTCAATACAATTTTCGCAGATATGTCCCTCCTGCCCGGCAATCAGAATTTTTACTTCATCCCGGTTTCGACCGCAAAAAGAACAATGTAAGGTTTGTTGTTTAGCCATTTAACTATAGGGGTTAAAAACAAATTAAAATTTTATTAAATCAAAAGATTCAGAGTGAGAAAAGATGGAACTTTTTATTAAGACAATGAAAAAGGCTGAAATGTTGCATCATAACTTATCAAGAACATGGTCTATTATACCGTAGTTTTTGCTTTCTGTTGCATCCATCCAATAGTCACGATCAAAATCTTCCATTACTTTATCATAACTCTGACCGCAGTTCTCTGCCAGGATCCTGGCCCCAAGTTGTTTTGCTTTTAATATTTGCGTGGCCATTATCTCAAGATCTGCACTGGTTCCCTGGCCACCGCCGCTTGGCTGGTGTATCATCACTTCTCCGTGCGGGTAAATAAAGCGCTTGTCTTTTTCACCTCCACTTAGCAGGATACTACCCATGCTTGCGGCCATACCCATACATACGGTGCTCACAGGAGAAGATATCATTTTCATGGTATCGTATATAACCAGTCCACTTGTGATCACTCCGCCGGGACTGTTGATATAAAAGGTAATTTCCTTTCCCGGACCCACCGCTTCGAGGTACAACAGCCTGTTAGTAATATATTTCGCACTTTTATCATTCACTTCACCCCAAAGAAACACTTTGCGTTGTTCAATAAATTTTTTATCAAACATTACTCCACCCATCATCTTTTCTAAAGGATTTTCGGGCACGGGTAATTCGGGCTCGTCTTCCTGATCAACATGTATATAGCTATTGTCAATAAAATTCATATTTCAAGATTTGAATGTGATCACTTATTTTTTTAGTTTTCTCGTATTGGTTGTTAATACTTCGTCCACCAGACCGTACTCTTTAGCCTCTGCAGCCCCCATCCAAAAATCACGGTTGCTGTCTTTTGCCACTTTCTCTATTGTCTGCCCGGAATGATTACTTAATATTTCATATAATTCAGCCTTAATCTTTCTTACTTCATTTACAGTAATCTCTACATCAGATGCCTGGCCTGCAGCTCCCGCACTTGGCTGATGCATCATAATGCGGGAATGTTGTAAGGCACTCCTCTTGCCGGGCGCTCCGGCTGCCATAAGCACGGCTGACATACTTGCCGCAATACCTGTGCAAATAGTGGCGATATCAGGGTTCACAAATTGCATAGTATCGTACAAACCCAACCCGGCATAAACGCCTCCACCAGGTGAATTAATATAAAGTTGTACATCTCTTGAGCGGTCAGTACTCTCGAGAAAAAGCAATTGTGCAATAATTATATTCGCTACTTCATCATTTACCGGATACCCCAGAAAGATGATCCTGTCCATCATTAGCCTACTATAAACATCCATGACAGCAACGTTCATCGGTCTTTCCTCAATAATATTGGGTGTAAGATTAGTTACATTGTGTTTGATATATGCATCCAGCGTATTACTGCTTATGCCCCGGTGCTTCACAGCATATTTTTCAAATTCTTTTCCTGTGTTCATAAATTAAAATTTGTGTAAAACAATTTGTATCGGTGAAGTTTCAAATATTATGCTAACAAAAAAAATAAGACAAAAGGACAGAGGGGAGAGTATGTCTGATGTAAAATGTCTGATGTGCAGAAAAATTCTAATGTTGGTGCTGATGATTCTCCTGCATCGCAAGAAATTCTTCTGAGGAAATTTCTTTTTCTTCGGGTGTAACCTGTGCTTCGAGCCAGTCAAATAGTTTTTTAGTAATTAACTTTCTATAAGAACTGTCTATCTGTTTTTCGTCCTTCATCATTCTATCTACATAGCTTTCGATCCATGAAGAGTCTTCACCTAAATTCATCTGGCCAAAATAGCCCAGAATCTCTTGCTTCATACTTCCTTTTAATTCCTCGTCCGAAACATCCAGGTTATTGTCCCTGATTATTTTGTCGCTGATTAAAGTCCATTTGAGTTGGTTGACAAAGTGAGGATATTCTTCTTCTACCTGTTCTTTGGTTTTTTGTTGTTCGCCACCTATTTCTATCCAGCGTTTTAAAAAGGCATCCGGTAATTCTACAGCAGTATTTATTAAGATATGATAAAGTTGATCATGCACCTGGTTGTGACTCGCCGCATCCCATTGTTTTTGAATTTCTTCTTGCAATATTTTGCGAAAATCTTCTTCGGTCTTTAAATCTTTGCCTGGAAAAACCTGGTTAAACAATTCTTCGTTCAGTTCTTTTTTTTCTACCAAATCAATTTTGGATATCGTCATCTTAAAATACATTTCAGCAGAAGACGCATCGTCTTTATTCAGACCCAGATCAGACAATATCCATTCTCTTTCTTTATCGGCGAAGGCATCTTTTAATTGTAAAACAATAAAATCGCCAACTTTTTTACCTTGTAGTTTTTGCCGGTATTCTTCTGAAAAATATTTTAATAAAATAGAATTATCTTTTGAAAGACCTTCTGGTACAACATTACCGTCTTTATCGCTCTCTTCAAATAAAACGCTTAACACATTCTCAGGAGAGGAAATGGTTTCCGCTTCTTTTAGATCTCCATTCTTTGTAACCATTTTTTCTACTTCCTCATTTATCATTTCAGGGGTAACCGTCACTTTATGAAAAATAGGTTTGGCGGTTGACAGGGCATCTAAACCAATTTCGGGTTTTAAACCTATTTCAAAAGGAAATTCATACTCTTCCGGCTTATTCATATCCAGCTTGCGCAGATCATTTTCCATAGGCAAAGGCTGTGCGAAGATGGATGGCTTTTCTTTTACCAGGTATTCTTGTAATTCTTTTTCAACAGATTTAATTACTTCATCGTAAAAGACAGACGAACCGTACATTTTTTTTACCATTCCCGCGGGAACCATTCCTTTTCTAAACCCGGGGATATTGGCTTTTTTACTATAGTCTTTAATTGCTTTGTCAAATGAAGGGAAATAATCTTCTTTAGAAACTTTCACCGTCAACTTATCGTGGAGATTACTCAGATTTTCTTTAGTTACGCTTGCCATTACTCTAAATTTAAAAACCGTTTTTGACACGGTTTTATTATTTTCTTTACAGAAAATTTGTTGAAGAAAGTGCGCATGGAGGGACTCGAACCCCCACACCTTGCGGCATCAGATCCTAAGTCTGATGTGTCTACCAATTTCACCACATGCGCTTTTGGGG
>JBDTJI010000283.1:0-12493 GCA_039935935.1 Ginsengibacter sp. | reverse complement strand
TTTGGTAATCCGGTATGCTTCCCTTTTCAGTTGGGCTGCACAATAATATTTTAAAGCCACTCTTTTCAGCAATCCCTGTTAAATAAAAAGTAACCTTATCAACTACAATCGGCTGACTGGTTTTATCTTTGTTCCATCCCATATCATTAAAGAGTTCTCTGAAGTGGAAACTCCTGACATATTGGGCAAATTGATTTTTTGAAAGGGTCATGATTATTTTAGTTTCTTAGCAATCTTATGCTGAATAAGCGATTTCATTTGTGATATGGCTGCCTGGTTTAATTGCTTTAATCTTTCCGGTTGTAAAAACTTCTGGTGAATGAGTATTGCATTAATACTTTCCAGGTTTGATAAAACCACTAACTCTTCAATAGTTGCCTCATCCCGGACATTTCTTTTTTTACAAGGATTTTTATCACGCCATTGTTTGGCAGTAATTCCAAAGAGTGCCATATTCAGCATATCTGCTTCATTGGCATAGACAAAATTTATTTCCTGTTTAGATAATTCTTTTGGTACCAGGTTTTCTTTTATCGCATCAGTGTGAATATGGTAATTAACTTTGGCGAGCGTACGTTGAATGTTCCATTCTACTTTTAAACGGTCATTTTCTTCCTCTTTAAGGCGCTGAAATTCTTTAATGAGATAAAGTTTGAAAACAGGGCTGTTTGCGGTTCCGAATTCAAATGCTATATCCTTGTGAGCATAAGTGCCTCCGTACTTTCCAGCCTTCACATACATACCTGTCGCATTAGTTTTTTCAATCCACTGCCCAGGACTTAAGACAAAAGAAGGAAGGCCTGCTTGCATTTTAAAGTGGTCGAATTCGACCACATTAAAATCTGCATTGTACATTTGTTCCCATGTACCTAAGAACTCAAGAGTAGTTCTGGTTCTGATCCAGTTTTTAATGATGTCAGCGGCACGGGCCCCGCCTTCCTTCGCTTTTGCCATGTCGGTAAGACAAATAAAATCATTCCCTTTTTCTTTTATAATTGAGACAGGTATATTTTGAACCTGAATTATTTTATTCGTTTTATCCATAAATTTTATAATTCAAAATATTAAGAAAATTGAATTAGTCCGATGCTGTCGGACTAAGTTGATTTCATACCGAATATCCATTTAATTCGATATCAAATATTTTTTAAACCCAGCGAACAAATGATTTGCAGTTCGCGGTTCGGTTGTTCATCTTCATTATTTATAGCCAGTTTATCTTCTTCTCTTAAATAAACCACCAAAGAAGCTAATTGCTGATCGTCAATACCTGCTTTCATCTGCCGGTTCAATGTTTCCCTTGCAAATTCTTTTAATTGAAATCTATAAATATCATCTATCGCTTTTTTAAGTTCGTCATTTACGAATAATGTGTTTTCAAAATCTTTGCAATACCTGTCAAGGCGCATATAAGTCCTGTATTTTACACCGTTCTTTTTCCCGAGAGTACCTCCGGTATTTTTTTCTTCTTCTTTGATAAAATCTATTGCCTTTTTCACCAGGTCGTGATGATTTTTAATTTTTGCAAGTGGCGGTTTAAGCGCATTGCATTGTGCTGCTTTTAAAATCGTTAGTTGCGATTGTGTAATTATTTTTCCTTTTGTATCTATCCACGCAAGTACATCGCTATCATCAGCAGTACGACTATAAACAATTACCCCTTGTTTTTCAGGCTCATCTGAATTTTCTTTTGTTGAATAAACCACATTAGGCAAATCAGGTATTAGTCTATTTAATGAAGGATCTGCATCTGTTGCATTCTTCCATATCTGGTAGGCATAAGAAGCCAGGTCTATTTCGGTATCATCATCTTTTTCTTCCATAATACCCGAACGTTCGTTATATAAATCTTCCATGTTTACCGGATCTCCGTCAAAAAAAGTTTCGTCTGAACCTACTACTTCTGCATTCTGCTTTATCCGATGGCTTAACCTTCGCCTGAGGTTAATTATTTGTTCGATGCCATCTTCCGGAAGAAAAGAATAACAGATTATTTGTTCGGAATTTTGCCCGATACGATCTACACGTCCTGCTCTTTGTATGAGCCTGATTATCGCCCAGGGTAAATCGTAATTCAGCACAATATGCGCATCCTGCAAATTTTGCCCTTCGCTTAATACATCAGTTGTTATCAAGACCCTAATTTCATTTTCAGGATTTATTTTTTTACTATTACTTTTGGGGCTAAACTTTTGGACAATCAAAGTTGGGTTGTCACTTCCTCCTGTTACAAATTCGATTTTATTTACGCCACGGGCTTTCAATTGTTGATACAAATACCCGGCAGTATCAGAGAATTGCGTGAATATTAAAATCTTTTCTTTAGGATGAATTTTTGTAATCAGGGTACACAAAGCGTTTAACTGGCGGTCCTCATCTGGTGTCCGATTTTTTGCCAGTTTTAATATTTTGATAATATCCCTGCTGTCATCAATTAAATTGGCAAGAAGCGTGTCAGTAAAAAATTCACTTCTTATCCTGTCAAATTTCTTTTTTAATGCTTCACCCGAAAATGCGTGGTAAACTTCTGAAGCCTGAACCAGGTATTTTTCTTCATCCAAAATGAGATGCAAATGATTGTCTTCATTATCATCATTATCAATATCCTGGTCTTCTAAATAATCATCAAGATTGTGAGAAATATTTTTACCAATTGGCAGCGGCAACCTGTTCTTTATCGCGTAAATAAAAATATAGTTTCTGAGTATATGCCTGCTCAAAGATAACAGGAACGAATAACCGCTGCTTTCCAAACGTTTAAATAAATTGGTACGGCAAAATCCCATTAACCTCTTACCGGCGCGGGAAAGATTGGCCATTATCAATTATTCCTTGCTACTGGGATTTACAGTTGGATGATCTTTTAAAAATTACCTAAACCGTATCTCGGAAGATTTAACTGGTTAATATTATCCACGACATTAGCAGAATATAATCTGGCATATTGATCAGTAGGATCGTTGAGATCAAATGGATATTCTACTTTTTTTACAATGCGATCCGAAAATAAGAACGGCTGCCATCAGCGAAAGTCAAATATTTTCTTCCTTCTCCTTCTTTAGGTTCTGCATAATTATTTTTAATAAATCCCCTTGTTCGCCTTACAAGGAATAAGCGCATTAATTCCTGCCAGTCATCAGAGAAAGAACTTCTTTCAAAAGCTCTTATACCGCTAAAAAAAGTGTCTGTATGCTTTGCCATAAATTGCACCTGCCCACCAATTGATTCAATATATCTTTCGGGACTTATGCCTAAATTCTTATCATCTGATATGAATAACCTTATTTGACTAGAAAGGTCTATACAACTTTTATTGTAAGGCGTTGCAGATAATAAGATCACTTTACTTTCATTTTCTTCTAAATATGATTTTATCGCGCGGTAACGACTTCCCTGGTCATTTCCAAGATTGTGGCTTTCATCAATAATAACTAAACGGTAACGTCTCAATGTTGGCAATTTAATTTGAACCTGACTTTGCGGTATTATTTTGGCTCTTAACTGGTATTCATCTCTATACCATTCCCACATTTCTACAAGATTCTTCGGACAAATAATCAAGGTTTCTAAAAAGAAATCGTCTTCAAACATTTTTGCCACAGCAGTTGCAGTGATTGTTTTACCCAAACCTACCACATCCCCGAACATAACACCACCTCTCTTGTGTAGCATTTTTGCTGCCCTTTGAACAGCATTAATTTGGAAGGCAAGAAGTTGTTTTTTAAAAATAGAGGAAACTGTAAATTCATTGATCCCGGCTCTTGCTTCCTGCGAAAGATGGTAAGCAATCTTCAAATAAATATGAAAGGGTAATACTGGCTTTTCAGAAGCCCAACTGTTATCAATAATTTCAATTAATTCATCTGTAATATCGATACACCAACGATCATCCCAACGATCCTGAAACCAGCTGCCAGTTTATTGGCCGCATCCTGATCCATCACATCAATATTCAATTCGCCTTGTTTGGAAAGCCCGGCCAAGGTAAGATTACTACTTCCTAAAAAACCAACAACGGGCACCCCCATATCATCACTGTATGCCAAATAAAGTTTAGCATGATGGGTATAGCGCAGATGAAGTTTAACGACAACTCTCTTTTCCTTCATTTGTCGGCTTAATTGTCTTAAAGCCTGTTCGTCACTTTCACTGGGTGTTCCTATAGTCAGTTGCTCTTTAAATTCCTGTGCTAAACGCTTTTTAAGTTTTACTGCTTCTGCCTGGTCAATGATATGCAAATCACCATACTGAAAATGTTCTTTCAAAATATCAATTGGTAACTTTTGCATTCCAACTAAAAGGCGGCAACAACGTAATATTTTATCATCTTTTTCAATTATCTCCTGTCCGCATAATTGATCTATTTTATCACCAATTTCCTTCCATCTCCGAAGATTAAAATAACCAACGCAAAAGTCTGTACGTTGGGAAAGATCAAGAGTCTCATTTAATCCCTTTGTTAAATGATTAATTATGTTGTCGTATATCTTCGGCATTACTATTTGTCTTAATGAAAAGCAATAGTTCCTCTAAATATTTATAAGAAATAAAGGCTTTAGTAAAGCAATGTACTAAAAATTGAAAGACAATTTAAGTACTTAAGTTTTAGTTTAGATAAATAGCTTTGCAGGCAGCTATCAGGATTTATCTGCCTGCACCTCAACTATCTTCAGTTGCTAATAAACCTGCTGGCATGGTGCACGGGTATGTTAGTAAGATCATTAATTCTTTCCCCGGCTTTGCGGTTTGATTTTTATTTTCTCCTGAAAGTTGATACGACTTTTAGCCCTCGTTGGTGTTCCTTTTAGAAACCATCTATGGAAGAGCGCCGCCGTCTGGTCTCTGACCAGCGGCAACAAAAGACGACCTCATTTAGAGCGAGATTGAAGTTCATGAGATAGTGCAGCTTTGGATAAAAATGTTTTTGCCACCTTCTTTTCCTGATAATTAATCATTCCTTCACCACATCAGGCTTCTTCTCCCATACTAAAGCACTGGCACCAAGAATGGCCGCATCCGATTCCTTCAATTCACTGAACAATAATTTCACTTTATTTTGAAAAATAGGAAGAAGATTTTTTTCCATACTTTCCTTCACAGGGTCCATTAGCAGCTTCCCCGCTTTAATCACACCTCCAAATAAAATGATTGCTTCGGGAGAAGAAAACATGACAAAATTGGCGAGAGCTTCACCGAGTATCCGTCCTGTAAACTGAAATACTTCATTGGCTATCGGATCTCCTTTTATGGCTGCCTCATATACTCTTTTGGAAGTGATCTTTTCGTGTTGTATGTCTCTCAATAGGGTCTTTTCTCCAATTCTTTCATCAACAATTTCTTTAGCAGTTATAGCGATTCCTGTAGCTGAAGCATAAGCTTCCAGGCTACCTTTCATTCCTGTGCCCCAGTGCAGGCGGCCTCCGGGGCGAATTATCGTGTGTCCCAGTTCTCCTGCGAAGCCATCATGACCGTAAATTAACTGGCCATTCGCTATGATTCCGCTTCCTACTCCAGTGCCCAAAGTAATCATTATAAAATCCCTCATTCCACGGGCTGCACCATACATCATCTCTCCAACCGCCGCTGCATTAGCATCATTGGTTAAAGTGCAGGTTTTATTAAACTGATCTGTAACTAATTTGGCAATGGGTATGATGCCCCTCCAATGAAGATTAGGCGCATACTCTATCATGCCTGTGTAATAGTTGCCATTGGGGGCGCCTACGCCTATTCCTTTTATATATTCCATACCTCCAATAGCATCAATGGCAGGCTTTAATTCTTTATACAATTCGCCAATAAACAGCTTGATGTCGCTGTGAGTGGTCGTTTCTATTTCTCCTCTGTTTGATATATCGCCACGATGGTTTACAATCCCAAACTTGGTGGTGGTACCGCCCATGTCTATACCTATTGCATATTCGAGAGGAGATTCTTTATCTTCCACATTATTTTTTTTCAAAGAAATTAATTTTAAAGGTGATACAATTCATTATACAATACACCATAGAAACAATAAAAATAGCTCTTCTTTTCCATTAATGATTACCAGCCGGCATTCTTAAACTTTGACATACAATTCCTCAATGCTTTCCAAAGCAATGCCCTTGGTCTCAAATATAAATCTTAACACAAAAAAGATCATAGCAATATTAAGAATTCCGTAAGTAAAAAATGTGGCTGACGCGCCTAATCCGGCAAGCATTACAGGGAAAGTATAAGATACTATTGCATTGGCAGTCCAGTTGCCAAAGATGGCAAAAGAAGTGGCGTTCCCGCGGATCTTATTAGGAAATATTTCCGCAACATATACCCATAGCACTGCACCCCAGGTACTCGCAAACCCGGCTATGTAAACAAAGATAGTTACCAGCACCAGGTAGTTATCCAGATTTTCAGTATAAAAAAGCCAACCTATGATTAACATGCACAGCCCCATTACCGCAGAGCCTGCCAATAACAATTTCTTTCTCCCAATCCTGTCTATTAATGCAAATGCCACAATCGTGAATATAAGGTTTACGATACCCGTCAAAACCGTTTGAAATAAAACACTGCCGCCCACATGTGTTTTTTCAAAAATAAGCGGAGCATAATAAAAAATAATATTGATACCGGTGAGTTGTGCAATAGATGCAAATACAATCCCAATGATTACGACCTTCCTGTATCGTGGTGCAAATATCTCTGTAAACTTTACTTTGCGGGTATCCTTATTGATATCAGCGAGTATTACTTCCACTTCATTATCGGCCTCCGCATTATCATAGATTCTGCCAAATACTGTCCTGGCATAAGTCAATTTATTTTTTAATATCAGCCATCGTGGGCTTTCCGGCACCAACAGCAATAAAATAAAAAATATTAAGGAAGGAATCACAGCCGCGGCCAGCATATAGCGCCATTCATTCTGATTACTGGCAAAAGCAAATCCGGCGTTAGCGATGACATAATTGGAGATAAAGGCAATCAGTATCCCCGTTACGATTGCAAGCTGCTGCAACATACCCAGCCGGCCGCGAAAGCGGGCGGGAGCTACTTCTGATATATAAATAGGAGCGAGCGTAGAAGCCATTCCTATGGCCAGCCCACCTATAAACCTGTACAAGGCTAACTGTGCAAGGCTACCTGCGAGACCACAGCCTATTGCTGAAATGACATAGAATATCGCCGTAGTAAGCATCATATTCTTTCTGCCGAACCGATCTGCCAGCGTGCCTGAAATTAATGCGCCGGGGATACAACCTATCGAAGTAGCCGCCACTATTAAACCAATTGCAGAATCACTTAAGTCAAAGTAGCTCCGTAATGCAGGAATCGCACCGGCGATAACTGCTGTATCGAAACCAAATAGCAGGCCGCCCATTGCGGCTACAGCCGAAATGATAATAGTATATCCTTTCATGTATTATAATTGTTGATTGATGAATGATCTTTAATTGCTTTATACTCCACAAGTAGCAGAATAATACATCTTTTCGATTTAAAAATGTTCATACACTTAATATAAAAATGCGAATTATTTTTCCCTTGGTGCTCTTTGTGCTCTTTGTGCCTTTGTGATAAAAAGTCTTTTGCAAAGCAAAATAAAAACAACTGACCACAAAAAGCCTAAAGAACACCAGGAATTATTTCTGGGAAATAATTTTATATGATGTCAATTCTAATTGTTTACATGGCGCAAGAAAGTGTTCCTTCCGATGAAATTCTCATCGCAAGATTTCCGCAAATTATTTTAGAATTTATCAATTTTTCCCTCGTAAAGAACAATACACCTTACATATCTATAAACGATTGAAGTGTATAATCGGAAGGAGATGAATTTAATTTTATTGACCATTCATCTTATCATTCCTTCAAATCGAAAGCTCCTTCAGGTGACGTAGCTTCCGTTTCATCTTCTACCGGATTTCCATAATCAATACCCTGTCTCTTTAATATTCCTTTTACCAGGAAGGCAAATAATACAATGTAGGCATAACAAACAAGCGGTACCCAATAAGATTGATGAATGCCGTATCCCTCTATATCACTTTTGGATTCGAGATAATCTGCAAGCTTTCCCTGGATAGGAGGGATCACTCCCCCACCTAAGATCATCATAATTAAAAATGCAGAACCTTGTGTGGTATATTTACCAAGCCCCGCTATTGACAAAGTAAAAATGGCCGGCCACATAATAGAACAAAACAGGCCTCCACTCAAAAATGCATAAATGGCAACCTTACCCGTAGTGGCTAATCCAATAGCCATGGCCGTTACACCTAACAGACCAAATATCAGAAGCATTCTTGCCGGCTTATCTTTACTTAAATAGAAAGCACCAATCTGTATCAATACACAAATAATATAATAGTAGAGGATCCTGACATCATATTTTGAAAGAGCATTTACCGCTATCACAATGGCAAACGCAACCAGTGGCACTATAAAAGTCAATAGCTGTTTTGTGGACGGCTTAAAATCAAATGCTGAAATGGAACCTACCCAGCGGCCTATCATCAGGCTTCCCCAATACATAGAAATAAAAACCGCTGCCTGGGAAGACTGAAAGCCACCAAAAGACGGCTGGCTTAAAAGATCACTAAGATTGCTGACAATCGTTACCTCGGTGCCTACGTATAGAAAAAGCGCCAGCATACCTAATACTAATTGAGGATATTTCATAGCCCCCCACCCTTCGGGATTTTTCCGGGCACTCATATTAGAAATCAATAAACCAAGTACCACTACTGCCAGCGCTCCAAACAACCACTTAACACGGTAGGTCTCCATAGAGATTTTATCGGCTTCTGATGCATTGGTAAGATCTATTTTATAACTGCTAAAAACCGGTACGAACATAATGATGAGAAGCCCTGTTATAATTAGCAAAGAGTATAAAGCTTTATTGGCCTTTTCTGTTTTCTCTGTAGAGATACCATCAGGTACTTTTTTGGAAAAATAAAACATCGTGGCAGCCGCTATAAATAAGACACCAACACAGCTATAAAGCACGATTACTTTACTTAGGCTTAGCCCGGCTATCTTTTCATCAGTAATCGCTGCCGTAGTCCCAAATAAAGCGAATGCAACTACCAGCGGACCAATCATGGTTCCAAATGAATTAACTCCACCACCAAGATTTACGCGGCCATTACCGGTGGATGGATCTCCAAGCATAATGGCAAACGGCTGGGCAGCGGTTTGCTGAAGTGAAAATCCCAGGGCCACAATAAAAAGTCCGGCTAACATTCCTACAAACGTACCTGCATTTACAGCAATGATCATTGCGGCTGCACCCACAGCAGAAAATAATAATCCATACACGATGCTTTTCTTATAGCCCCATTTAGCAACCAGGTCATTTCCTCCAAAAGAGCCATAGGCAAAGAGTGCCAAAGCACCAATATAATAGGCCAGGTAAAACGCAAAGTCAATCAACTGGCTTTGAAACTGATCCAGATGAAAGTAATGTTTGCAAAAAGGGATAAAGACACTATTGCCCGCAGCTATAAAACCCCAGAAAAAAAATACAATCACCAGTGTACTAAGTGCACCGTAATTAGTAGGTTGTATTTTACCAGAAGCCCGTTTTGGTTTTGACACATTCATCGAGACAGTAGCCATTTCTAATTCTTAGTTTGGTTAAAATTAAAGAATGAAAATAAAAGAATTTTTGCAAGGACAGCGTTTTTAGGCTATTTCTTTTTTTGAAACGGTAGTAAAACCAACTTAATCAAAACCTTGGCGGAACAAAACTACAATGTAAAAATTGGCACAAAAAGTTTATGCTTAGAGAGATTTAGTTGGAGACTTCTATATTAAACTATCTACAACTATTTCAATTCTTCATGCAAAAATGTCTTAACCGGGTAATTCACTATTTTTGCAAAAATTAAATTATAAACAATGGCATCAAAAAAAATTGAAGAAATTTTAGGTGACAAGGCAGAAGGCCTGTTAAGTCATCAATGTAAAATTGACAAGTCAACACTTACACTTCCCTCTCCTTCTTATATCGATGATATATTTGTGCAAACCGACCGTAACAATCGTGTAGTAGGAAGCATGCAGCAACTGCGGAATCACGGCCGGCTGGGTGGTACAGGATATTGCTCCATTTTTCCTGTTGACCAGGGCATTGAACATAGTGCAGGAGCGTCTTTTGCTCCTAATCCGATGTATTTCGATCCTGAAAATATTGTAAAGTTAGCTATTGAAAGCGGCTGTAACGGTGTAGCCTCTACTTTTGGAGTTTTAGGAATATTGAGCAGGAAGTATGCACATAAAATCCCATTTATTGTCAAGCTCAATCACAATGAATTGTTGAGTTACCCTAATAAGTATGATCAGGTAATGTTCGGTTCTGTAGAAACTGCTTATGACATGGGCGCAGTTGGCGTTGGTGCGACAGTATATTGGGGAAGCGAGGAGAGTACGCGCCAGTTGCAGGAAGTAAGTGAAGCGTTTGCATTAGCTCACGAATTAGGCATGTGTACCATTTTATGGTGCTATCTTCGTAATGATGGTTTCAAGGTAAATGGAAAGGACTACTCTTCCAGCGCTGATCTTACAGGACAGGCTAACCATATTGGCGTAACTTTACAGGCTGATATTATTAAACAAAAGATGGCTACCAATAATGGCGGGTATAATGCTGTAAAGTTTGGTAAAACTTCACCCCTGGTATATGAAAATTTATCTTCTGATCATCCCATAGATCTTTGCCGATACCAGGTGTTGAATTGCTATAGCGGAAAAATAGGATTAATAAATAGCGGCGGGGAAAGTAAGGGAGCAGCAGACCTCACAGATGCCGTTGAAACTGCCGTGATCAACAAACGCGCCGGTGGTATGGGATTGATCATGGGAAGAAAAGCATTTCAGAAACCCTTTAAAGAAGGTGTAGAATTATTGACTGCTACGCAAGATGTTTATCTGGATAAAAGTATAACAGTAGCATAATCCTGATTACAAAAGAGAGAACCTTGATTTAGATAATTCCTATTAATAATTAAAACCTTTAAGGCCCCTTTAAGGGGCTGAAGTTATGAGACAAGACGAAGATTTTGACGCAAATCTTGCCGGTGAAGAAGGTGAAGCGGAAGAAACCAAGCGCAGATGGTTTCGGAGAATAAAAAAAGGAATCACCACTTCTACAAAGGACAAAAAGGAAGCCCCTGACGGACTGTGGGTAAAGTGTCCTCAATGCAGATATACCTGTCCGGTAACAGAACTGAGGGAAAGTCTCTTTGTATGTCCCAAATGTGACTATCATCATCGTATAGGAAGCGCTGAATACTTTGAAATTCTTTTTGATGACGATAATTATACGGAACTCTTTGCAAATATCAGGTCAAAAGATGTTCTTGGCTTTGTGGATTTAAAGCCTTATTCGCAGCGGCTTGAAGAGACTTATGCCAAGTCGCCCATTCATGATTCTATAACTGTAGCCCATGGTAAAGTGCAGGACATTGATATAGTAATAGCCTGTATGGATTTTGAATTTATCGGAGGAAGCCTCGGCAGTGTTATGGGTGAAAAGATCAGCCGCGCCTGCGACTATTGCATCGAACATAAAGTGCCATTGATGATCATTAGCAAAAGCGGAGGCGCACGTATGATGGAAAGTGCCTTCTCATTAATGCAATTAGCAAAAACTTCAGGAAGATTATCGCTTCTTACAGATGCCAAGATCCCCTATTTTTCATTGTGTACCGACCCAACATTTGGCGGCACTACGGCTTCCTTTGCAATGCTTGGAGATGTAATAATGGCGGAGCCTGGCGCTCTTATTGGTTTTGCGGGGCCGCGGGTCATCAAGGAAACGATAAAAAAGGACCTTCCTCCGGGATTTCAGCGCAGTGAGTTTCTGTTAGAACATGGTTTCCTGGATTTTATAGTTTCCAGAAAAGACCTGAAAGGCAAAATTGAGCAATTATTGATTTTATTCAATCATTAGATTATAAAATGAAACTTCGCAGCAGGGATCTCATTCAAACCTGCTGCTTTTTATTATGGACCTAAGGAACCGGAAAGCATATTATGAATACCAAATTGAAGCAAAATATATTGCAGGCATTGTATTGACGGGCACTGAGGTCAAATCGTTGCGCGCGGGCAAAGCCAGCTTCAATGACAGCTACTGCATTTTTGATAAAGGCGAACTGTACGTAAAAAGCCTTCACATTTCTGAGTATAACTTTGGCACTCATTATAACCATGAACCTTTGCAGGAGCGCAAATTGCTGTTACATAAAAAAGAACTGCGCAAAATGGAAAATAAAATGAAAGAGAAAGGTTACACCATTGTTCCCTTAAAAATATTTTTCTCTGCAAGTGGCTTTGCAAAGATAGAAATAGGCCTGGGTAAAGGAAAAAAACTTTATGACAAAAGGGAAACCATTAAAGCGAGAGAGAGCGACAGAGAAGTGAAGAGGAAGTACGGGGTGTAGGATTTTTAGAATTATCTTAATGAAGAATTTTCCATAAACTCCTTCATTGTGAAAGT
>JBDTJI010000282.1:0-24277 GCA_039935935.1 Ginsengibacter sp. | reverse complement strand
CTTCAGTAACGAAGCTGACCGGGACGCATACCTCGTTCACCCCGCACATAAAGAATTTGGAAGACTTTTAAAACCCTCACCTGATAAAATTACTGTGTTGGACTACTGGGCAAAGTAAAGTGCGATTCACCCATTGTCTTTAAGTGATTGCTGAAAGGCAATTTGCCAGTCAATCTAACTGGTCTGACAGTCATTTAAATATTTAGAAAAAAGCTATATTTTTTGTTACTCCGTGTGATTTCTTTACCTACATTTACTACTTAAAACTCATTAAAAATGGCAACAAAAAAATCAAGCTCAAAGAAAGCAACTGAAGAAAATTCTACGGTATCTAAAATTGCTGAAACTATTGGCGAAGTAGCCGGAGAAATTTTAATAAAAAAAGATCAGATAGCGGATATGGCATCAAATGCTATTGATGCTTTTAAGTCTAAAATACATGAAATTACGGCTCCGAAAGTAGAAGCCGTAAAGAAAGCAGCAAAGGCCACCACCAAAAAAGTGCAACCTGAAAAATCAGCAACCGCCGCAGCAAAAGTAGTCACCAGTAAAGTAGTCGAACCTGTAGCTAAGAAAACAAATGCCGCGAAAAAAGCTGTTTCGAAAACGATACAACAAGCCAATAAAAAAGTGGTCAAACCGGTAGCTAAGAAAACCAACGCAGCTAGAAAGGCTGTTCCCAAAACAGTAAAAAAAGCTATTAAGAAAGTAACCACGCCGATAGCTAAGAAAACTAGCGCAGCTAAAAAGGCTGTTTCAAAAACAGTAAAGCAAGCTATTAAAAAAGTATCCACACCTGTAGCTAAGAAAGCAGGTTCGGCAAAAGAAGCTATCGCAAAAACAGCAAAGCAGGCTTATAAAATAGGCGCATCTGCAAAGAAAGTAGCTAAAAAGGCAAGCGCAAAAAAATAGCCCATCACTTTGTTAGAGTAGGCGGCAAATCATGATATGAAATAGAAGGGCCAGGCAGATGATATCTGGCGTGGTCTAATTTTACTATCATTTTCTATGCTAACATTTAAGGAGTCGCACTTAATGTAAATTCTGGCAACATCATTTGCTTTCCTCCCTGCATCGGTACCGCGGCAAAGACAACAATACGAATTACCTGAGATTTTTGGCCTTAGCATATTCCAGCACGTCGCCCGATTCAATCACAGGTTTTCCTTCTACATCTCCATTGTACCAGTAAATCCATGCAACCACTTCGCTTTGGTCCTCTTTAAAAACCGTGGCTAATTCTCTTATGTATAAAGGGCTTTCATATTCTGCGGGGCTTACTCCTTCATAATCGTCTAACTGGCCGATAGCAAATGAAAATTCCTCATGGTCATTGATCTTATATAATTCACCTTTTATGAAAAGGTTCTCAGTAGTCGGTTTTGCGACAGGATTATTTCCTAAGTCGCTTAAAATACCCTTTACTTTAGCTTTGCCTACCAGGTTAAAGTATTTATGGATGTACCTGTATTCTTCGCTTTGAAACCCCTTCAGCAAAGAACTATAAACAAATAAATAATCCGAAATTTGTTGTTCCATAATAGAGTATTTAATCTTCGAAAGTTACGATTATAAAGCCAACGTGCTTTACTTTTTTAGTTTCTTACCGACTAAAAGTAGGCTTCGTGGTTGTCGCTGTAAAAATATATCTACCACCCGGCAAATTTGAAATGCAAAAATTGAAACAGGTTCACGTTTCCTCGATGATTGTTTGAAAGTCGGTACCATTCGTCCAACGGCTTGCCGGGCCGGGACATCGCCTCTGGTTCCTATCCTTATTTTATAGATTAGCACTATGAATGATAGTTTTCCAAAAGAAGACTTTTTTCTCAAATGCAATTGATCATGCGACGTTTTAGGATAAATGCTTTGATTGTTTTTATACTGATTTATTTTATGAACAGCACTTGATCCTTTTGCCAGGCAGGCGGACAGTTAGTACTTAGAAAAATTGATGAACAAAACGGATTAAGTGACAATAACGTAACCTGTGTTTATAAAGACAAGAAGGATTTTGTGTGGATAGGTACCGCCTCGGGACTTAACTTAATGAATGGATTGTGAATACCGTTTTTTAAACACGATCGCCATCATGCAAATTCGATAAGCAATAATTTTTCAAATGCTCTAAAAAAGAAATACTTTTGTCAAAATTTGTCAAGTCATAAAATAACAAATGAAAAGTATAGGAGAAATACTAAGACAATTAAGGGAGGAACAGAAGCAATTCCTGCGTGAGGTAGCAGCAGGCATTGGCATTGACCAGGCCCTGCTTAGCAAAATTGAAAGAAGCGAAAGGCTGCCGAGCAAAGCACAGGTTTTAGAATTCGCCAAGTACTTCAAAGTGGAAAAAGACGAGTTGATTGTTGCATGGTTAAGCGATAAGTTGGTTAACGAATTGCGCGATGAAGACCTGGCAAAGAAGGCATTAAAAATCGCAGAGCAAAAAATTGAAATGAAAAATATAAAATAATTATGGCAGCCGACATGGAACCCGAAAATCGTAACAACTCTATTTTTGAAAATGGAGCTATTTGGCTTCGTGCTGAGTTTCATTTGCATACCATAAGGGACAAAGAGTTTAAATTTGATAGAAGTTCTAACGATTTTTTCAATTACTACATTGAAAGATTAAAGATTGAAAAAATTAACATCGGAATAATTACCAATCACAATAAGTTTGACAAAGATGAATATTGCAATCTCAGAAAAAAAGCATCAAAAGAAAACATTTGGATAATTCCCGGAGTTGAACTTTCAGTAAATGATGGTGCAAACGGAGTTCACTGTCTAATAGTTTTCGACAATGAACAATGGATGACAAATGGAGAAGACTACATTAATCAGTTTTTGACTTCTGCATTTGAAGGTATTGCAAACAAAGAAAATGAAAATAACCGGTGCAAATACAGTCTTACAGAAACGTTAGACAAATTAAGCTATCATAAAATAAATGGCAGAAATTCTTTTATGATAATGGCACACGTTGACCAGGAAAGTGGGTTCTTTAAAGAATTGAATGGTGGACGAATAAAAGAACTTGCTGAAAATGAAAATTTCAGAAATTTTGTTTTAGGTTTTCAAAAATTGAGGACTTATGAAAAACTTTCTGTTTACACAGATTGGTTTAACGGCAAACTTCCTGCGTTAGTAGAAGGCTCTGATTGCAAGAATATTGAAGGCGTAGGTAAAGCACATGAACAAAAAGGAATAGAGAAAAAAACATTTGTAAAAATTGGGGCTTACAACTTCGATGCTTTGATATATGCTTTACGTGACTCTGAAAACAGATTGTCGGAAGATTTTCCGAAAATAGAAAATGCATATTTAAAATCAATAACATTCACGACAACGAAATGGAAGAATAAAAAGATATCATTCAATGCCGGAATGAATAATTTTATTGGCATCCGGGGAAGTGGGAAATCTACACTACTGGAAACTGTTCGTTATGCGTTAGATATTCCAATTGGCAACAACTCTCATGAACCAAAATACAAAGAAAGACTGGTTCAAAATTTTTTGGGAAGTGGCGGTAAGATGGAAGTTGAGATGATTGACAAGAATGGAAAGACTTATATTTCTGAAAGAATCTACGGTGAATCACCGACACTTTTTGAATTAACAAAGAGCGGAGAAAGAGAACTTCAATACAGTCTCAAATCAAGCGCGATAATTAACAAGCCACTTTATTATGGGCAAAAAGATTTATCCGACATCGGCGGAGAAACATCAACCGAAGATTTGATAAGTAAATTGATGGGTGAAAAATTAAACTCAATAAATCAAGAGATTGATGAACAATCATCCAAAATAATAAACCTTATTGCTGATATACGGAAAGTTGACAAACAACTTGCGCAGAAAGAAGAAATAGAAGCAAGAAAAGCTGCTATCGAAAAAGATATGAAAATTTTCAAAGAGTTAGAGATTGATAAAAAATTAAACAAGCAAATTGAATTCAACAAAGACATTAACCGTTTTGATAATTTACTGGAATTTGAAAATACTTTGATTGAAGAAATTGAAAATATTTACAAGGAATATGCGAATTCTTTTGCAAGCCACACTTCTTATGAATCAAAAGAAAATCCTGAATTGTTCAACCAGGTATATGAATCATTGGCGCGATTCCAGAAGGCTTTTCAAATGCTTGCCGACATTTTAATACAGATAAAAACCGAAAAAGGCAACCTTCAGGATTTTAAAAAATCTCTTTCGGAAAAATACGAAGCATTAAAAGAAGAATTTTCAGAATTAAAAAGAAATATCAATCTTCCAAATATCGAGGCAGACACTTATGTAAAACTTTCAAAAGATTTTGATTTTCAAATTGCAAAATTGAATGAGATTAAAAAGTTAGATGCAAGAAAAGTAACTCTTCGGAAAAGCCTGATACAGGCATTAACACAATTACGTAGCCTTTGGCATCAAGAATTTAGTATAATTCAGGAGGAAATTGTAAAATTGAATAATGATCAAACTGCCATTCAAATCGAAATTGAATTCAAAGGGAATAAGGACAAGTTTAAAGAATATCTCAAAGGATATGTAAAAGGGAGCGGGCTTCGTGATGCTTTAATAGGTGAAATTGCCGATACTTATCCGGATTTAATAGAAATATACAACGACTTTGGTGTTGATGGAAGCAGCATAAATAACTTGTGTTCGGGAGGGAATAATTTACAAAACTTCAAATCAAAGTTCGCAGAAAATATAAATGAGTTTTTAACCTACCGCGTTCCTGACAAGTTCACTATTTTTTATAAAGGACGTAGGTTGGATGAACATTCATTAGGGCAAAGAGCATCAGCTTTAATTATTTTCATTCTTACTTTAAAAGAAAACGATTTAATAATCATTGACCAGCCCGAAGATGATTTGGATAACCAGACAATTTATTTGGATGTAATTTCTGAGCTGAAAAAATTAAAAGGACAAACACAATTTATTTTTGCAACTCATAATCCAAACATTCCCGTATTGGGCGATTGTGAACAATTGATAAGTTGCACATTCAATGACAATTTGATAGAAACAAAAGCCGGCAGTATTGACAATAAAGAAATCCAACAGAATATTGTTGATATAATGGAAGGTGGAGACGAAGCATTTAAACAAAGAAAAATGATTTATGAATTATGGAAGCATTAGAATTACTTGAACTGATACAAAAAGGTGAAAGCAGCTCGGTTCAATTCAAAGAGCGAATTGATGACGCACATAAATTCAGCCAGGAACTGGTTGCTTTTTCAAACACCAAGGGCGGATTAATAATTGTTGGGGTCAATGACAAAACAGGATCAAGAAATGGGTTATCTTTTTCAGAAATTAGAGACGCTAATAGGGTAATTGTTGATTCTTCTACAAACAATGTGAAACCTGCGATAATTGTTGAGTCCCAAACAATAACTGTTGATAATGAAAATTTAATTATTATTAATGTTGAAGAAGGGTTGAGTAAACCTTATAAAGATAAGAACGGTGCTATTTGGGTAAAGAATGGTTCAGATAAAAGAAGAGTTACCTCGAATGAAGAGATTGCAAGGCTTCTTCAAAGTAGTAAGATAATATTTGCTGATGAAATGATTATTCAAGGTACGACCTCTACAGATATTGAAAAAGATTATTACAAGGAATTCATTAGAAGGAAATACAATAAATCACCTGAAGATTTAGGAGTAGACTTCCGCCAATCTCTGGAGAACTTAAACTTAATGAAAGAGGGAAATCTTACTCTTGCAGGGTTGCTATTCTTTAGTTCTATCAGACACAAATTTCGACCACAATTTTCTATTCAGTGTGTTGCGGTAAATTCAACCAGTCTAACAGGAAGCACCTTTGCTGATAACGAACCTTCCTTTGAAGGAAATATGGAACAGGTATTTGACCAAACTATCTCTTTCATTGACCGTAATTTAAAAAAAATTCCGATAGGAGATACATTTAACAGCCCAACAATATGGGAAGTTCCTTATGAAGTTTTCGAAGAACTTATTGTAAACTCATTGATACATCGCGACTATTTTATTAATTCAACAATCAAAGTGTTTATTTTTAGCGACAGAATTGAAATTATCAGTCCTGGAAAACTTCCTAATTCTTTAACTGTAGAAAATATTACAAGTGGAATTTCAATCTCAAGAAATCCGATTTTACAAACCATTGCTCAACACATCTTACCATACAAAGGTTTGGGGACAGGTGTTATGAGAGCAATCTCAATTTATCCGGATATTAAATTGGTGAACGATCAGGAAAAAGAAAGATTTGCAGTAATTATCGAGAGGCCTTAGTAATAGCTTAAATATTTTTATTTCAAATTCAATTTAGCAGGTTTCAAGGTCTTCATTTGCTGAATCACGCTTCCGGCATCAATTTACTTTGTTGCGAGGAAATTATAATCAGTAAGTAAAGTTTCTAAAAACACCACTGGTTGCATTTCTGTTTTAATTTCTAATATCATCTGAACCTTTAATGCCAGCCTTTCACAAGTGATAATATTATTTTCCTTGTAGTACAAATCGACTATATTTTTAATAGTGTTGATGTCACGATCAGAAAGTCTTAGCACCGCTGGAAAACTGGGTGTGTAATTTATTTCATCTATATTCATGAATACCGTGTCATGCACTGAAAATTGAGATTGGGTATTTATAACCACTGTATTAGCTGCCATATCACCCAGGCGCTGGTTCTTTTTATTAACGGCAATAAAAATTAACACGACCACGCCCCAAAGGCAGGTAATGATGATATAGGCCAACATGCTAGTAAGACTAAAAAAAGTATATCCAAAAAAGAATGGCCATTCGAACGCCTTAAATATCCACCGCAGAAGGTACTGGCTCAATGAAGGTTGTCCTCCATAAAGGCTGATCACTCTTATGTTCAGTATTTTTTTACCAATTGTCTGGCCGTTCATCATCACTTCGCTAACCAGTGAGTAGAGCAGCATTGGAAGGGAGATAGTAAGAATGTCTAATCCTAGATGACTCCTCAACCTATTGATATCTTCAAGATCAAAACCGGCATAATAAAAGTACTTCATGGCCATAAAAAACAAAAGCAGGATGGTGAAATCAATTAAATAGGCAAACAGCCTTTTAGGGGCCTCAGCAAGCTCAAATTCGAGGTCAATATTAAAAGGTGTTCGTATTTGTATAAACGCCATGAGGCAATTTATTGTTTATAAATAAAATTTATGAGTTTATTTTTTTATGATTAAATTGTTTCGGTTGGGTATAGTTATTTTGTTTCTGTAATGGTTACCTCATTTCAAATTGACCATGGAGGATGTCTTTAATTGTATTGTATGCGAGAAGCAAAGTTTATAAAAAATAACATTGATAAATGGAATCAATACCAACATGAGGAGTCGAGTGATCCTGATGAAATGGCTGACAGGTTCATTACTTTATTATGATCTTTCTTACGCTAAAATATTTTATCCAACCAGCAAAGTGGCAAGTTGGATCAATGGAATTGCCGCCACTATCTACCAGGGTATTTATCAAAATAAAAAACAGGATGTTTCCCGCATCTTGCTTTTCTGGAAGTATGAATTGCCTCTTCTATTCAGGCGATATCATAAAGTATTTCTTTTTACTTTTCTTTTGTCTGTTGCTTTTGTTGGGGGAGGTGTGTTATCTTCTTCTGCCGATACCGATTACGCAAGAAATTTTTTTGATCATAGGGTACAGCCTGGATATTATGACCAGACCATATCCTCGATCCGCAACGGAGACCCTTTTGGAATTTATAAAGATGACAATCCATTCTCAATGTTTGTGCATAATGCTTACAACAATATCAGCGTGGCTTTCAAGACCTTCATATTTGGTTTGTTGTTTGGCGTAGGTACTGTATTCTACATGTGGACTAACGGAGTGATACTGGGTTGTTTTCAATATCTTTTTTTTGCTCAGGGAATGGGTTGGCAGTCAGTAATGGTGATCTGGATACATGGCACCATTGAAATAACTTCTATCGTCATTAAGTGCAGCCGGGATTATTTTAGGATGAAACCATTAATTAAATATATTTTCTGCGTGGCGCTTATTGGCTCTATAGGAATTGGTTGTACTTTCAGTCTTCGCAGGAAGCTTCCTCCACTTACAGAAAGCTATCGCAAAATAGATAAGTTACCGTTTGGGTCGTTTATATCATATCGGGGTTTTGAATCTGAGTTCAAAGATTATGGGATTCATAGCCTGAATCAACTCTTTGATAAAACATGGTCTGAAATAAAAAATAATCCTGGATTTGCGTCAGGATATTCACTCTATTTTTTAATTACCAAAAACCTGGTACTGACGAAGAAAGAAACCAATGCAATGATGCAATTTGTACAAACGGGCAACGATCTTTTCATCTCTGCCGAGTATATAGATCCCTGGTTGCTTGATGCGGTTTTTTGTAAGATAGATATTCAAAATGAATTGATCAATGAAGCAATGGGTAGAATGGATGACACTTTTGTGAGTATGTATTATGGCGACGATTTTAAAAGCCAGAGATATGGATACTGCTATTTTCCTTTTTCAAACTATATCAAAAGTTATGATTCCTCTGTTACAAGAATTCTCGGAGTTAATGAGCACAATCTTCCCAACTATGTAGTATTGTTTTCCGGTAAGGGAAGACTTTATTTGCATTTGGCGCCACGAGCCTTCAGTAATTATTTCCTGCTCTCCAAAGAAAATTTCGAATACTTTAAAGGTGGGACTGCTTATTTGCGTTTTGAGCCACAGTATGTGTAGTGGGACGAATTTTATAAAAATATAACGCCACATTCCAACACCACAGTTGCCTTTGCCGAGACCATTGGTGCTCTTTATTTGCAGCAAAAGAATAATAAAAATATCGCAGATAAGATGATTACTTATTTTTATGAATATTTACGAAGAAAATATTTCATCAATACGTCGTCTATTGATGGAAATTTCATTAACTCGCTGTCAGGAAAAAGCGGTATTACATTCGATGAGATCAATCAGTTATTTGAAAGGATTCAAAAGATGAGGATGCAGGATGAAGTGAGTGATGAAGAGCTTCTGGAATTGAATGTGGGTATCGAGAAATTTAAAAATAATCGGGATGGACGAAAACAGCTATGAACAAAGGATTGATATTAATGCGCTGAATGGTGCGGTAATCAGCATAAGGAACGAGATCAGTAAAATAATAGTGGGTCAAAATAAAATAATTGACCTGTTGCTGATCGGCCTGTTGTGTGATGGCCATGTATTAATAGAAGGAGTGCCGGGTGTTGCAAAAACACTTGCAGCAAAATTAATGGCAAAGATCATTGATACCGGTTTTTCAAGGGATACAATTCACGCCAGACCTTATGCCGAGTGATGAATTGGGCACATCGGTGTTTAATCCCAAAGTGGCTGAATTTGAATTTAAACGCGGTCCTGTTTTCAACAATGTTATTTTGATAGACGAGATCAACCGAGCTCCTGCTAAAACCCAATCTGCTCTTTTTGAAGTAATGGAAGAACGACAGATAACCATTGATGGCATTACTCATTTGATGGGTTTTCCTTTCCTGGTGATTGCGACACAAAATCCCATTGAGCATGAAGGAACTTATCGCTTGCCAGAGGCGCAATTAGACCGGTTCTTATTTAAGATCGTTGTTGAATATCCTACTTTGGAAGAGGAAGTCAATATTTTAATGAATCAACAATCTGTTGCACAAAACACATTATTGGATCAGGTAGCTCCTGTAATTAGTGCTGCACAAATCGCCGAATACAGAAAAATAGTTAATGAGGTGATCATTGATCCTAAATTGGTAGAGATGATCGCTAAAATAGTACAGGCCACCAGGAATGATACAGCGTTTTATCTTGGTGCTTCACCACGTGCCTCTGGCAATTTTAAGATCTTCAAAGGCCAGTGCTGCAATAAAAGGACGAGACTTTGTTATCCCGGAAGATGTCATGGAGATAGCCGTGCCGGTGTTAAGACATCGGGTTATACTAAGTCCTGATAAAGAAATGGAAGGCATCACACCGGATGAGTTGATCAACAATATTATTTCTAAAATGGAAGTTCCGCGGTAGGGAAACGCATGGAATAAAATAGAAATAAATGTTCTTGATTAGTTGATACAGTAAATACGGATAAATTGACCGAACGCGAATTTTTTAATTGAAAAATGATGGAGGTAAATTTGCGAAATAACCCTAATATCAAAATATATAGCGTAACCCCAATTGAATTCCCCATGTACTGTAGATTGAATAATCAGGCCGATATGCCGATGCAGGCCCATTCGGATTAAAAGTAAATTTGGGAGCTTCTTTCTTAAAGCTTTCTCCACCTGTATTATTTCCGGATGATGGTATTCCTAAAATTCCCTGGTCTGAGAAGGAACCAAAATTATAGGAATATTTGGTTCCCCAATTATTATCTAACAGGTTTAGCAGGTTGACTACATCTATCGTAAATTGAATGGTTTGTTTTCTTTTGGATGTATTAAACGAAAAATCCTGGAGTATCCTTAAGTCAAGAGAATTAACCCATGGTAGCAATGCGCCATTTCTATCCATATATTGACCTTTATGTTTTTTTAGGTACTGATTGTTGTCAACAAAAGTGAAGAACGCATCGTTTTGTTGTTGGGCAGTATAAGTTTTACCTCCCACTTTATATCCTTCTACAAAACTAATCTGTGAAGGTTCGGCAGGGATATAAATTAAATCGTTAGTTTGCCCATCGCCATTTACGTCACTGTTATATCGGAAATGATAACGTTCCTGTGAAGAACCGCTGTAATATACGCCGATGGTAGTAGCCATGTGATCTTTCAGATAATTGAATTTGTATGAAAAGTTGGCGATGACTCTATGTGGAACAGAAAAGTTAGAATAACTCAATTCGGGTTGGTTGGGGTTATCCACTATATTGTTCGTACTCCAACTGCTGCTTGCGCGGTCACTGGTACCAATATTTAAATCATTTGCAAACGTATAACTGTATGCCACGGAACCTGCCCAGTTTTTGGAAAAGGACCTTTGAAGCTGAGCAGTAAAAACCATGCTCGAGCCTTTATTTACATTATCCATTACCGTCATTAGACTGATGTTATCATTCAATCGTGGTGAATAATAAGGCCTGCCATCGCCGGGTGCATTTAGAACTCCATCTTGTGCACCAAGATTAGCATTCCGGAAGTAAACGTTATTGATAAATTTAGTAAATATACCCTCTAAAGTAAACGTATAATGGGTTGCAAATCTTTTATCGAAGGCTAAACTGGTTCTCCACACCTGTGGCATCTTAAAGTCAGGTACAGTAGCGCTGTACGATGGCCGTCCCGCAGGGATAGTGGTACCTGCGTCTGGTATGGGTATTTTTGAAAAATAGGTAGAGCGATCCGGTGAGAAAGGGTAATTTGCGAGATCGGCAGGAGATGATACCGTCCAGATTGATCTCAGAACTCCGTTATCTGCCACCTGGTTGGATAGCCAAATAAAAGGAATACGTCCTGTAAATATTCCGCTACCGCCTCTAATAACCAGGTTTTCGTTTGGAATATTATAGTTGAATCCCACGCGGGGTGAAAAAAGCAGCCTTGATTTGGGCCATTTGCTTACATCAAAAGTTTCAGTGCTTCCCTCCACATCTTTAAAATTCACTTCTTGTAATGCCGGGTTCTTTGGCGCATCGAAAGTATATAGGGGCTTATCAATTCTTAATCCATAGGTAAGCTTAAACCTTTCATTGATTGACCATGCATCCTGTAAATACACACTTACCTGTCCAAAAGTAGCTTCTGCCGGAGGTATATTGCCGGGGTTCTTCTTGTCGTAACTATAGGTAAGTGCAAAAAATACAGGAGGTTTGTTGTCTAAAAAATTCTGCAAAGAAGCAAAACGATAATAGCTGGGGCCTCCTGCATCTGCAAAGAAATTTTTTACTGCAAAATAATCATAACTGGAGCCTGCGGTTAAAGAATGTTTTCCGAAATTCATGGTAACATTATCAGCAATATTATAGGCTTTATCATCAATCTTATTTTCATAGGAATATAGATCGGTACCAAAAGAGGTGTAAACACTGGATCCGTTCATAATATCTACAAAAGGGAAAACGCTATTGGGAACACGAACCGGTTGATTGTGAGTATAAGAGGCGATAAGCTGATTAGATACCTTATTGCTGAAGATCGAATTCAGCTCAGCTACCGTTGAATTCACTTTTGTATTGTTTTTAAAATTTGACCCGCTAAAGCTTAATCCGGCATTCGGGCTTCCTCCTCCTCTGCTATTACTGAACCGAGAGATTCCCGAGGGACCACTGCTAGAATTTATCTTACTGTCATCATTAGTTTCAGATTGATTGTAGCGTAAGGTTAGCCGGTTTTTATCACTGATATTCCAGTCAAGCCTGGTTACAAATTTGAAGTTATCGGTAGCAAAATCATATCCTTCATAACCTCCGGGATCATAATTGTAAGTACTTTTTAAATATTGTGATAACTTGTCCAGGTCTGATGCCAGTGGGGCAGTTATATTTGGGTCATTATCGTTTACTCCAGGTTTTTTGGCAACAGACGTTTGGCCAGGTTGGGTTCTTTCTTCTTTTTCTGCATTTACGAAAAAGAATAGTTTGTCTTTTATAATAGGGCCACCTACACTCGCTCCATATATTTTAGTTGATTTTTTTGAATTGGAAAATTCTACACCTTTTACCTTATCACCGTTAAAATCCTGGTTTCTGTAAAAACCATAAACAGTTCCTGTAAACGTATTGGTTCCTCTTTTAGTTACTGCATTGATACTTCCACCCACAAAGCCTGCCTGCCTCACATCGTAAGGGGCGATATTCAGTTGGATCTGGTCAAGCGCATCAATCGAAATAGCTGATACTCCTCCACCAGGAATCATTCCATCACCTGATCTGCCGAAATTGTTATTGAACAAAGCCCCATCAATCGTTATATTATTATACCGGTCATTCATTCCCGCGAAGCTATTTCCATTCGCCTGGGGCGATGTCTTGGTTAGGCCTGTAATACTTCGCCCTATATTGGGCTGCGTTTGGATTTGCCTGTTGTTAAAATTGGTGGAGGCACCGGTTTTTATAAGTCCCGATCCCCTGCCACTTATTACGATATTTTGAAGTTCTTTCGCAGAAGAGCTCAATTCGATGATCAGGTTGTATTTGTCTCCTAATGGAGCCATGATATCAGTTTTTTGATAAGGGGTAAGGCCAACAAAAGTTGCTGTCACAGTGTAGGGACCACCAGGGGTAATATTTGGGACATTGAACTGCCCGCTTTTTTGGCTGGTGGTTGTATATCTTGATCCTGTAGGAGTGTGAATTGCTACTATCGTTGCGCCATCTAACGCCTCCCCGGTTATTGATGTAACAGTTCCTGTTATACTACTTGTGGTGACCTGTGCGTTAATGGCTGCTGGAAGGATAAAAGCAGCCGATACTAATGATAGAAGCCTTGTGAGCTTCACATTCAGTTCTCTTTTCATGATTTAGCGTGTGTTTAATAGAATATCATGCAAAGAAAAGAACAATCCTTTAAATACCGTTTATTTATTTTGACACACACCGACTAAGATTAAATTTTATAGGAAGAAATTATCTATACATTATAAGTAAAAAATAAGAGGTATCTTTTTAAGTTCATTTTTTTCATAGAAAAAAATATTATATTCTTCTTCCGTTAATTAAGGAACTATTCCAATAAAGTGATGAAATTATTACCAATGGTGTCAGTTTCTATCAAAAAAGTAAACCAAGACTAAAGCTTAAACCCAATAGTAGCAACTATGTTCCCTGCATTGTTTTTTAAATAAGCCGGCACGTTGGCTTTGTCCTGCAATAGGTAAGGATAATCAACGTCCTTATTCATTGATTGAACATAAGTGAGGTCAATAAAAAATCCTTTATTACGATAACCTACTCCACCGCTTACTTTTATAAGGTTTGATTTGTCATCCTTGTAAGGATTGCCATAGTATGCTCCGCCAAGCCTTACCATAAAGGTGTTAAATTTCAACTCTCCGCCCAGACGTACATTAATGGCGCTGGTATATAGATTCCCTATGGTTTTATTTAAAGAATTATAATAATCTTTACCCTCAGTATCATTGCGTTCAGCTTTGAAAGAAGCATCTTTATAGTTGACGTATTCCACATCGGCCGTAACAAAACCACGCTGTTGCTCTACATTTTCCACTCCGTGAAATAAATAGGTCCCACTAAGGATTACTCTCCAGGGTGTTATTATATTATACCTGGATTCCAGGGGTTGCCCTGTTTGGCCGTCGGCATCCGGAAAATCCGTAGAACTTTGATGTTTTATTCCTGCTCCACCATATCCTTCGAGATCGGTAATTACTTCTGTTACATAATTATCGGTAAGCGAATAAAAGGTAGGTGTATGTGCAGCAAGCCCCAACCTGACATCTTCTACGGGTTTAAAAATAATTCCAAATTTTCCGTTAACGCCTATTCCTCTTGTCTGCAGGGATTCTATTGCCTCAAAATAATTAAAGTCGTTATTAGAGTCACCTGATTGGTCACTCTCCCTGTAAGTGGCATCCCTGTTATATTTTAAAATGGGGAACGATAAGGTACCACCAAAATACCATTTCTCCTGCACGTTCAATCCCGCACCTATGGCAAGATCAGTTATACCACCACTGGTGTTAATGGTATTTTCCTGCAAAAGACCATAAGAAGGATCGGCCTGCGTGGTATATCCTGAAATCGTACTATCCGGATTAAAAATAGCATCAATCAGATAAGTGTTAAAAGCAAGGCTGCTTCCATAAGGATACTTTTGTGCAGCACTATTAGGATCCGTAACATTATTATCTATTAGTTCTTCAAGATATTTTTCTGAATAAGAACTTGACTTGTTAGTACCCCTGTAATAAACGTGATTGTTAAAATCCGCAATACGGTTGATCCCAAGTCCAAATGTAAAACTCTTTACACTTTTACCAGGTGCAGACGGCGAAGCGAACAAGACTCCCGTAGTGCCCAGGTTAAAATTAGTGCTATTATTGCTTGCCTTTGTAGCTCTGTATTCCGATTTGGAGTTTTTCATGGAAAACCGAGGTGTAAAAGCAAAGTCGCCGGTTTTATAAAATCCCAATCCGGCGGGGTTGATAAAAAGAGAAGAGAACTCGCCACCCAGTGAGCCGCCCGCTCCTCCGATTGCCTGGTTCCTGGCTGTACCCCCATCTTGTGTCAGAAAAGAGTATCGTAGGGCGTCGGCAGGCTCCTGTGCGTAGGAGTAGCTAGTCAACAATATTATAAAAAAAGTTACATATTTTGCTTTCATAGTACAAGGGTGCTTATCTATTGTTTAACAAATAAATAAAATAGTTTTCTACAGACAAAAAGAATCATCATCTTCTAAAAGACCGGGTAGGGGCGCTACCGCCACTGCCAGAGTTGCCTGAGGATGAGTTATTGCTGGATGGTGCACTTGACTCAAAAGTACGGGTAGGAGCCTGATAAGTCGGCCTTTCCTGCCTTGTGTTATTATTATCGTTCCTGTTATTATAAGTCCTGTTATTTTCACTTCTATTTGTGTTCCTTGTCTCTCTTCTGCTTTCAGAAGGAGTAAATACTCTTCTTATCACATTTCCTGAACCTGTGGTAGCACGAGGCTGAGTATTAAAAGATCTTACAGGCGCAGCAGAACCCTCAGAAATGTTTGACCTTACAGCGTTTCTGATTGCAGAAGGGGAATTATCAACGGAACTATTGTATGGATTCAGATTATATCTCCTCACTCCTGTATTGGTATTTACTCTACCGAGGCTAATACCGCCTGGATAATAACCGTGCCCGTAATAGGATGAACCATAATTCCCATAAGGATTGTAAAAGCTGTAAGGATTATATAGCCCACCATATCCTAATCCGCCATATCCGTAAGAATTATAGAGATATGGGTTGTACATACTGTGAGACATATATGGGTTGTACCCATAACCCGATCCATATCCAAAAGGACTGGAGTATGGACTATATCCAAAAGGACTATACATATAGGGGCTGTATCCCATTCCGAGGTTCAGCGCAATAGAACTGGAACTGCGATAGGCCGGGTTACGAATTCCTCTTCTTATATCTGATTCTTCATCATTTCTGTATGAATCGTCATTTCTGTAATAATAAGAATCCCTGTCGCGATCGTTTACTGAATTAACATAAGAATTTTGTGTAGGAGACGTTGAATAATAGACATCGTCCGGTGTTTGTCCTGAGCGATAGGCCGTAGTGCAACTGCTGATAGCAGCCACCAGGCTAAATAAAAGAATGTGTCTTATTTTCATGGCGTTAAGTTTTTATAAGTTTGATGATGAGGCTTTACTTTTTTATTTTTGCGTCATCTTACTGTAAATTTAAGAATAATCCTTTACTATATACCGATTGTTTTTATGAACGGTTGTTAAAAGTATGTCAAGGATGCTTTTTTTGCAAATAGGCTAAGCAATTAAGTCAAACAAAAAAGAATGAGTAAAGAAATTACCTCCAGGGAACAAGACTATTCACAATGGTATAACGATATAATTATAAAAGCAGGTCTTGCAGACTATAGTGCTGTGCGTGGTTGTATGGTCATTAAGCCGTATGGATTTGCACTTTGGGAAAAGATGCGCGATCAGTTAGATAAGCGATTTAAAGAAACAGGCCACCAAAATGCTTATTTCCCATTATTTATTCCCAAAAGCTTTTTAAACAAAGAAGCAGCGCACGTGGAGGGTTTTGCAAAAGAATGTGCAGTGGTTACTCATTACCGTTTAAAAATTAATCCTGAAGGCAACGATATTATTGTAGACCCGGATGCAAAGCTTGAAGAAGAATTGATTGTCCGCCCAACCTCTGAAACGATTATCTGGAATACATACAAAACATGGATACAGTCTTACCGGGATCTGCCGCTTCTTATTAATCAATGGGCCAATGTAGTAAGATGGGAAATGCGTACGCGCCTTTTTTTGCGAACTACAGAATTTCTATGGCAGGAAGGCCATACAGCACATGCTACTTCACAGGAAGCCATACACGAAACTCTGCAGATGCTGGAAATATATGCAGAATTTGCTGAAGAGTGGATGGCAATGCCGGTGGTAAAGGGAGTAAAAAGTATTAATGAACGTTTTGCAGGCGCTGTAGATACTTATTGTATTGAAGCGCTCATGCAGGATGGAAAGGCGTTACAATCAGGCACCTCCCATTTTCTTGGTCAAAATTTTGCCAAAGCATTTGATGTAAAGTTCAGCGATAAAGAAAATAAATTACATTATGTATGGGCAACAAGCTGGGGAGTGAGTACACGATTGATAGGCGCACTGGTAATGGCCCACAGCGATGACGATGGCCTGGTCCTTCCTCCAAAGATTGCACCACTCCAGGTAGTGATTGTACCTATTTATAAAGGAGATGAGCAAAAGAAACTGGTTGATGAGAAAGTAGCGCCCATCATGGAAGATTTTAAAGCATTAGGTGTGTCTGTAAAATATGATGATGATGACAGTCGGCGTCCAGGTTGGAAATTTGCGGAATATGAAATGAAAGGTGTGCCGGTAAGAATTGCTATGGGCGCGAGGGATATCGAGAAAAATATAGCGGAAGTGGTAAGAAGGGATAATAAAACAAAGGAGATGGTGTCATTGGATGGACTTGCAAATACCGTGTTGGTCTTATTGGATGACATTCAAAAAAATATTTATCAAAAAGCGAAAGCGTACCGGGATGATCATATTACAAAAGCGGATATCTGGGATGAGTTTGTAAAATTATTGGATGACAAAGGAGGGTTTATTTCTGCACATTGGGACGGTACTGCAGAGACGGAAGAGAAAATAAAAGAACTTACCAAAGCGACCATTCGTTGTATTCCTTTGAATAATGCAAAAGAGGAAGGTAAGTGTATCCTCACCGGTAACCCAAGCGGGGAAAGGGTTTTGTTTGCAAGGGCTTATTAAGCGGTCGGTGCCCAAGGTCGGACTGCGGCTATTCAACTTCCGCGGTCTGACGCCAGGCGTGCCGACCATTCACAAGCGCTAACTGGAACGTATCTGTTTTCTCATAAAGTAAATATAAGAAAGAGCAAACCTCACTGTGGCAGCGATAAAGCCCGTGAGATGTGGCCAGGCGATCAGCAGACTCTGGCCAAGAGGCAAAGAGCTTGGTATAATGCCGGATACCTGTTCCATTGTTAAAGGGCCAACACTGCGGACTGAAGGCATTAGCAGTGTAGTGGTAGCATCACTGAATAATTGCCCTGGCGACAAATGCGAAAGATTCAGCATTAATTTCTGATAATGTATAGCCTGCTCCGGCATAGCGGTTCCAGGATCGGGGATAAGGGATTTTGCAATTAAATTGATAATGATCTGGTAAAAAAAAGAGGAAAAAATCCATGCCGCTATGGATGATAATGCGGAGGTAGTCGCCTGTCTGAAACGTACGGGAAAAAGAATTGTCAAGTTTAGCCAGAATATTTCCGGATTTTTTATTAGAACGTCTTTCAGTCCCCAGCCGCCGTATCATCCCACGAAAATACTTTGCTCGTTTCTTTTCGGCTGCTTCAGCCAGGCTCACACTCTGGAGAAGAATGCCCAACCACCTTTTATCTGGCATATCTTCAACATATAAAAAGGTGAACATACCATAATATTGAACAGGCTATAATATAATATAACAACCGGTTTTCGAGGCTACTGAATAGTTACAAACTGGCAGATTTTATTTATTTATTTCCTCACAAACCTCATCATCACTGCATCGCCCATAATAAAAGTAAGCGTATTGCTATCACTTAATGCGTAAGAATTTATTTTTTTCAAAGTTTCTAAAAATACTCTTTCTCCCTCACCGGGGCATGCCATCATGGTCATTGTCATAGGCTCTGTAAAATCTATTTTATTGCCATCAATGTTTGCTTTACCACTGAACACATTGCAACTCGTATTACCATTTACATGATTGCTATCTACATTAATGGTGATGGTTGGCTTTTTACCAGGGTAAAGTCCTTCAAATGCGATTCTTCTTCCTGAAATGTAATTGAGTTCCCAGGTGCCGTTCAATCTTTTATCCGTGGCGGTAATTTGGTTATGATTTTCCGGCATTTTTTCTGCTAAATATAAATAAGGTACCTGGGTATGATGTTGCCATATCTTATTGGCATTTTCTGAAAAACGCTTGTAGTAAATACTGTCTGCATACAACACAATTGTATTGCCCGTTCTTACATAATTATTGCTACTGAAATATTTGGGAGGTATAAATTCCGGTAAGGCTTTTTTAATATATTTTGAAACCATTTTACCAAGAAATTTTTCATAGTTTTTTTGTGCTTTTTGTGCTGGTTTACTAAGCCGGTTATATACATGGCGCAAGGCAAGGTCGTTAGGGAACTTCTGTTTTTTGATCAGTGCTTTTGCGTTGACGAAGGGATTGACTTTATTAAAATCACTAATGGTTTGAATAGAGAAGGGAACTTCCGGAACCCAGTCGGCCGTATTCACAACGTTATAAGCCCAGCCACCATGTGTAAGCTGTTCGTATTGGTACGCATAAAATAAATTACCGGGCTTAGGCGAGGCACTGGTACAGGTTTTAAACCGAATGTCGGTCGGTAATTTATTCTCATTTTTCATACTTTCCAGGTAAGAGGTAAGGAGATAGGTAATAGCGCCGCCCTGGCTATGGCCTGCAATGATAAATTCCTTGATGCCTGCATTTTTATAAAGCGAATCTATCTTTGGCAAAATATCTCTTGAAAGGTAAGCCGTGGAAACTAAAAAGCCTACATGAACAGCAGCCTTCGGATCGTCGGATAAATCATAGTTGAAGTTGAAACTTTTTTCTAATTGTAATTCACCTTTTGCAGGAACCATTGCTGCATAAAAATTGGTAAGGAAGCTCACAGCGGTAGTGGTAGTACCTCTTACACTTATTACGGCTACGGAATCATTATTGATCCATAACTGCCAAAGATTATCAAGGCCAACCTGTTGCGACTGGTAGATCATTTTAAATTGCTGAGGAGCAGGAAACGAATTGTAATAAGAACTATCAGCCGTAGTTCTCGATCCTATTTTCAACATCTCTATAAATTCCTGTTTATCAAATCCCGGTTTAAGATGTTGGGCAATGATGCTCTGAGAAAATAGAAGAGTGAAAAACAAAACGCAAAGCCTGGTTATTTTCATGTTATTCTTTTGATGATTGTAAGTAAAATAAAAACGATGTAAATGTAGCTTATCATTTATTAAGAAAATGGCTTAAGTCTGCATGTCTGGAGCAAAAATAAATGGAGAAGGTTTTCTCCGTTTATATGGTGAACTATTTTATTTTTTAAGATTACTTCTTCGCCGTTCCATGCTTTAATTCCCTTGCTTTTTTTACCAGCGAAATAAATTCCTTTCTGTAACCTTCCGCATCAGTTCCCAGAGAGGAACCAGCCAGGTTAATGACATCTTCGTAGGTACTGTTTCCTTTGTATTCACTGTTGCGAAGCAGCATAGCAAAATCTGCAACTGATGTGGCAAACCTGAAATTATCCGATGTGTTATGGATGTCCACCATTTTATCAGCAACAGAATGAACGATCAGCTCGCTGGAATTTTTATCCGGCGCTTTATACCGGAGCTTTACCGTTAATATTTCACCACCAAATGAAGGAAGGATCTTCTTCCCTGGTTTTTGATATTTCAGGGGATCAACGTTTTTCAAAAATGCAGATTTTATTCCGGCAGGGATGATTTCGTACAGAGCAGTAACTGTGTGGCCACTGCCTAATTCGCCAGCATCCTTTTCATCATTATTAAAATCTTCTTTATTCAATAAGCGGTTTTCATATCCTATCAACCTGTACCCAGCTACTTTTTCCGGATTAAATTCTATTTGCAACTTTACATCTTTTGCGATGGTAAATAGGGTGCCTCCAAATTCATTAACCAATACTTTCCTTGCCTCATTGATACCGTCAATGTAAGCGTGATTGCCATTGCCTTTGTCGGCAAGTAGCTGCATTTTGCTGTCTTTATAATTTCCCATTCCATAACCAAGCACAGTTAAATATATTCCTTTATTGCGCTCCTTTTCTACAAGTCTTACCATGTCATCATCGCTGCTGGCGCCTATATTAAAATCTCCATCGGTACAAAGAATGATACGGTTATTTCCTTCTTTCAAAAAATTTTCCTGCGCTGTCTTATAAGCCAGCATAATGCCTTCTCCGCCTGCGGTGGAGCCACCTGCTTCCAGAGAGTCAATGGCGGTTTTTATTTTTATCTTATCGGCGCCGCTTGTTGAAGGGAGCACCAGGCCCGCGTTTCCGGCATATACCACTATGGATATGCGGTCTTTTTCCCGAAGCTGGTCGGTAAGCATTTTCATAGAAGCTTTTACCAGCGGCAATCTGTTCCCACCCTTCATAGATCCTGATACATCAATTAAAAAAACAAGGTTAGAAGCAGGTAGATTTTCTGTGGGAATATTTTTGCCCTGCAGGCCTATCAGCACTAATTTGTTTTCTTTATTCCACGGGCAATTACTTATTTCCGTGTTGATAGAGAAAGGATTTTTCCCGGTTGGCTGCGGATATTGGTATTTAAAATAATTGATCATCTCTTCTGTGCGTACTGCTCCTGCCGGGGGTAATTGATTTCCGTTCAGATAACGCCGTACATTGCTGTAGGATGCCGCGTCCACATCAATTGAAAAAGTAGATAACGGATCGTCACTTACTTTATGAAAACCGTTTTCTGCAATGTTGCTGTATTCTTCCGTATTGAAATTTTGACCTGTTTCGTATTTGTTTGGATACGAGGAAGGAGCATACATTCTCTTCATGGCTCCCATTCCTTTTACAGTTGAATAAGCCAGGGATTTGTCTTCTATCTTCAACGGAGATGCTCCTGAAATTACTGACTCGTCCAAAGAGACATCTGGCAAAACAGCGCTTCCCTGCTTCATGATTACATTGATGTTTTTACGCCCATTGATCTTTACTTTTTGTGTAACATATTCCGAAGCAGAAAACGTAATGTATTGCTGCTTTTCGCTGACATTAATTTTGTAATTTCCATTTGCATCAGCGGTGGTTGCGCTTTTACCTGCTAGTATTCTGGCAGCAATGGCATTGCCATTTTCATCATTAACATGACCTGTTATAGTGGTTTCTTTGTTGTTACGAAATGCGGCTATCAGTACGCAGACTGTAAGTAGCAGGAGCATAATTTTTTTCATACAATAATTTTTTTAAGATGATGCAAGACAATTTTTTTTGCAAATCCGATAGCTATCGGATGCTTTTGCGAAAATGATTTTTAGGAAGGATGCGGGATTTTTATGAATTACATAAATGATTGAAAAAATATTTGGATAACTTTATTGTATTGACGCTTATCAAAAAAATATCATCAGCAAAAAGTGATCAGGAGCTTGTACAGGACTACAAGGAAGGTGGCAGTATGGATGTACTGGGTGAACTGTATAACCGTTATATGGATTTGGTATATGGCGTATGCCTTAAATACCTGAAAGAATCGGAAGATGCAAAGGATAGTGTAATAAATATCTTTGAAGAGCTGGTAAGTAAGCTGAAAAGATATGAGGTGATTAATTTTAAAGGATGGCTGTACCAACTCGCAAAAAATCATTGCCTTATGAAATTGCGGAGCAATAAAGGCAAGCCTGTTAATGTTGAGATGGATGTTATGTATTTAGCAGAAAATAATCATCCTGATAATGCAGAAGAAAAAGAACAAAAATTTGTGATAATGGAAGATTGTATGAGACAATTGCCGCAGGAGCAAAAAGAGGCTATCGAATTATTTTACCTCAAAGAAAAATGCTATAAAGAAATAGCTGAGGAAACCAAAATGGAAATTAATAAGGTGAGGAGTTTTATACAAAACGGGAGAAGGAATTTAAAAAAATGTATGGAAAAATATGCGCAGGAAGCTAGTTAATGAAAGAAAATAAAAAATATACCGCTACAGATTTTGAAAGCTACCACGCCGGTAGTATGCCGGCCAATGAAATGCATGATTTGGAGAAAGCTGCGTTGGAAGATTCGTTCCTTGCAGATGCACTGGAAGGGTATGCACTTTCATCGTCCGCAATAAAAGATATGCAGGAGTTGCGCGAAAGACTATTTGAAAAGGAAAAGAATAAGAGTACAAGGCCGGTATATTCTCTCAGTCGTAATGCCTGGTGGCGCATTGCTGCCTTATTCATCATGATAGCAGGTGCCGGTATTATTTTTTATAAAATAAATATTAACTCAAAACAAAACGTAATTGCAAAAGCGGATCATAAAGAGTCTTTAAGAGCAGATAGTAATTTTTCTTTAAGCAGTGCTGATACGGCATCTTCACAGGGTATTGTTGCATTTGAAAATTCATCGGCGGCAAAGTCTGGGGAAAATAAAATAACTCCATTGCCGGAGACAAAAGCGAAAGCAGATAGAAAAATATCTGCACCGTTTTCCCTAAAAAAAGAATCGCAAGCAGATATGGCTAGTATAGAAGTTAATAGAGAAAATAAAAAGCTTGTTGATGAATATGTTTTAAAAGGAAAGGTAACAGACCATGAAGGCCATCCTCTTGCCACTGCTTCAGTAAAAGCAAAGAGTAAAAATGCAATTACTGCCTCAGCTCCTCGCGGCAATATTTCGGTTGTAACGTCTGATAGCAATAATACCGCTATTGTGTCAGCTCCGGCATATGACACTAAAAATGCGGTTCTGCAAAAACAAATCGAATCGCGGGTTGCAGAAGTACAAATGAAATCTACCGCGCCTAAAGTAAGTAATCCCAAGTTTGATGAATATGTAAAGACACATATCAAGCCGGTATTTGATGAAAATAAAGTACGGCAAACCGGAGAGATAAAGCTGTCTTTTAACATCAGTAAAGAAGGAAAACCGGAGAATATTAAAATAAAAAACTCATCCTGTAAAGCTTGTGAAGCTCAGGCAATTGAACTTTTAAAGAATGGCCCTTTATGGAAGAATGAAACATCTACCGGCAAAATCGTTTTGATAAAATTTTAAAAAATACTATTCGGCTATCATGAAGGACTTGTCAGACTGCAAAAAAAATGTTACTAAAAAATGTTATTTAAAGATCGGTACAACTTAGTGCCAATTTGTAATAAGCCTTTTTTTGAAAAAATCAGAAATCTTACTTTTAAACCAAGGTTTTAGCTACGGTGCTGATTACTTACTGCTATAAAAATACAGACACACCCAATGTGC
>JBDTJI010000281.1:0-8235 GCA_039935935.1 Ginsengibacter sp. | reverse complement strand
AACATTGTTGTAGTCAATTGGCTCAGGTTTTTTACCTGCTAAATGTTCCGCTGCATTAATGCCTTCTTTAGTGGCTTTGTGGGCAAGCGCCTGGTGAGGAGTGCAATCGCCGATAGCATAAACACCGGGCACATTGGTCTGCTGATTTGCATCAACTATAACTCTTCCTTTATCGGTTTTTATCCCTAATTCTTCCAGCCCGATATTTTCAATATTGGCCGTGATGCCTACTGCACTTAAAAGCACATCAGCTTCAAGAGTTACCTCGCCATCCTGAGTTTTTACTTTTGTCTTTACTCCACTGCCACTGCTGTCCACGCTGGTTACTTCGCTGTTCACCATAATAGTGATGCCTTGTTTTTTAAAATTCTTTTCCAACTCTTTAGAAACCTCTTCATCTTCTACAGGAACCACTCTGGGTAGAAATTCCACAACAGTAACTTTCGTTCCGATGCTGTTATAAAAATAAGCGAATTCGGTTCCTATAGCGCCGGAGCCAACAATAATGATAGACTTGGGCTGATCAGGCAAACTCATTGCTACGCGGTATTCAATGATTTTTTTACCATCTAATTTCATTGAAGGCAATTCACGCGCTCTTGCGCCGGTTGCGATGATAATATTTTTTGCTTCCAGAGTTTGTTTATTTCCATCGGCTGCGGTTACTTCTAATTTGGTAGGAGAAATTAATTTTCCATTTCCCATCACTACATCAATCTTATTTTTCTTCATCAGAAAGGTAACGCCTTTATTCATTTTGTCGGCCACACCGCGGCTTCGCTTAATAACATTAGCAAAGTTTGGTTTTGCCTCGCTTAATTCAATACCATAGTCTGTAGAGTGTTTTGCGTATTCCATTACCTGCGCACTTTTCAATAATGCTTTCGTAGGAATACATCCCCAGTTAAGGCAAATACCGCCAAGGCTTTCACGTTCTACAATCGCAACCTTTTTCCCTAATTGAGACGCCCTGATTGCAGCAGGATAACCGCCGGGACCACTGCCTAAAACTATTACATCGTATGACATATTGAATCTAAATTGGTTATTAAAAATGATTTGAATAAACGGTGCAAAATTACTTTAGAATGAGCAAAGCACAAAAACTGTAATACTTAGTTGCTTAGATTATCGCAAAAAATAGTTGATATTTGAAGCAGATCATGTTGCTATGCAGGCAAACCTTCTATCTGTTATTGAATATGAAAACAATTCTATTTTCTTTAAGCACTATTTCTTTTTTAATTATTACAGGTTGTAGTTCTTCACGAAAAACGAGTAAAGTGGCAGAGGCAGGTAGTTCTGAGATTCGTAGTACTGTGGTGATGAAAAATAGAGTACCGGCACGAAAAATAAATACGAAGAATATTGCAGCAAATGATGTGGTGAATTTTGCCGAAACCCTTATCGGTATAAAATATAAATATGGCTCTACCATAAAAGAGAAAGGTTTTGATTGCTCAGGGTTTATTACTTATGTTTTTAGTCACTTCAACATACCTGTTCCAAGAATTTCTGTTGATTTCACTAATGCAGGTAAAGAAGTTCCGATAAAGTATAGTAAGCCGGGCGATCTTATTTTATTTACGGGTAAGAATGAAAACAGTGGAGTAGTAGGCCATATGGGTATCGTGACGGAAAATGAAAATGGAAACTTTAAATTCATCCATGCGTCAGAAAGCAGGGGAGTGATGATATCGGGCTTGAATTCTTATTTCGGTCCTCGTTTTGTGAAAGTGAATAGGATCTTTACCGTCTTTTAATTTTTACCAGCGCTACAGATACCACACACTGGCTGACACGGGGCGCTAATTTTTAAGCCACAAATTTGACACCTGACTCGCTTATGCTATTGCCGTGCGACGAAAAAGTTGAGAGCCTATGGGTTTTTTTAAATACTCCCCAAAAAAAAAGTGTTGAATCGCCAACTGATAATCTTAACTGGATGAGTTTTTCCCTGCCTGATTGTTACTGGAGTCTGTAGGAGAGTTTGTTTGTTTTTCTTCTTCAGCAATCGTTTTTAAGGTATTAATGTTAAGGTTAAATTCAAAACCAATCATCACAACTAAAGAGTTTAAAAATATCATTATCATAATAACCATGATAGTGCCTATTGAGCCATAAAGCAGGTTGTACCTTCCAAAGTTATTTACAAAAGCAGTAAATCCTATGGTGACCAAAATGGTTAAAAAAGTTGCTATTACCGCGCCCGGAGAAACAAGTTTCCATCTCCTGGTGGTGGAGGGTGCATACCTATATATAAAAGCATAAGAATAAAAAATCAGTGCCACGATAAATATCCATTTTCCGTAAAAAATAAGATTTCGTAAGTCGAGATCTTTTATTCCCATCCAGTCAAGTATATTTCTTTGGAGTAACAGTAAAATAACGCATGCTAATAACAAACCAAAGAGCATCACCGTAAGTTTTATGGCTTCCATCCTGGTTTTCAATCCTTTCATTTTCTGGAATCCTATATGGTCTTTATTAAAAGAACGCATCAGTCCCATAACAGCACCCGAAGCAAAGAAAAGTGATAAAATAAAAGTAAAAGATATCATTCCGATCTTGGAGCCATCAATAAAACTATCTACAAACTCTATCAGGCCTGAATTATAACTTTTAGATGGAATAATATCGTGAATCAATCCATGCAATTGAAATTTTAAAGAACTCTTTGAGATGAATGGAAGATTCGGAAATAATGTAAAAAGAAACAGGCAGGAAGTAGGAACCGACATAATAAAATTATAAGAAATGGCAGAAGCCTTTTCTGTAAAATCAGGCATATTAAAATTCTTAAAGATATTTTTTAAAACTGCGTGAAGCTTAATGCCCTGGAAGCCAGGCGGTGACCATACTTTACTCTTTTTTATTAAGTATTTTATTGGATGAATTATAAAATAAGTATGTGGTTGTCTGCTCAAATTCTTTCTGTAAAATTTAAAACCGTTTTATATATTTCAGGCTTTTATAAATCTATAGTAGTTTTTGTTCTTATTGATTTTGTTGTTTGGATTTTATTAAGCTGTCTAATGCCTGTTGATAAGCCCTGGCATATAGTTTATGCTGTTGATAAGTAGATGCAAAATCAGAATATCCTGAAAAATCTGAACGTGCTACAAAGAATAAATAGTCTGTGTCAGGTGAATCTAAAACTGCGTCGATTGTTTTTATAGAGGGTGTACAAATGGGTCCTGGAGGTAATCCTGCAGTCAGATAGGTATTGTAAGGTGACACAAATGCAAGATGTTTATGATAAATTCTTTTCAGCCCAAAATCTTTCATAGCAAACTTTACAGTAGGATCTGCAGCAAGTCTCATCCCTCTTTTTAGTCGGTTGATATATACACTGGCTACTTTTCCTTTGTCATCTGCTTTGTTGGTTTCTTCTTCCACAATAGAAGCCAGTATATAAATTTGTTTGGGCCTAAGCTGAAGCCTTTGTGCTTTCTCCCTGCGTTCTTTATTCCAGAATTTTTTTTCTTCGGCGTCTAATTTTGAAAAAATGTCTTTAATAGAGGTATTCCAGACGTAAGTATAAGTGTTTGGAATTACATCAGTCATTACGGTATTAGTGTCCACATCAAACTGACGAAGGACATCATCATTATTTAAAAAGTGAATTACTGCGACAGAATCAGTTTCAAAATTTGCTGCTATTTTTTTTGCCAGGTCTTCTTTAGTTCTCAATTTGGTTATAACTAAATTCACAGGAGTCTGCCTTCCTGAGCGAAGCATTTTAACGAGATGATATAAGCTCATATTATTGTCAATCTTATATTTTCCTGCTTTTACTTTATCAGGATAATTGGCATACCCGGCAATTTTGTCAAACCAAAAAGTTCCGGATATCAGTTTATTTTTTGTCAAACTGTCTTTTACCTGTTGGTAATTGCTTCCGGTCCTGATATATAAATATTTATTTTCCGGGTTATTAACGGCAGGTCCAAAAATTTTCCAGGCACCGAAAGCAAATAGAAAAGCAATAATCAGCAGGATATAAAAAAGGGCTCTCCGGGTATTCATCTATGAGGATTTGAGATACTGATTGAAATTAGATTATTTGCCCATATTGACGAAATAAATGACCAATAAAAAAACCCCGTCGTTAAAGACAGGGCAGTTAGATATGTTGCCAGATTATTTTATTGGCGGCAATGGTACCGTATTTTGTTGCGGTGCTAATGGCGTACCTACAGGTGCCTCGTTTATTAGGTTATCTCTTGAATTCACTCCTCCCGACTTAGGGATAAACACGGTAGAAGTGAGGCACAAAACTCCAATGATACCCGCAAAAAGCCATGTGCCTTTTTCAAGCACATTCGTGGTTTGTTTAACGCCCATAAGTTGATTGCTAAAACCACCCAGAGATGACGAAAGCCCTCCTCCCTTTGGATTTTGAATTAAAACAATTACTCCTAAAATGATTGACGACAGTATAATAAGTATTCCAAAGATTACAAGCATATTAAGTGAGTTTTAAACTTTCAATTTTGGCTGCAAAGTACGCACTTTTAGAGGGATTAATCAAACTTAATTTTTGATACATTTCAATGGCTTTTTGTTTTTTATCCTGCTTGATTAATACCTCTGCCATGGCCTCGGTGAGTACATTTGCATTTTGATTTGAAATTTCAGATGACGTTTGAATTATTTTTTCAATTACTTCATTTTGTTCGGGAACCTGACCCGGGTGAAGTCTTTTCATACTTTTTAACCACGCAGTAAAACTTTTTACCTGTTTCCCTAAATGATCTTTTTCTAATTCTTCCCTGGTTATTTTTATTCCCTGTGAAGCAAAGTAATCTACGGTGTGAAGGGGTTCAAATGCTATTTGTTCTTCTTCGGAAGAATCATTATCTACCGTATCTTTTGCCGGTTGAATGGCAATAATTGCATCGTTTTCTTTTACGGTTTTATGCTGGTCACTATCTATATTTTTAGCAAAAGCATTTTCAACTTCATCAATTATGCCAAGCTGGTTGATAATAGGTAAAGTGTCTATTTCATTAGTTGCCTCAAATATAGAATCCTTATTTTGTGTGTTAGGTGAATCATTTTCAGACTCTCCACTTAAGATAAGCTGATGGGTAATGGTAGAAACATTTTCTTCATTATTTGCTCCGGATGAATCTTCCTCAATTTCCAGATTAGGAGGAGCATTTTCAACTTCTTCAGTTGCGATGGGTTGATTGGTAATGGCCGAAGTATTGTCTTCATTATTTGCCACGGATGTGCCTTCCTTAATTTCTATGGCAGACGAATCAGTTTCGGCCTCGCCATTTACCAGAGCTTGATTGGAGATGGAAGACATGTTTATTTCATTTTTTGCTCCGGATGTTAGTTCCTCATTTTCTGTATTAGGCGAATCATTCTCAGCTACCTCGGTTACGATCTCAGCTACCTCGGTTACGATAGGCTGATTGGTAATTGTAGAAATATTATTGATATCTGTACTAACTATCTCTCTTTCATTCGAAGAATCAGCTTGTGAAAGTTGATATTGAATCCAGTAAGGATTATTTAGATAAACGCCGGTTTGCCTGGATAGTTCATCAAATCCGGGATGGCCATTTTTTTTATTATGATAGAGAAGTAAAAATCTGGCCAGGGAACTTGCCGGATAATCTCTCACACTTCTTTCAAGCGTGTCAATGTCATTGATCATCGTTGAATAGCAAAGTTCTGCGTATTGGGTACTCCCTGTATTCATCAGAATGATTTATTACCAGTTGGAAAATATTTTATTAAAGATACCATCAACCACGGTTTTAATAATTTTATCCATTAGCCCTGATTCTGCCTGTTGTAGTGACTGGCTTGCAGGAAAATCATAATTGCTGGTTAAGTCTGTTTCGAAGCTCTTTTTAGGATCAGGGTCAATGGTATTTTTAAAAATCAGATGGAAAGTTACGTTTATTCTGTTGGTTCCGGCAGCCTGATTGGCTATACCACTGGTTACTACGCTATAATCAGAGAGATATCCACTGATGTCATAATGGGCATCATCATTGTTAGTTTGTCTGAGCCTTGTTTGCCCAATTATTTTTTGTTTCAATTTTTCTGTTAACTGGGGCGCGATAACGGGGTTTACATATCGTGCTTTATTTTCAAATGGACTTACTCTAAAAGTTTTTACTTCCGCTGGAATTGGAGCCGTATCCTTGAACGAATATTTACAGGTTGCAGATGTAAAAACCAGTAATAAAAAACTGATCCCTACAAACAGTTTTATGGATGATTTAGGTTTCATTATATTCTAAAATTACGCAAATTCGATAGTTTTTATTTCGTCCATTTTCTCCTGTCCGAACGGGTTCATCCGTGCGGGCTTTAGGGATCTGGGGTGTTACTCATTAATATTATATTCTTTCAATTTTCTGTACAAAGTTCTTTCGCTGATACCCAGGTCGCTGGAGGCATCCCTTCTTTTACCACGATGTTTTTTTAATGCTTTTATGATCAGGTCTTTTTCTGCATCCATGATGCTTAAAGATTCTTCTATTTCCTGGTGTTCATCAATGTTATTATTGATGACCATTGGTTGGGGGTTGGGCGAAATTGATGGAGTATTTGTGTCACGGGGAAAATCATTAAGCAGAGGTTCTTCTCTGAAGTTTCGATCAGTGACCGATCCGGGGTTTTGCATTACATCAAAAAACATTCTTTTCAATTCGGTTACGTCTTTCTTTACATCAAAAAACAATTTGTATAAGATCTCTCTTTCGTTGGCGAATTCTTTTTGATTATTTGCGTTGTGAATAGAAGCAAGAACCGGCAGACGGTTTTGGGTTTCTGGCAAAAAACTTCTTAGTTCTTGTGCATCCACTATTTTATTTTTGGAAAGAACGGATATTTGTTCAGCGATGTTTTTTAATTCGCGAACGTTGCCCGGCCAGGGATAATTGACTAAAACATTCCTGGCGTCGTCGCTTAACTGTACCGGTGGCGATTTATATTTTTCTGCAAAATCAACTGCAAATTTCCTAAACAGTAGCGGGATATCTTCCTGGCGATCTCTAAGTGCTGGTACTCTTATTGGAACAGTATTTAAACGATAATATAGGTCCTCGCGAAATCTGCCGGTATGTGTGCGTTCGAGCAAATCTTTATTAGACGCAGCAACCACTCTTACATCAGTTTTTTGCACTTTGGAAGAGCCTACGCGAATGTACTCGCCTGCTTCCAGCACACGCAGTAATCTCGCCTGTGTGCCAAGTGGAAGCTCGCCAATTTCATCCAAAAAAATGGTACCGCTGTTTACGGTTTCAAAATAGCCTTTACGACCATCAACAGCGCCTGTGAATGAACCTTTTTCATGGCCAAATAATTCCGAATCAATAGTGCCTTCAGGAATAGCACCGCAATTAACCGCTATAAAAGGATTATGTTTCCGTGAGGAAAGGGAATGAATGATATGAGAAAAAACTTCTTTTCCTACACCACTTTCTCCATTGATCAAAACACTTAAATCAGTATTTGCTACTTGTATGGCTACATCCAATGCATAATCCAATCCCGGTGAATTGCCTATAATTCCAAACCTGTTTTTAATTGCTTGCTGGTCCATTAATTTGTTAATCTAAATATTTTGAAATTTTCTCTTTTAAGTGCCCCAGATTGAACCGGATTAACTTTCAAATAGTATCATTGTCAATCAAATCCTAAATATGAACTCGAATAGGGCGTAATTCAATTCAGTATTTTCTTCAAATGCTGCTACCCGGTTGTTTTATTTTGCAATTATTTTATTTTTCCTATCAAAGTACCACCCGTACAATTTTCAACAAACACATTTACATAATCTCCTTTATCTTCTATTCCTGTTTTAGGAAACACTACCATCTTATTATGGTCACTTCTTCCATTCCAATGCTCATTGCTTTTCCTGGAATCTCCCTCTATTAAAACTTTTAACGTTCTTCCTAAATCCCTTTCCATACTTTTTAAAGAATGGATACGATGCAATGCTACGATTTCCTGCAATCTTCTTTTTTTTACGTCCAGCGGCACATCATCCTTAAATCTTCTTTCAGCAAGGGTGCCGGGACGTTCGGAATAGTAATACATATACGCCAGGTCGTATTCACAATATTCAAAAAGGGTTAAGGTTTCTTTATGGTCTTCTTCTGTTTCGCTGCAAAAGCCTGTAATAGAATCGGTAGATAATCCGCAACCGGGAAGTATTTCACGTATTCTGTTTACTTTGGAAATATACCATTCACGGGTATA
>JBDTJI010000280.1:0-13372 GCA_039935935.1 Ginsengibacter sp. | reverse complement strand
GCAGAATCATGCAAAGTAAAGGGGCGGAAATAATTCATCTGGGACACAACAGGAGTGTGCATGAAATAGTAGAGTGTGCTATTGAAGAAGATGTGCAGGGGATCGCAGTAACCAGCTACCAGGGAGGTCACCTCGAATTCTTTAAATATATGAAAGATCTTTTGTGCCAGAATGGCTATCAGCATATAAAAATTTTTGGCGGTGGCGGTGGCACTATTCTTCCATCTGAAATTAAGGAACTTCATGCTTATGGGATTACGAGGATTTATTCTCCCGACGATGGAAGAAAGCTGGGCCTGGAAGGAATGATACAGGATTTATTACAGGAATGTGAAAAAGTTACAATTAAAGATTCGTCATCCATAAAATCAAATAAATGTTCGGGAAAATTTATATTGGATGAATGGCGGGATATAAGAATGGTTGCGACCTCAATTACAAGTGCCGAAAATGATGAAGAAATAAAATTTGTGAAAATTGGCGATACTGCGGCCAAAACTGATGTTACAGAAACTGCTCCAGTTTTGGGCATCACAGGAACCGGAGGATCAGGAAAATCATCCATCACCGATGAAATCGTACGTCGTTTTTTAAGTACTTATGCCGATAAAACAATTGCAGTTATTTGCGTAGATCCCTCAAGAAAAAAAACAGGTGGCGCTCTATTGGGCGACCGTATCCGCATGAATGCCATACATCATCCGCGGGCTTATATGCGCTCGCTCGCTACACGTGAAGATGATAAAGCACTCAGTAAATATGTTCGTGAAACGCTCCATATTTGTAAAGCTGCTGATTACGACTTTATCATTTTAGAAAGTGCCGGTGTAGGGCAAAGTGACACTTCCATTCTTGATTATTGCGATGTGAGTGTATATGTGATGACGCCAGAATATGGCGCAGCATCACAGTTGGAAAAGATCAATATGCTGGATTATGCAGATATCATTTGTATCAATAAATCTGATAAAGCCGGAGCTTTAGATGCGCTGCATGACGTAAAAAAACAATACAAGAGAAATCATGGTTTATGGGATGCAAAAGATTATGAGCTTCCGGTAACAGGTACCGTGGCTTCTACTTTTAATGATCCCGGCTGCAATGAATTGTTCAATCAGCTCATCGGGGTAGTTAATAAAAAAACCAATCGTGACTGGAGGAAATATAAAGCGCCATTGAGCAACGAAAATCACATGGCAATCATCCCGCCTAATCGCGTGAGGTACCTTGCTGAAATTACTGAGGAAATTGCCCGGTACAACAGGCTGGCTGATGAGCAATCTGCCATCGCCACACAACTTTATCAATTAAGTGGTGCCATCGAGACTTTCAATAAAACTTCTGGAGGAATTGAAGAAAAAAGTACCACTGCGGTAAAGGAAATTGAAAGAAAGAAAAATAAAATTGAAAAGGAATTACTACCGATTTGTAAAAAGTTACTATCCGAATGGGAAGATTTAAAAGCGGTTTATCAAAAAGAATTTTTTGAGTATCCGGTAAGAAGAAAGATCATCAAACAACCTTTGTATATCGAATCTCTTTCACATACAAAGATTCCAAAAATTGCTGTTCCTAAATTCAAAGATTGGGGCGATATTTTAAAGTGGAGGTTACAGGAAAATTTCCCGGGGAAATTTCCGTATACCTCCGGAGTATTTCCATTGAAACGCGCCGAAGAAGATCCCACACGGATGTTCGCGGGTGAGGGTGGGCCGGAAAGAACCAACCGCAGGTTTCATTATGTAAGTTTGGGGCAGCCTGCAAAGCGTCTGAGCACTGCATTTGACAGTGTTACGCTTTATGGCGAAGATCCTGAGCTGCGACCTGATATTTACGGGAAAGTAGGTAACAGCGGCGTAAGTATCGCCACAGTGGACGATGCCAAAAAATTATATAGTGGTTTCGATTTGTGTGATTCAAAAACTTCAGTGAGCATGACGATCAACGGGCCCGCTCCTATGTTATTGGCATTCTTTTTAAATGCAGCCATTGATCAACAATGCGAAAAATATATTATTGAGAATAAATTACGCGAACAGGTAAACGCAATTATTGAATCTAAATATAAGTTAGAAGATCTTCCAAAATATACAAGCTTGAGTGGCGAGCTTATTATACCTGAACATGGATTAATGAAGGGCGATTTACCAAAGGGTAACGACGGCCTTGGTTTAAGATTGTTAGGGCTATCGGGCGAAGATGTATTAGATAAAGAAATTTACGAAAAAATAAAAGCGAAAGCATTAGCCTCAGTCAGAGGTACCGTACAAGCTGACATTTTAAAAGAAGATCAGGCGCAAAACACCTGCATTTTTTCAACTGAGTTTGCGTTAAAATTGATGGGCGATGTACAGGAATACTTTATTGAAAATAAAGTGCGGAACTTTTATTCTGTTTCTATAAGTGGCTACCACATTGCTGAAGCAGGCGCTAATCCTATCACACAACTGGCATTTACACTTTCCAACGGTTTTACTTACGTAGAGTACTATGTAAGCCGTGGGATGAAGATTGACGATTTTGCACACAATCTTTCTTTCTTTTTCAGTAATGGAATGGATCCGGAATACAGTGTAATAGGCCGCGTAGCGAGGCGCATCTGGGCGAAGGCGATGAAATATAAATATAAGGCCAACTCCCGTTCGCAAATGTTGAAATATCACATCCAAACAAGTGGAAGAAGCCTTCATTCGCAGGAAATTGATTTTAATGATATTCGTACTACCTTACAGGCGCTGTATGCTATTTATGACAATTGCAACAGTCTGCATACCAACGCCTATGATGAAGCAATTACTACTCCTACCGAAGAAAGTGTAAGGCGCGCCATGGCTATACAGTTAATTATTAACCGTGAATTAGGAACGGCAAAAAATGAGAACCCCAACCAGGGTAGCTTTTTAATTGAAGAATTAACCGACTTAGTCGAAGAAGCAGTAATGAAAGAATTCAATCGCATTTCTGAAAGAGGAGGTGTGATGGGAGCTATGGAAAGAATGTACCAGCGAAATAAGATCCAGGAAGAAAGCCTGTATTATGAGTCATTAAAGAATAGTGGTGAATTTCCTATCGTAGGCGTAAATACTTTTTTAAGTAAAGAAGGATCGCCAACTATATTACCCACTGAAGTGATTCGCAGCACTTCTGATGAAAAAGATCAGCAAATAAAAAATGTGAAAGCATTTCAGGAGTTGCATACACTTAAAAGTGTGGAAATGTTGAAACGACTACAGGATGTTGCAGTTAACAATGGAAATTTATTCACAGAATTAATGGAAACTGTCAAATATTGTTCGCTTGGACAGATTACTCACGCCCTTTATGAAGTAGGAGGACAGTATAGAAGAAATATGTGAGTGGCCCGATCGTGATAAATATTTTGAGTGGTTAAAATTATTTAGACTATGAATTATAAAATCTATCTGTGTTTCATTTTTATTTTCATTGTGGCTTCCTGTTCGTTTAATAGATACGCTGCAACCAACAGGTATTATAAACGAAAGGTAAAAACTTTTGCCAAAGAAATAAGAAAGTATCCCTTAGATGGAACCCGACGTACCTGGATAGGCACCACTAATTTTGGATTACGTAAACCGGATTTTGTAATCATCCATCACACAGCCCAAAACAGTTGTGAACAGACTTTGAAAACATTTACGTTGAAACGTACCCAGGTGAGTGCACATTACCTGATCTGTAAAGACGGAACTGTTCATCATCTGCTGAACGATTATTTACGCGCATGGCATGCCGGTATGGGCTCCTGGGGAAATAATAATGATATCAACTCTTGTTCAATTGGCATTGAGCTTGATAATGATGGATACGAACCCTTCACTACCTTACAGATCAACAATTTGCTAATCTTGCTCGACACTTTGAAAAGAAAATACCACATACAAACTGCTAACTTTATAGGGCACGCTGATGTGGCACCTACCAGGAAGAATGACCCTAATGTAAATTTTCCCTGGCAACTACTCTCACAATACGGTTATGGAATGTGGTACGGAGATACAAGCAGAGTGATTCTTCCCGACAACTTTAATGACTTACAGGCTTTAAGGATTATTGGTTACTCCGTGAAAGATTCGGCAGCAGCAATCGTCGCATTTAAGCGGCATTTTGAACAAAAGGACAGCAGTGCTGTCCTTGATGATTGCGATAAAAAAATACTTTATGATCTCATGTTGCAATACCAGTAGTATTAAACGGGTTCATGTACACCTTCCATTATTTCTTCTAATAATTTCTTATTAAAAGCCTCAAGGTCTTTAGGGCTTCTGCTGGTAATGAGTCCTTTATCAACTACCACTTCTTTGTCTTCCCAATGTGCGCCGGCATTTGTAAGATCAGTTTTTATGGAAGGGTACGAAGTCATTTTTTTTCCTTCTAATAACCCTGTTTCTATTAGTAACTGCGGCCCATGGCAGATAGCGGCAACAGGCTTACCTGCTTCCATAAAATCTTTTGCGAAATCTACATACTCTTTGTTGATTCGCATTTTATCAGGATTAATGACACCGCCTGGTATCATTAATGCATCATAGTCAAATGGATTGGCTTCTGATAAATTTACATCTACCGGTAATTCAATAGACCAATGATCGTGATCCCATCCTTTTACTTTCTCTTTTTCAGATGATATAATATCTACTTTCATTCCGGCATCTTCCATTGCCCTTTTGGGGCTTGTCAATTCAACTTCTTCAAAACCATTATCCGTTAAGATGGCAACTTTTTTTTGATTCATAGTAGGCATAAAAAATGTTTTAAGGTTAACAATATATCTAGTCAGTCACAAAGAATATGCCTTGATTATCAATTGAGATTTGTTAGTGGCTTAGAAAACTGTATATAAGAAATTATAAGTCCGAAGAATCCATTTTGCTTATCATTCGCCCTCAACTCCCCGCTTTTTGTTTTTGCTTTTTTGCTTTTTGCTTTTTTGGATGTTACTTTACCTATTTTAACTGATTTTATAATGCAACTTTTCCCCGTTTTGGATAATGCTTCCGCAAAAGAGTTTTTGCAAGTTCCTCTCATCATTTACAAAAGTGATCCTGATTTTATACAGCCATTAGATAAAGATGTTAATGATGTTTTTGATCCAAAAAAAAATAAGGCCTTTCGTTTTGGGGAGTGCAACAGATGGTTGTTAAAAGAAGAAGACCAATTAATAGGACGAATTGCTGCATTTGCAAATAAAAAATATAAAAATAAAGGAGATACACAAAAGACTGGTGGTGTGGGTTTTTTTGAATGCATTAACAACCAGGAAGCTGCAGATATGTTGTTTGACGTCGCTAAAAGTTGGCTGATGCAGCGAGGTATGGAGGCAATGGATGGCCCTATCAATTTTGGTGAACGCGACAGATGGTGGGGTTTAGTAGTAGAAGGATTTAAGCCACCGATTTATTTAATGAATTACAACCTTCCTTACTATCAACAACTTTTTGAAGATTACGGATTTAAGAATTTTTTTAACCAGATATGCTTTCACCTTCCGGTGGACACACAGCTTAACTATAAATTTGCGGAGCAGGCAGAAAAATACAACGCACTTCCTGATTTCAAAGTTTCTCATATAAATAAAAACCAACTGAAAAAATTCGCTGACGATTTTTGCAGTGTATATAATAATGCATGGTCTAAACACGAAGGCAATAAAGCAATGAATAAAGAAGTAGCTTTTAAAATGTTTAAATCGATGAAGCCTGTGATGGATGAAAAGCTGATTTGGTTTGTATATCATAAGAATGAACCGATTGCCTGCTGGCTCAATCTGCCCGAGCTTAACCAGATATTCAAATATTTTAAAGGAAAATTCGGGCTTTGGCAAAAAATTCAATTTTTGTGGTTGAAAAAGAAAGGCATGAATGACAAATTCACAGGTATCGTATTTGGAGTAATACCCGAGTACCAGGGTATGGGCATTGATTATTATATGATAGCCGAAGGAGGCAAAGAAATACAAACAAAAACCAAATACAAAGAGCTTGAGCTACAATGGCAGGGTGATTTTAATCCTAAAATACTAAACATCTCCAAACATCTTGGGGCTACCCAAAGCCGTATCCTTACTACCTATCGCTATATTTTTGACAGGACCAAAGAGTTTAAAAGACACCCTATATTAAATTAACATTATTCAGATTTTTTGCTGTTTTAACCAGGAATAGGTTCCGAATTATTTTCTTAAATTTGTCTCTTTTCATTATGGATAAATTTATAGTATCTGCCCGCAAGTATCGACCGCAAAACTTTAATACAGTTGTGGGGCAATCTCACATAACTACTACATTAAAAAATGCCATAAAAAATAATCAGCTTGCTCACGCCTTTTTGTTTTGCGGGCCACGTGGGGTAGGTAAAACCACTTGTGCAAGAATACTCGCGAAGACCATTAATTGTGAAAACAAAACGCCTGATGGCGAAGCTTGTAATATTTGCAACTCCTGTGTCTCTTTTGATAACGGCACTTCTTTAAATATACATGAACTTGATGCAGCCAGTAATAATTCCGTTGATGACATCCGCGAGTTAGTAACCCAGGTGAGGTTTGCTCCCCAGGCTGGTAAATACAAAGTATATATTGTAGATGAAGTTCACATGCTGAGTTCCGCTGCTTTTAATGCTTTTTTGAAAACTTTGGAAGAGCCTCCGCCATTTGCAATTTTTATTTTAGCTACCACAGAAAAACATAAGATCATTCCAACGATCTTATCAAGATGCCAGATTTTTGATTTCAAAAGAATCACCAATGATGATACTGTTGAGCACTTACAGGACATTTGTAAAAAAGAACACATTACTGCTGATAAAACCGCATTACACATTATAGCTCAAAAAAGTGAAGGCTGTCTGCGAGATGCATTAAGTATTCTTGACAAGATCGTAAGTTTTACCAACGGGGAACTTACTTATGCCAATACCCTCGAACACCTGAACATACTTGATGAAGATTACTATTTTCGTCTTGTTGATTTTATGCAGCAACAACAAGCTGGAGAAGCAATTTTACTGTACGATGAGATTAACCACAAAGGGTTTGAAGGAGACCTGGTATTGAACGGATTTTCGGAGTTTGTCCGGAATTTATTAGTAAGCAAAGATCCCAAAGTTGCCGTTTTACTGGAAGTATCCGAAGGATTTAAGCAACGATATTTTGAGATTGCTTCCCATATTATAGATAGCTGGCTCCTAAGCGCCCTGAATATTTTAAACGAATCAGAAATAAACTATCGTCTTGCCAGGAATAAGAGATTGCATGTAGAACTTACCCTCATCAAACTTTGTTACCTGTACCAGGCGCTTGAGTTAGTAAATGACGGCGGGCAGGTAGTAAAAAAAAAACAGCTTGACCTCGTAAAGCCGGTATCATTCAAAATACTTTCACCAATTGCCAGTAAAACAGAAACAGAAAATACCCTAACATCTGTCGACTTTTCGAGAATAAAAAAAAATAATAAGCCGGAGAATAATCCGAAAAATGATACTGCAAAATTGATTATTGAAACTGGAGTATCACCATCAGCTATATCAAAACCCGCTATTGACCACACTTTTGTCAAGCAAACCATTCCGAAAACGAAGTTTACAAATTTAGGTTCGCTTGAAAAAATAAGAGAAAAGGTAGCGATGGATAATAAGGTAAATAATGTCATAGAGCTGAATGAAGAAGAACTTTACATTGCATGGGGGAAATATATTGAGGTGTTGGCAGCAAAAAATAATCATTCAGCGATCACTCATTTTAAATCTGCAACTCTCCGTATAATGGACGCCAACTGTATTGAAATAATTACAGACAGCAACTTGCAACAAAAATTTATCGAAGCCGAAAGAGCCGAATTAATTACTCATCTTCAATCACATTTTAATAACAGGTATCTTTTCTATAAACTTGATTTAGTAGCCACTGTAAATGAAAATGTGGCGATGGAGGAACATTTGAATACCAAACAACAATATCTTAAAATCATAGAAGAATACCCACTTGTTAAGAAATTGAAAGACAGGCTGGGGCTGCAATTGGATTACTGAATGGCAAGTGGTGTCTTGATTAAAAAATAATTCGTGAAATCCGGTAATATCGGATCGTAACAAAAAAGATATGTGGCAAAGCCTGGCAAAATTTGTTTTAAAAAACCGCTTACTTCTTCTGATACTGTTATTTGCAACAACCGCTGTAATGGCTTTTTTTGCAAGTAAAATCAAACTCAGTTACGAATTTTCAAAAGCTATCCCAGTTGACAATCTAAAATACCAGGACTATCTTTCTTTTAAAAACCAGTTTGGAGACGATGGTGATATTTTAGTAATAGGAGTTAAGACCGACAAGTTTTTTAATCTGAATAATCTCGAAGCCTTTCGCAAGTTAGACAGCGCTTTAAAAAAAGTTCCCTTCGTAGAAAATGTATTAGGAGTAACTGATGCCGTAAAACTGCTGAAAGACACTGCATCAAAAAGATTAGTTGCTATTCCTGTTTTTTCTAAATCCTTAACTACACAGCAACAAATTGACAGTAGCAGAATAATCCTTCAATCTCTCCCTTTCTATAAGTCTCTCCTATATAATCCGAATACAAATGCCTATTTACTGGTAGTTCGCATTAATAAAGATATTCTCAATTCTAAAGGACGTACACAGGTAATTAATGAAATTATAAACCACACAGATAAATATGCTGCTTCTACAAAAATCATCGTTCACATCAGTGGCTTGCCTTTAATTCGCACACAGATAGCAGACCGGATTGCTCGAGAAATGAAATGGTTTATCATCGGTTCTCTTGCACTTTCCGCATTAATATTATTAATAATGTTCCGCTCTGTACAAACTACTCTTTTATCCTTGCTGGTAGTTATAACGGGTGTTATATGGAGTGTGGGTATTATGTATCTTTTTGGTTATAAGATCACTTTATTGACGGCATTAATACCTCCTTTAATAGTCGTAATCGGAATTCCCAATTGCATCTATTTTCTAAATAAATATCATTCAACTTTTAAAAAGACGGGAAATAAAGAACAATCTTTAATAGATATGGTTAGCAAAATGGGTATCGTCACCTTATTCTGCAATCTTACCGCCGCCATTGGTTTTGCGGTGTTCGCCCTTACAAAAAGTGCTATCCTTAAAGAATTTGGAGAAGTAGCAGGATTGAGCATCATGCTCATTTTTGTGATTTCCTTTATTCTGTTGCCGGGTGTATTGAGCATTATGAAAACACCCAGGCAAACGCAGTTGAGGTATTTGGATGTAAAATTCTTCACCAAGCTCTTATTAAGAATTGAGCGATGGGCCTTTAATCATAAGAAAGCGGTATATATTTTTACTTCTGTTTTAGTTATCTTTTCTGTATTGGGAATTTTTCAATTAAAAACAGAAGGCTTTATCGTAGATGATTTACCTAAGACCGATAAAATATATACTGACCTCAAATTTTTTGAAAATAATTTTAAAGGAGTAATGCCACTTGAAATTGTAATTGATACAAAAAAGAGGCATGGCCTTACCGGTGCACGTGTATTACCTGTTCTGATAAAAATGGATTCACTCTCAACCTATATTAGTTCTCAAAAGGAAATGAGCCGTCCACTGTCCATCGTCGAAGGAATTAAATTTGTGAAGCAGGAATTTTATGGTGGCGATTCTTCTGATTATGCGCTACCCAATTCTTTCGACATTGCTTTTATAGGAGATTATCTCCAAACTCGGGACGATAGTAGTGCCAAGAATGGTATTTCAAAACTTCTAAATGGTTTTATAGATACTGCAAAGGAAAGGACGCGCATCAGTATTAATATCGCTGATGTGGGAACCCAAAAATTACCACTGATCCTCAATAATCTTGAAAAACAAACCGCCCGTTTTTTCGATTCTTCAAAATATAAGATAACCTTTACCGGCTCTACAATTACCTTTTTAGAAGGAAGTAATTATATTATTAATGGACTCAAAGAAAGTTTATTATGGGCTTTTTTATTCATTTCCCTATGTATGTTGTACCTGTTCAGGTCGTTCCGAATACTAATCTGTTCTTTAATACCAAATATAATCCCCTTAATCTTAACTGCGGGCATCATGGGCTGGGCGGGCGTAAGATTAAAACCCTCCACCGTATTAATTTTCAGCGTGGCATTAGGAATCGCTATTGATGTTACCATACGATTCCTTGTTAATTACAAACAAGAACTTTCTTCTAATAGTTATGATGTACAATTAACCGTTTCTGAAACCATTAAACATACAGGATTAAGTATTCTTTATACTTCGATAGTATTAATTGCCGGATTCAGCATTTTTTGTTTTAGTGGTTTTGGAGGTACACAATCTCTTGGATGGCTTACTTCTGTTACGTTATTTACAGCTACGCTTACCAACCTTGTGCTGCTTCCGGCACTCTTATTGGACGTTACGAAAAAAAGAAAATTGTAATTTGTAATTTGATTTCTCCCTTGAAGCAGCGAAAAAAATAAATAAGTTGTCTTACACTTTTTAGAACATTGGTTCGTTGTTATCTTTGCACAGCTAATAAATTTAAAACCCGATGAAAAAAATTATCCTATCCTTAACGATATTTCTTTGTTCAGGAGCATTTATTTTCGCTCAAACTCACACAATTACAGGTACTGTAGTTGATGCCGCCGGGCAGCCTATAGAAGGTGCTTCGGTACTGATCAAAGGTACGAATGAGGGCACCTCGGCAAATACACTTGGACAGTTCACTTTGGAAGCAAAATCAGGAGATGTGCTGGTTGTAACCTCTGTTAATTTCTCCAAAGCAGAAGTGAGAATTTCCAATCAAAATTCTGTGAGTGTTGCTTTACAACCCAAGGAAAGTCTTGATGAAGTAGTCATTACTGCGTTGGGTATCAAGCGGTCTGAAAAATCCATTGGATATGCTGTTAGTACAGTAGACCCTTCCACCTTGGTGGAAAAATCCGAACCTGATCTTTTAAAAAATTTACAAGGAACCGTACCTGGAGTAGATATTAGAACATCGCAAGGCACACCTGGAGCTGCAACCAGAATTCAAATCAGGGGGAACTCTTCTTTTGGCCTGGAGACGCAACCTCTTTTTGTAGTGGATGGGGTACCTTATAGTAATGATCAGATAACCACCTCCAGCCAAACCAGTGGAGGAACTGCTTATGGCAGTGGCATAGCAGATCTTGATCCCAATGATATTGAAACTTTTACTGTTTTAAAAGGAGCGGCTGCAGCAGCGCTTTATGGATCAAGAGCATCAAGAGGTGTCGTACTGATTACTACAAAATCAGGTAGTGCCAAAAAAGGTTCAAAACCCCTTAACGTAAATCTTAGAAGTTCGTTTTCTCTTGAAACAATTGCTAATTTACCCGACTACCAGAATTCTTATGGATCTGGTTCACAATTCTTATATCAAAATGCAAATGGTTCATGGGGCCCTAAATTTGGCTTAGGTAATGTATATGATGGCGGCGGAAATGTTATCAGGAAAAGTGCTTCCGGAATCGATTCAGTACCGGCGTGGCCTGATTACCTGGCAGCATACCCCGAACTTTTTTCTCCTAATAAATACATGGCATATGTTCCAAAGCCCGATAATGTGAAAGACTTGTTCCGCACAGGTGCCGTTTATGAAAATTCAATTTCGGTAAATGGTGGAGATGCTACCAGTTCTGTAGCATTAACTGCATCAAACTTAATGCACAGTGGATACGTTGAAAATTCAAACTATACAAAAAATAACCTGGGATTAGGTGGCCAAACCAATTTTAACAACCTTACCATTGGAGGAAATTTTAGTTATTCAAGGTCTCAGCAGGATGGAGGCTATTTTGGTGAAAACCAAGTGGATGGCGCCACTTCCATGTTTGCCCGGTCACTCTTTCTGGCAAGAAACTGGGATTTAAACCTGCCTTACCAGGATGCACTTGGAAAGCCCATTACACCTAATGGCGGCGGTCAGTTTGATAATCCACATTGGGCGTCCCGTAACAATGTGGCTACAACAGTAGAAGAAAGAATCATTGCCGGCGTACGATTGGCATACAAGGTAAATAACTGGATTAATCTATCTTATAATTTTGGAACCAATACTGTTAATCTTTCCAGGGACGAAATTACCCAGGAATTTTCAAGAGCAGCTAACGGGTTAGGAAGAATTGTTGAAGATCATTACAAAGAGACTGAACTACAATCCACCCTGGTAGCTTCTTTTTCTCCTAAGATAGGAAATGATTTTACTCTTGATCTTAAATTAGGTAATGACATCAACCAACGTACATCAAGAAGGCAAACCAACACGGGCCTTGACTTTGTGGTTCCTAAAATATACAATCTTAAAAACACGGCAACCCAGAGTTTTGATGACGATAGCAGGTTCAATCAAAGATTGGTAGGCTTCTTCGCAGACGCAACAATAGGTTATAAAAACTTTGCTTTCTTAAATTTGTCCGGTCGTAATGATCTTACTTCTACTCTTCCTTATAAAAACGCAAGTTATTTCTATCCCCAGGTATCCGGATCATTTGTATGGACAGATGCATTTAAACTGCAGTCTAACTGGCTAGATTATGGTAAACTAAGAGTCGGATGGGCCAAAGTGGGTAATGATGCCGAATCTAATCAGGGACAGGATGTTTTTAAAATTAATCCCAATTTTTTAGGGCGACCCAGCGCAAGTCTCAGCACGGCTCTAGCATCTACGGAGGGCCTTACCTCTCAGACGGTTGATCCTGATTTAACACCCGAATTTACGCAAGAATGGGAGGGCGGGTTGGATCTTTCCTTATTTAAGCGCAGGGTGGATTTAGATGTGACTGTTTATAGCAAAACTACCACTGATCTGATTTATGCCGTAGATATTCCACGAAGTACCGGCTATGGTAGCTTTTTGACCAATATTGGCGAAATAAGCAACAAAGGAGTTGAGATTGGCCTTACTCTGCGTCCGATAGTTACAGATAATTTCATGTGGGAGATCAGAGGAGCTTTTACGAAGAATAAAAATATAGTAGTGAAATTAGCCAAAGGCCTTACCAGAACGCCAATTGGCGGGGGGATAACTAATACCATTCAAACGTACCTTGAGCCGGGCTTGCCGTTTGGTTATTTATATGGTACGAAGGTGGATAGAACCGCTGACGGCCTTCCGTTGATTAATCCTGCTACCGGTATGATGATTGAAAGTTTAGAACCAGGCTATGCAGGAAACCCTAACCCGGATTATAAATTAGGTATTACAAATGCCATATCGTTTAAAGGTTTTAATCTTTCTTTTTTGTTTGACATGACACAAGGCGGGGATATTTATTCTGTTACCATAGCTTCTTTGCTTGGCAGGGGAGTGACGTTAGATACAAAAGACAGGGATAACTC